>JBFHVA010000156.1:0-8626 GCA_041589735.1 Gammaproteobacteria bacterium | reverse complement strand
GCCTACGGCTCGCTGATGTGGAATCCATGCTTCGAGCCGATCCAATCCGCACCCGCCCTGCTCAAAGGGTACGAGCGCCACTTCTGCATTCTGACGGTGCGCGCCCGGGGCACGCCGGAGTGTCCCGGCCTGGGGCCTGCGCTTGTGCCCGGCAAGGGCGAGTGCTTGGGCATCGCCTATACGCTGAATCCAAAGACCCTTGCGGGCGACCTCGAGGCCCTGTTCGAACGGGAAATGAATACCGGCGTCTATTGCCCAACCTGGGTAAAGGTTGCAGCGGGCAAGCAGCAGCTTGACGCACTTTGTTTCGTGGTGGACACGACTCACTTTCAGTATTGCGGCCGGCTGGAAGTGAGCGAAATGGCCGATCTCATTGCCGACGCGCGGGGCAGCTTCGGCAGCTGCCGTGACTATCTGGCGAGCATGGTATCGGAGCTAAATCGCATCGGTGGCGCCGACCCCGAGCTGGAGGAGCTGCTGAACCACGTGGACGCGCGACTCTCACGGTCGGCGCCGCGCTGAATGCGTAAAAGATTACGAGGGCCCGAATTCGCGGGCGAACCGATCAGCCGTTCGCAGCCTGGTCCAGGTCGCGTTTGGGGCGGTTCGCGTCGATGAGCTCGGAGAGACATTCGGCGTAAAGAGCGACCGCGTCCGCGGGGCTCAAGTCATCTTTGCTCTTTCGTGCGATCATGCCGGCGGCGAGAATGGCGGCGATGATGTGGTCTTCGTTCATGCGCTTTCCCTGATTAACGCCGCTTGGCGGCGGTTTTCGGACGGCAATAAAAAATATAGCAGAAGGATTCTTCAATCCCATGAAATGGTGGCACCGCCTGCAGGTCATTTCACTGGCGATACTGGTTCCTGCCGCGGCCAGTAGCGCTCCTGAGACCAACTTCTCCCAGCACCCTGGCTTCGCCCGTTATTTCGCTGAAAATTCACCAGCCGTGACGATCCCGAGCCTGGAACAGCGCACGCTGTTATTGCGCCACCGTCCCCGGATTCTGGTTCCCAGGGATCAGCCCGGTCCCATCGATTTCTATCGCGATTACGTCGCTCACGGCAGCCTGAGCGACGGGCAGGGAAAACTTGTCTCGAGTGAGGTTACGCAGCCGTTGCTGAACCGTTTCAAAGGCGACGAAAAAGCCGAGTTCCGCCATCTGCCGTCGAACCCCGGAAACTCGAATCCGGTTATCTATGCCCGCATCGATCGCGCAAAGGTAGGCGACTCGAGCAGCGGTGTGGGCGTGGATAAAAGCTTTATCTTTCTCACCTACCACGCGGTGTTTCGTCATTCGGGATTGCCCGGAGGGCTCAAAGGCTGGAGGGCGGCGCTGCTCGGCCTGTTGGGAGATCTGCGCGACTGGCATCAACTCGATCACTACACGGCGGTGACGGTGGTGCTGGACGCGAAGGAGACGCCCGTCGCCGTCATGTTTCAGCAGCACAACTACCTGCGCACCTATCTGATTGGCGAAGACATCGAGCTGCCGGCGGACGGCCGCATGGTCGTCGACGTGGCGATCCGATCCAACGAGCTTTATCCGCACCTGCCGGGGAGGCATCGGCGGCGCGCGGTGCGTTTTGCAGACCGGGACGGGATGGCCTACCTGATGGGCTTCGGCAATCGGCCGTTTATTGCTGCCGATGACGTCACCGACAGCGCTCGGGAGACGGAATACGCGCTTGAGTTTCTTCCCCCGAGCGATGCCTTCTACACGTTCCAGGGATTTCTCGGCGAGCGTCGCCTGCTGCCCGGTCGGAGTGGTCCGCCGGGCGCGGCCTACAACACCCTGCCGGAGAGGAAGCCCCTTGATGTGCAGCTCCTGAGCGGCTACTGGCGCGAAGGAAACGCGGGCGACTGGCGGCGCTATCGAAACGCCGATCGGGAGGGCGAGGCCGGCTTCGCCGCAGCCCAGGCGCCGGTTTTTCTGCATAACCTGGGCTGCCTAACGAACCGCATTTCCCGCTGCCAGCTGCGCTGAAAAACGGTGCCAGGCACCATTTTTAAAATGGTGCCTGGCACTATTTTCCGGGGTGGGGCTGGTGGGGCATTGGTATTCAGCCTGCTGCCGTCCGGGGTTATCATGTCAAATTCAGTTTTTTGGAAGGCGGGAACGGCGCGTTCGCCAATCCCGCGGAGCTAACCCCGATGAACAAGACCGGCATGCCGATCAGCAAGTATCAGGCCTTCGAGCCCGTTAACCTGCCCGATCGGCAATGGCCCTCGCGGACCATCACCAAGGCGCCTATCTGGTGCAGCGTCGACCTGCGCGACGGCAATCAGGCCCTGATTGATCCTATGGACTCCAATCGCAAGCTGCGCATGTTCAAGGTGCTTGTAGAGATGGGCTTCAAGGAGATCGAGGTGGGTTTCCCTTCGGCCTCCCAGACCGACTTCGATTTTGTGCGCAAGCTCATCGAGGACCAGCTCATTCCCGAAGACGTCACCATTCAGGTGCTCACCCAGGCGCGCGAGCCGCTGATCCGGCGCACCTTTGAGAGCATCGAAGGCGTCCATCGGGCAATCCTGCACCTCTATAACTCCACTTCGACCCTTCAGCGACGGGTGGTCTTCGGCCTGGATAAAGACGGTATAAAGAAGATCGCGACGGACGCCGCGAAACTGGTGCGTGAGCTCGCCGAAGGCATGCCCGACTCCGAGATCATCTACCAGTATTCTCCCGAGAGCTTCACCGGCACCGAGCTCGACTACGCCGTCGAGGTATGCGACGCCGTGGCCGAAATCTGGGAGCCGACGCCCGAGAAGAAGGCGATCATGAACCTCCCGGCGACCGTGGAGATGGCGACGCCGAACATCTACGCGGATCAGATTGAATGGTTCTGCCGCAACGTCAAAAACCGCGACAGCCTGATTATCAGTCTGCATCCTCACAACGACCGCGGTACCGGAGTTGCGGCCGCCGAGCTTGCGGTCATGGCAGGCGCCGACCGCATCGAGGGCACGCTGTTCGGCAACGGCGAGCGAACCGGCAACGTGGACGTGGTGAACCTCGCGCTAAATATGTTTACCCAGGGGGTCGATCCTGAGCTCGATCTTTCCGACGTAAACAAGCTGAGAGAGACCGCCGAGTACTGCAATCAACTGCCGGTTCACCCGCGCCACCCTTACGCTGGGGACCTGGTCTACACGGCCTTTTCGGGATCCCACCAGGACGCTATCAAGAAGGGTATGGCGGCGATCAAGAAGAGCAACAGCGGGCTCTGGGAAGTGCCCTATCTGCCCATTGACCCCAAAGACGTCGGCCGCAGCTACGAAGCCATCATTCGCGTCAACAGCCAGTCCGGTAAGGGGGGAGTAGCCTATATCCTTCAATCCGATCACCAGCTCGATTTGCCTCGAAACCTGCAGGTCGAGTTCAGCCGCGTGGTTCAGGAAGTCACCGACAAAAGCGGCAAAGAAATCTCGGCGGACGAAATCTGGAATCTGTTCGAGCGGGAATATCTCTCCCGGCGCGAACCTTTCGAGTTCATCGAGCACTGGTCGGTGCCTGACACCCACGCCTCTGAGCTTCGAAGGCTCACGGCTACAATTCGCCAGAACGGCGAAGAGCGCACCATCAACGGCAAAGGCAACGGCCCTATCGCCGCGTATCTGAACGCGCTGTCGGCAAACTGCGGCGCGGCGGTCAAAGTAGTGGACTACCATGAGCACGCCATCGGCCACGGCGCCGACGCCACGGCGGTGGCCTACGTGGAAGTGGAAGGCGAGAACGGCGAAACGCTTTTCGGCGTGGGCATGAACCCCAACATCACCATCGCTTCTTTAACGGCCGTGACCAGCGCTCTGAACCGGCGCCTGGCCGGAGCAGCGAGCTAACAGGTTTTTTGGCAATCGACGCGAGTTCTGCGTCTCAGTGCAGCTTGCCGGAAATAAGGCGCGCGTTGCGGTCGATGGAATGCAGCACGGCCTCGAAGGCCTGACCCTCGCGCACCATCGTCAACGGGATCTCGGTGCCGGCGGGTCCTAGGCTCCACACTTTTCGAAACATTTGGGCCAGCCCGGATTGCTCCTCGCCCGCCACCGCGACAATGATGTCGCCGGGCTTGAGCCCTGCCTTGTCCGCCGGGCATCCCGGGTAAGTGCTGCCCACCACCAGGCGATCACCCACGTCTTGCACCAGCATGCCCATCCACGGGCGGGCCGGAGTGTTGCGACGACCGTAGTTGCAAAGATCGTCGAAAACGGGCTTTAGCAGATCGATAGGCACAATCATGTTTGCGCTGGCGCTCTCTCCTGATTGCGTGATTTGCTGAACAAGCAAAGATCCGATGCCGAGCAGCTCACCCTGCATACCGATGGCCCCGGTACCGCCCCAGTTCGGATGCGCGGGAAAAGTGAAAATAGCTTCGTCCAGCACGTATTCCCAATAGCCGGCAAACTCGCCCCTGGTGGTGACTTTGGCATTAATAGCTTGATCGCGCCCGCCGTGGCCAGCAACGATCATCGAGTCTCCCGGCACTACCGAGTCGGAATCGCCGAGCGCGAGAAAAGGAACTTCCAGCGGTTGTGCCGCCCGCACCAGGCCGAATCCGGTCTCCTGGTCGTAACCCACCACGTAGCCTTGCGCCGTCTGGCCCTCGCCGCTGGTGAGCCACACCTGCTCGGCTTCCGTGACCAGATATCCGATGGTGAGGATGAGACCGTCGTCTCCAATGCAGACGCCGTTTCCGGCGCGTTCCGTGCCGAGCGCGCCGGCGGTCAACGCGGTTTCCGGTACCCTGGAATGCACCAGCACCAGGGCTGAGAGCGCCTGGTCCAGATCGAATGCGAGGGCTCGAGGATCCGGCGTCGGGTTCCAGCCGGGTTCGCTGTCGGTTGAGTCAGACATCAGTCTTGAGCGTTAGCTTTGGCCTTCCAAACCAATGATAGCCGTTCCCACGGTGTCTGCTGAACCACTTGTTCCCGGTTTTCGCTCTGTAAGCATTCTGTGACCTGCCTGGAACGCCGTCGTCACACGGCGCATGCCACGCTTCACCCATCGCAGCGCGGAATGCGCGTTTCCCGGTCTTCGGACAGCATGGTACGGCGCGCAGTATCGCTGCATTACAGGCCGAGCCGCAATCGAGCCGGTTCAGGAGGTTAGATTGATGAAACGCATGGTAATTTCATTGTTCACGGCTACGCTCATAGCCGGCTGCGCTGCTCCCCAACAGGGCGGACCGAGTCCAGAGCACGGCTTTAACACCTTCGGCCAGGGAATAGGCCATCTCATACTTTCGCCGTTCATGATCGTCGCCGGGCTTCTCGAAGGCGTTTCGACGGTGCCGTACTTTATTTCATCGGATCTGCACGAAATGAATCGCGCGATGGTGGAAGCAAACTCTCAAGTTAATCTGGAGCGCACCTACGAGTACGCGTACAAGGAGAAGATTGAGGACGTCCCGGCAAGCGGCGACACCGGAAAAATTTTCCGTCACCTGAGCGCAGCTACGGAACATTTTCAACGCGTGCTCAAAGGCTACGGGGTTGAGGACTATGACCATTACATACTCACCGGGATCCGAACCGCAGACCGGGAGGGCTATACGCTTTACGCGGTCGTCTACCGGCCTGATACCGTCGTCCAGGTGAGGGAAGGCGGTACCACGCGCACCCTGGAGCCAGGCGACTTCAATTACTACAAGCCCGTTTTGCGCGACGCCAACGGCCGCCCGATGGACGTCATCATCGACTGGGCCGGCGTTCCGCGAACGACGATTCGCACGCAGAAAGGCCAGGCCATTCTGATGACCATCGCCGCCAACTCGGTGCTGGTCAATCGTCGAAGCGACGACTACTGGGCTGTTGAGGATCGCTGGGTGTCCGGCGAGTTCAAGGAAATCGTGGCCGAACGCAAGCGTTATCTGGACAAGCGTATGGGGGTCAACACCTGAAGCCTTCAGTAGATTGCCTTTTAAGGCCCCGCGTCAGGGAAGCCTAATGGCCAGGGACGTGCCAGCGCGGGTATCCTAAAAGGCAATGAGGCAGGGACGACGCCGTTGAGGCGCCGACTTAACACACCCTTCCCCAGTGGGGTGCTGCCGAATGGACTGGGGAACAAAGGCCCCGCTTCGCGGGGCCTTTGCTTTTTTAAGACCAGCTCAGACTGGACGCTCAGGGCTGCAGGCGTTGGCGGTCAAAGGTCACGCCTGTCGTTTTTCGCGGGCACCGAAAAGTTCCTATTCGAGCAGGGTGGCGGGGAAGGTACAAACAGAAAACGCGAGTAAACGATGCCGAGTGGTCGATTCGTTTGAGCGTTTCTGTTGAAGTCCGGGCAGTCAGCCTCGGTAGCCGGTTCCATCGACGCGCTCGAGCTGGCGGATCAACGCCGGCCATTCGAGGCCGGCTTCGATGAAACCGCCTGGCCCGTACATCTTGAGTCCCTGGGCGATGGTGTGTTGCCGGGTGGCGTTGGAAATGGGATTGAGCTCGGCGCCTCCGGATAGCGCGTCGATCTGCATTCGGCAGGCAGTCTCCAGTCGATACATCCAGACAAAGGCCTCGCCCATGCTCTTACCGACACTTAAAAGACCATGGTTTCGCAAGATCATCAGTTTCTTATCGCCCAAATCACCAACGATGCGCGGACGTTCGTCCGTATCCAACGCCGCCCCCTCGAAATCGTGGTATGCGAGCCAGCCCATAAGCGTGAGCGCCTTCTGACTTGCGGGCAAAAGACCTTGTTTCTGCATCGCTACCGCGGTGCCGAAGCGGCTGTGGGTGTGAATAATGCAGTTGGCTTCGGGTACCGCCATGTGAATGGCGCCGTGAATGACGAAGCCCGCAGGATTGGTGGGGTAACCGCTTTCGCCGATGACGTTGCCCTGGTGGTCGACCTTGATCAGTGACGAGGCAGTGATCTCGTCGAACAGCATGCCGAAAGGGTTTAATAGAAAATGATCCGTGCCCGGAATTCGCGCGGAGAAATGCGTATTGTTGAGATCCGTCCAGCCGTAAATCACCGCCAGACGGTACGCCGCGGCGAGATCCAGGCGCATGCGCCATTCCTCAGGCGCCATGTCTCGCGGGGGCACGGACGCATCGGTGAAAGATCCGGCTTCAGCGGCCATGGAGCGTTATCTTCCTTCGATGATCAGCAGGGTGTGATGAACGTCAAATAGAGGATTTACTTGAGTTCCAGTGCTCTCAGCATGTCGCCGTTTTTCTCGTAGGTGACGACGACGCTGCCGCTGATGCTCGAGACCTGATCAAGCAACGCGGCGCTAGCGGCAAGCGTCACCGGGCTCATGGTTTCAGCGTCCAGCAGAGTGAATGTGCCTGCGCCCTTGTCCACAGACAGAAGCTTGCCCACGTGGGTGTTCGGGCCCGCGGCGCTGCACGCCAGAGTCGGCCACGGCGTGGCGGCGAGAAGCGTAAGTAAGGCGGCAGACTTAATGACAATAGAGAGTTTCATCTGTGGCATCTCCCCGGTAATTATTGCCCCGGACGATTCGATACCTCATAAGCGTGGGGACCGAGAGCGAATATATCATTATTTCAACTACCTCCGGCGGTGCGACGTAAACCGCGGGTTGAAACAGGGGAGTTATAATGCGTCACGCTGCATATAAAAGAACCGCTGCGCCTGATGCGGGGAGGTAGAGTGAGTCATGCCTAAACGGTTGAAACCGGAGCAGGTCGCGTATTACCAAGAGAATGGTTTTGTCGCTCCGATCTCGGCGCTATCGTCGGAAGAAAGCGCAGCATTTCGCCTTCGCTTCGAGGAATACGAGCGCGCCCATCAGGGCTGGTATACGCTCTCCAAAGGACAGAAGCTCTACCTGCTTCAGACCTGGGCCAGGGACATCGCCAGTCACCCATCCATATTGGACGCGGTGGAAGACGTGCTTGGACCCGACATTTTTCTCTGGGGATTTAGTCTTTTCGTGAAAGACGCTAAAGACCCGGGCTACGTTTCCTGGCACCAGGATTCCACCTACTGGGGGTTGAGCCAGCCCGACGTCGTCACCGCATGGGTGGCATTGTCGCCGTCCACCCGCGAGAGTGGCTGCATGAAAATGCTCCCTGAGAGCCACAAGCTGGAGCAGCTTCCGCATCACGACACCCTGGCGGAACACAACCTGCTGACTCGCGGGCAGAAGATTGCCATCGAAGTGGACGAGGACCGAGCGGAATACTTGATTCTACAGCCTGGGGAAATTTCGCTGCACAACATCCGCACGGTGCATGGCTCAGAGCCCAACCGATCCACCGAACGGCGCATCGGCGTAGCCATGCGCTATATCGCCCCTCACGTGAGACAAATCAATGCCGAACGGGACAGCGCCTGGCTGGTACGCGGCGAGGATCGCTACCATCACTTCGTTCATGAAACTCCGCCGCAGCGCGACATGGACGAAGCGGCGACGGCCGAACACGATCGAATCATGAAGCTGAGGCAAGGCATCCTCTACCAAGGGGTAAGGGGCAAGCCAGCGCACCTGGACACGTGAGGCTTGCAAGCACGGCGCCGGGCGGCAAGGAATTACTGTTCTTCGGTTTTCCTGATTTCAGTGAGCGCGCTCAGATCGAGCATTCTGATGGCGCTAATTGCGGCCTCGAAGGCGCCTTCCGCGCAGAGTCCGCTGATGGAAGCGTTCTCGTAGCCCTCGACGGCGGCCT
>JBFHVA010000155.1:0-8682 GCA_041589735.1 Gammaproteobacteria bacterium | reverse complement strand
TGCAGGACTTTATCTCGTCATTGGCCTGATCCTCACCATGGGTCGGCGCGTTATCCCGGGCTTCATCGAACGCGGTGTCGGCTATCCGGTGGAGCTCAGCAACCGGCGCTGGGTAGATCTTTCGAGCATGGCGCTGTTCGTCCTTTTCTTCGTTCTCGATACCTTCACTTCTTTCAAATGGGTCGCCGGCTGGCTGGCCGTAGGACTATTCGTGCTCCACTGTATTCGTGCGATCGGCTGGCACACCTCTGGAATCTGGAAAAAGCCTTTGCTTTGGAGTCTCTACCTTGCGTACCTCTTCATAATTCTGGGATTCGGGCTTTACTGGTTAACGGCGCTGGCGAACATCGGCTCGTATTTTCTTGCCATTCACGCTTTCGCTGTGGGTGGCATCGGCCTTATCACGATAAGCATGATGGGTCGGGTCTCTCTAGGCCATACCGGGCGTGACGTGCATGCGCCGCCGAAACTGCTGAGCTGGGCGCTTGCTCTGGTGTTCCTCGCGGCCATAGTCCGGGTGCTGATGCCAATCGTCGATTCACAGCACTATCCGACGTGGATATCCTTATCCGCGGTTTTGTGGATCCTGGGTTTCGTAATCTTCGCATTCATATACTTGCCCATCCTGACCCGGCCGCGGGTGGACGGTCTCCCCGGCTGAAACTATTGGGAATATAGAGATCAAGACAGTCGAAAGAATTGTTAGATTCGGCCCGACTGGTTTTATCATCAGTTATAGGAGGAGGAGCTATGGCCTGGTCGTGGCTGACAGTGGCAGCAAAGACGATTCCCTGGGGCACCATAGTTCGGCGGGCCCCGGACATCATCGATGCGGCGAGCAGCCTGCTGGCGAAGCGCGGGGCGAAGCGGAGCGCCGAAAACGCCGCCGCCCAGACGGAAACGCAGCTGAGCGAAATTCGTTCGCGTTTGAGCGATCTCGAAGACCACGATCAGGAAACCGCCAGGGTGGTAAATCAGATCGCGCAGCAGACGCAGGACATCTCCATAGGGATGGAGGTGCTGGCGGCCAAGATTCGCTTGCTGACAATTCTGTTCGGTGCCACCCTGATCGTCGCGGTGATCGCCATCGGCGTGGCGTTTCGTTGATTAAATAGCTTCCAGTCGAGCGACGGCGTAAAGTGAGCCGGGGCAATCATCTAAGCATTCGGTTTCCTTATTAAATTTTTGTTTTAGTCCCGACATTCACTCTCTTCGGCGCGAGGTACGACCCATGCGGCGCAGCGCGGAAGAAATAGCACGGATCGAAAGACTCGACCGTTTGTACCTGCGCGGTCAAACGGACATCATGCGCGCCATCGAACGCAGCATCTGCGGCTGTGATTACGGAGGAACGAGCTGGACGACGCGTGACGAGGCCGAGAATGTCAGTCGACTTCTCGACCTTTGCCCAGAGAAGAGACTGCTGGATATCGGTGCGGGCTCGGGCTGGCCGGGACTCTACCTGGCGAAAATTTCCGACTGCGACGTTACCCTGGTGGACCTTCCCGCGGAAGGCATTCGCATCGCAATGAGCCGCGCTTCGGCTGAACTTATAAGCGAAAATTGCAGTGCCGCGGTGGGCGACGGTTCCGCGCTGCCCTTCAAAAGTGGCAAATTCGACGCCATCAGCCACTCCGACGTTCTCTGCTGCCTGGAAGCTAAACTCGCCGTTCTGGAGGAGTGTAGACGGGTGGTACGGAATGAGGGCGCGATGGTTTTCAGCGTGATTTACATTGCGCCCGGCGCGTCTTCAGAAAAAGCGGCCGAAGCAGTGGTGGCGGGGCCACCGTACATTGAAGCCGAGTGCGGCTATCCGGAAATGCTCGAGAAGACCGGCTGGAAGATAACCGACCGCATCGATTTATCTTCCGAGTTTGCGCATTCGACCCGTCGCCTGGTGCAGGAGTGGACGGGCAATGAGTCCCGGGTGAGAGCCGTGGTCGGCGATCTGGAGTTTGACGACTATGTCACGCGCAAGATCAACATGATTACATTGATACTCAATGGCACGATTCGCCGGGAACTGTTTCAGGTTGTTCCATCGATCGGGTAACAAGTTGAAGAGATCTCCTGTGTTGCCTGCAATTTCCCGTGTCCCGAAGGAATGAAGCGGGCGTCGGCAGTTTTCAGTTTCGCTATCATTTGCGCCATCGGGGTGAGCGACGCAGGTGCGCACAGCTTTGAAATCGGGTTTGTTGCGCCGTTTTCCGGACCAGAATCCCGACTTGGAAACCAGGCGTTGGATGCCTTCCTTTATGCGACCAAAGAGCGCGACAGTCATGAGGGCGAGGAATCCGATGGCCATCTGGGAGGGTTAGATTTGTACATTTTCAAAATTGATAGCGGCGGGAGCCCGGAGTCCATCCAGCGCCAGATCGGGGAACTGTCCCGAAGCAAGGGGTTCGAATTCGTCACCGGCGTGTTCACGCCTAAGATCACGGAAGCTGTTCATGCCGCGCTCGCAGGAACACAAACGGTTTTGATTGATCCCGTCGACTGCGCTGCTTACCGCGCCTCCGCGGGAAGCCCCGATCGGCTGTACACGATGAGCGGAGAACGCTTTTCGGAAGTTTTCCGGCGAACCTATGGATATGACCCCGGCGCCTATGCGGGCCGCGGTTACACGGCGGCGCGGCTCATAGACGCGGTGGTGCGGCCGGCGGGCGATCGCATTTCGGAGACGGGCGTACTGAGATCCGCTTTTGATGACGTTTGCGCCACTGCGCTGATGGAGAAGGCGCAGTAGTAGAGAATTTCCGCGAAGTGCGCCGCCTTGTCAGGCGACCTGTTCTTGTTTGGTTCGATAAAGCTCGACGCCCTTGTGCACCTCGGCGATATAGGTCATCGCGGGCCCGCCGCCCATCAGCATCGCTACCTTACAGACATCGTTGATCTCGGCGTCGGTAGCGCCGGCGTCCAGGCATTTCTGCACGTGCACCCCAACGCAATACTTGCATTGGGTAGTGATGCTCATGCCGAGCGCTATCAGCTCCTTGGTTTTCGCGTCGAGGGCGGAAGGTTTCAGGGTGGCATCAACGAAGTTCGCCCAGGTACGCCAGGTATCGGGGCACGCTTCGCGCATTCTGCGAATGCCATGTTTAAGATCTTCCATAGTGTCGGGCATGTCGCCTTCGTAATGTATGCTCATTTTTGATTACCGCTTTTGGAAATGTGTGCTTGAATCATGGGACCGGAGACCCGGAATTGGGAAAACTGAAATCCGGATTTCCGGCCCGCGTGACGGCATAATTATCCGCCCATCATCTGGCCCCCGTGTTGGGGGCCCATTCTTCCGGAATCGGGACTGTGCCGGTGGCCTTTTCTTTCGTAAGGCCCTATTCGAAGCTGCTCGCGCTGCTCGTTGGTAAGAATGGCTCGCTGGCGGTTTTGCGCATCGATGGTGGCTTCGATCATCTGTCGCCGAAGGTCGAATATTTTTCCGTATACGGCACCGATCTTTTTTGCATCTGGATTCTCGTCGGCATAAAGCTCAAAGAGCTTGCCTTGGGCGTCGATAATCTCGCCCTGCAGCGCCCAGTTGTGCTTGCGCAATTCGGTATTGATGCGCGTTATTTGCTTTTGCTGTTCGCTGCTGAGCTCCAGCCCAGACACCGGGCCGGGGCCCATCATGCCGTAGCCACCCATCATTCCGGGTCCCATGCCGTAGCCGCCGATCATGCCGGGACCCATGTGCTGGTGACCCATCATGCCGTTGCCCATCCCGTCGGGATTCATCATCCCGCAGCCCGGACAATACTCGTCCATGCTGTCGGACTGCATGCTGTATCCCATTCCGTAGCCCGGATCCTGATACTCGATGTCGCCACCGTGGGCGAAAACACTCGCAGACGCGACAACGAACATTGCAGCCAGTAGCGCTGCAACAAGATACCTGCCTGTCATGAAATTTCTCCTGTCGAAATTCGACCCGGATCTGTATCGTTCTTAAAATACTAATTCGGGTCCGGTGCGGGTCGTTGACCCAGATCAACGGTTCATCAGGCTCTGTGCAATTGGGGAATGACGCCAGTGGCAAAGAAGGCAGCAGCCAAGAAAAAGGTTGTCCACGGTGCCAAGAAAAAGGCACCGAAACGCCGTGCTCGAAAAAAGCCGGTTAGCAAAAAGAGGAAGGCCCCTTCAAAGAAGGGCAAGAAAATACCGCTCGGTTATCTTCAGAGCGCGGGTGGGCTGCTTATCCCGGCGAAGGTGGGCGAGGAGGTGACTCCGGTACCGCCCGCGAAGATTCGGTCCGGGCTTTTGAAAGCCCGGGACGAGATCAAAAAGCTCATGGAAGCGCTGAGCGAGCTGACCGAGGGCTATACCGTGTCCGAAATCGAGCTGACAGCGAGCTTTAACGCGGACGGGAAGTTTCTCGGTATCGGCGTCGGTGGGGCCACCGCCATCAAGGTGCGCTTTCGGCCGGAGGACGACAGCGGATCGGAGTAGCCCGATTGCAGAACGGATGGCGGAGACGCCATTAGAGAAAACGTGCCTGACGATAATTATTCCGCCAGGTTTCACCATGCTCAAAGTTTATCGACCCGCTTCCGGGGTATTGGTCGTATCGCATGGGCGAACTCAGGCCCTCGTACGTTTGGCAATATGGACCAGCGTGGTGGTCATATTTTACCTGGTGGTGCTTGGTGACGCGGCGCAGACTGCAGAGCACACGGGAAGTGATAAAACCGCCGCGTGGCACGTGTGGGTGTTGCTGCTCTTTCCGCTGTGTCTGCTTCCTTACTTATTCGGCCTCATTCGCATCTTGCGTCGCGCCAACGATCTGATTTTCGACGGCCCTCGGAAAACTGTTTCCAAAGGAAAGCGAGCGCTTGCGGCCTTTGCCGATGTCCGGGCGCTCGAGATGCGAGCCGTTCACGGGACATGTGAAGAATTTCGCCTCAGCGCACTCCTCGAAGACGGCGGAAACCTCGAGCTCATCGAAACCGAAGCATCTGCCATGATCGAGGCGCTGGCGGAGGAAATCTCGGAGCTGTTGGAGGTTCCGTTAACCCGCAAGGTTTGAATCCACCTGCTCTCAAGTCGTCGATTACTCTTTTTAGTTGTCTAGCATAAGGATCCGGTGCTGGGCGAGCGTTCCAAACATAACTTCTCTGTCAGAACAAGCACCCGTGTCGTATTCGTAACAATTATTTACGAAGTGTCCTGAGTTGTTGTTTTCATTATGCGTTTGAAAATTTCGCTTGGTCCAATTTCGGTACATTTCCGCGGCAATTTGATCTTCTTACTGATCGAGGCAATCATCCCCGGGCGTGCGCGGCGCGCTCATTAGCTAATGCGATAGGGAGAGAGATTCGTGAAAACGATAAAGATTTGGGTCGGCATCATTCTGGTGCCGCTATTCTTGGCAGGTTGTTCGACAATCCAGTACAGCAAGCCTGTCTGTGCGGTTGCCGGTGCTCTGATTGGTGGTGCCGGTGCCGGACTCGCCGCCGACGACGACGAAGCTGCTCTCGTTGGCGCTGCCGCTGGCGCATTAATCGGTGCCATCGTATGTGGAGACAAAAAACCCGCTGACTCCGACGGCGATGGCGTCATCGACAGCAACGACAGATGTCCGGGAACGCCCGCAGGTACGATGGTAGATTCGTCTGGGTGTCCCATCGACGGGGACAGCGATGGCGACGGAGTGCCGGACAGCCGAGACCGTTGTCCCAACACTGCGCGTGGCACTCCGGTAGATGCTTCCGGCTGCCCGTCTGACAGTGACGGCGATGGCGTCATCAACAGTCTGGATCAATGCCCAGGAACGCCGAGGGGTGTTCGTGTGGATGGCCGCGGCTGTCCGCGGGACTCCGATGGTGACGGCGTCGCTGACAACAGGGATCAGTGTCCGGATACCCCACGCGGGGAAAAGGTCAACGACGTTGGATGCCACGTCGTGTTCCGTCTGGAGGGAGTTAACTTTGCGACCAACAGCGCTCAACTTACCAGCGACGCGGTAAGCAGACTGGAACAGGCGGTGGAATTGCTTCGTGCGAATCCAAGCATGACCGTCCGGGTAGAAGGGCATACGGACAGCCGGGGTGCATCCTCGTACAACCAGCAGCTATCTCAGAGGCGGGCTGAGTCGGTTGTCAGTCACCTGGTCGGTCGCGGCATCAGCCGTAATCGCATGGATCCGGTTGGACGGGGAGAAGAGTCCCCGATTGCGAGCAACGAGACGGCCCCGGGTCGGGCGCGGAATCGTCGGGTAGAGTTCGTACTTACCGGCCAGTAAATTTTCGACCCTGAACAAGGGGTCGGCGCCATCGGACCCAGTCCGTTGGTTCCGGCCCCTTTTTTATTCTGGCGGAGTTTGGAAGGCGCAAAAGAAAAGGGCCGAAGCCCCCGAACTCAGTCAAAGGACTCCGGCCCCGATTGTCCGGGGTTTCACTCGTGGCGTTGCCAGTACGCGTAACCTGCCGGGGTGAGCTCGCCGTCGGAAGAAACGTAGCCGCGCTCCATGGCGTCTCTCAACACAAGGTGATCGCGCGGGTGGCTCAGGTAGAGCGAACGGTCGCCGTAGTGCTGGCTCAGCAGCCTCACCAGTGCGCGCTCGGATGCATCCAGTTTGATGTTTGTAACGGTTGCCATTTTTCACTTCCAAACGGGGCAGTCCCCGAAAGCTTTCACTGGAATAGGTAAAAGCAACCCACGTGCCAGAAGAAATTGCAGGCCTGAATTCGTAAATCGATTTGTGAACCAGTCGTCGCACTCAGCGCACTTAATCGCTGGATGCGAATTCGGGATGGTTTCCCAAATTCCGGAATAAAATCTTTTATTTCAATGACTTATCTTAAGATGACGGAAAAGAAGAGTGAAATTCCTGGCCAAGATAAGGAATTGCAGTCGCCGTTTTAGTAGGGTCGCCTCCGCAGTTTTGACGCCTGTTGCGCGAAATTGCGCATTATTTGCTGAAATGCCGCAGGCTTCTGCGCGGTAGAATTCACGACTGGATCACAGTTTGATGTGATCTCTGTCGCCATCCGGCAACAGCCCTGCGGCAGTACACGTGGGATGGCAAAGACTGAGAGACCGGGCCCCGGTCTCGGCCTTTGACTTCCAGCGCGGCTCCATGGCCCGACGGCAGAACGAGGATCACTGTGAAACAACTCAAAAAGCCTCTTGCGCTAATTTTCGCCATCGCCGGCGTGGGCATGCTCTGGCAAGGAGGCGGTTTCATCTGGCTGGGGCTTTTTTCTCTCATCATCGGTCTGCTGGTTCTGGTGAAGCCAGATGGCATAGACCGGAGCGACCCTGAGGCAAGGGCCGAGTACGAAAACCTGCGTTACGGCCACCCTTCACGAGATTCCACCCGCAGCGATTATTTCATGCACGGTCCGCCCGGCGGCGGGGGCCCGGGTGACGGCGGCGCTGTCTGAGGAGCGGCGGGCCGCGCGTTCAACCTAGCGTTAAAGGGGCACCCATGAGCACCAAGCGAAAAGTCACCGTCGAGTTACTCGACGCTATACAGGACGCCTTCAACCGGCACGACGTGGAAGGCATTCTTGCCTACTTCGCCGAGGATTGTGAATGGCTGATGGCAAGGGGCCCGGATCCGTGGGACGCGAGGCGCCTTGAAGGCAAAGCAGACATCGGTGCGGTGCTTGCCGCGCGATATGCGGTGATCCCCGACATGCGCTGGCTGGACATGCAGCACTTCATCTCCGGGGACGGAAACCGTGCCTGCTCGGAGTGGACGGTCAAGGGCACCCCGAAGGAAGGCCCAGCCATCGACTGGCTGGGCTGCGATATCTGGACATTTCGCGACGGCATGGTCACGAAGAAGGATACCTACTGGAAGTACATCGAAATCTAATTAAAATTCCGCGGCGATCTGTACCCCGAATTGCTTTCGCATGCTGAGCGCATTCCCGCTGTCGTCAAGCACGAATCCGTCTTTGTACCTGCCAACCAAGTATTCCAAACTTAGGCTGGCATATTTGTTCAGTCGCCAAGTGGCAGAAAAGCCGGCCTGCTTTTCAGGCTCCTCTTCCAGTTCATCGCTGCCTTCGAATTTGAAAGCGAACAAAAGCGTCGACCGGGGCGCGTACGCCAACTCGAAGTTCCAAGCGGTAGGCCGGTTGGAGTCTTCATCAAAGGCTGTGAATTCCCGGATTGAGTGAATGACCTCGGCGGACAGTTCCATCGAACCCAGACCGATAAGGACATAAGCGCTCAAACCGCCGACGCGATTGCGACTGCTGTTGGCAAATTCGAACCTGGAGACTTCAGCGGCGTCTGCTAAATCGTCGAGGAAGGCCGCGCCCGCTTGGACGGCGCGATTTTGAAATCCGAAGTCGATTCCAACACCCCAATTCAGTGCGTCGTTTTTCTTCTTCCAGTTATCTGTTTCGCCATCAAAAGCAAACAGGCTGACACCTACGCTCTCGCTGAGCGAATAGCGCCCAACAAGCCCCGTTCCGCGCGTTTCCCCGAATTCCAGCAGCGGGCCGGTGACAAAGTAGCTGTAAAACTGCCCGAACGGCAGGTACAGGCGACCCCCTTCGATTCCCCAGTCCTCGCCCTCGAGTGCCAGGAATGCCTCGTCGAGCACTGACCGCTCACCGTCGCCCCACTCCGCCTCGAACAAGAGCACTGCCGTCAGCGATTCTGAAAACGTCGCTTCCAACCCGAGTTGGATCGTAGAGGTGAGAATGTCCTCATGCCGTTCGGGAACGC
>JBFHVA010000154.1:0-8782 GCA_041589735.1 Gammaproteobacteria bacterium | reverse complement strand
TGCCGCCGACAAAGGCGAGCGCCATCAGCGCCCAGCAGCAGCCGACGCAGATCGCGCCGTGGCGTAACCCCATGGCAAGCGCGCCGCGGAAACCTTCGCGCCAGTGCGATAAAAAAAACCCCATCGGCGAACGGCAGCGGCTCAAGCAGGCATGCTTGAGTCCACTGAACTGGTAGGCGCCGGCGAGCGCCAGCAGTCCGGCGGTCAGCCACGGCGCGGCGCTGATACCGGCATCGGTGACCAAACCCGCAGAAGCCAGCGCGTGTTGTGCCCCGCCGGCCAATACGGAGAAGAGCCCCCAGACTGCGGCGTAGCCGGCGACAAAGGCGAAGAAATCTGCGCGGGGTATGCGTCCCGCGCTGCCCTCGACGATATGCCGGTAGGCGCGCAGCACCGGAACCGCGGTCGGCGCCATCATCGCCGCGGACATCAGCGACCACATGGCGACGATGACCGTCAAGTTGCTGTGCAGATGGGGGGCGTGCGGGGGAATGTGCCTGCCGATGCCATTCAACAGCTGCGAGATCGAGGCCATGCCCGGTCCCAGATCCGAAGGAGTTCCGTGTCCGGCGAGACTCGCCGCGCCGACGATCAGAATTGCCCAGGCGGCCGTCACCAGCGCGAAAAACGCGATCCAAGGATCCGTCGCGATCCGGAAGATGCGGCTGGCTGCGGTCACGGCTTTGTACCCGTCAGGTCGTGAAGGTGACTTCCCGCCCGCAAGGACGTGAGCCCTCCGCAGCGAGATCGGAAAAGCGTACGGGCGTTTCGCTTTAAAGGGTATTTAATTGGGTAAATGTGTAATTCACGATTGTTTATAACCGCGTCACGCGGTCGGCAGCCGTTGCGGGGCCCCGACGACTACGACGTGATCGAGAAGATCAATCCAGTCGATAGGGCGCGAGCGCCTGGCGGGTCGCCTCGATGAAAGAGCGCACCAGCGGAGAGGGAGCGGGCTGGGCCGGATAGACCAGCGCCATGTCGTAACGAATCGTCGGCTCGAACGGCCGCGAGACGACGCCGCCGCCCAGGGCGTCGTCGCCGTTCATGGCGTCCACAATCGCGACGCCCGCGCCGCGGCTGACGAGGTTGCGACAGGTGGCGAAGAAATAGCCGCTTACCGGCGACGTCAGTCTACAGCCCGCGGCAGCAAATGCGTCTTCGAGCTGGGTATTGACCGGATGATTCTCGAGCACCGTGACGACCGGATGTCCTTCGAGGTCCGCTGGCGTCACCACCGATCGGCGCGCTAGGCGGTGATCCGACGGCATGATGCAGACGCACGCCTGGGAAAATGGCTCATATGCGACCCCGGGCCAGTGCACCGGCATCTCGACAATGCCGACGTCGATTTGTCGGCCGCCGATCCAGGACACGATCTGCTTGGAGCTGCGGGTGTGCAGATCGATCTGAACCTCGCCGTGGGCGCGGATGAAGTCGCCGATCACCGCGGGCAGGAAGTTGATGGAAGGCGCGCCGTCCGCCGCAATTCGGAGGTGGCCGGTGCCGCCCTCGCGCAGCTCGCGGGCCATGCTCGAAACCCGGTCCAGCCCGAGCAGGCCCTGATAAACCTCATCGTAGAGCTTCTCGGCTTCAGGCGTAGGGGCGAAGCGGCCCTTCGACCGGTCGAACAGCTCGAGTCCGGCCTCTTCCTCGAACTTGGACAGAGCGATGCTCACCGCCGGCTGGGTGCAGTGCAGCCGGATCGCCGCCGCGGAGATGGAGCCCGTCTCCATCACCGCTTTGAAGACTTCGAGCTGGCGAAGCTTCAGGTGCATGAATCTCTCGAAAATATTGAGCCAAATAATTAAACGTCATTTATAGCCGCATGGGCAATGGATGGAGCGGCGGGCGCGCCGCGCTTGAGTCGTCGTTCTGGTAGGCTGACGCATTCCCCATAGCCCCCAGAGGCTATGTGATGGCCACGACGCGCACCCAACGGAAGCTGGCGGCCATTCTTCACGCTGATATCGCAGGTTCTACCGCGCTCGTTCAGCGTGATGAGGCGGTCGCACACGAGCGAATCACTGACGCGTTCAACCGCTTGTCCTACGCTATCCGGACGTACGGCGGCACGGTGCACGAGACCCGCGGCGACGCGCTGGTGGCAGAGTTCGCCCGCCCTTCGGATGCGGTCTGTGCCGCCATCGCCTTTCAGAAGTCAAACGAAGAGCACCTCGAACTGCTCAGCGACGAAATCCGTCCCACTGTCCGTATCGGGATCAGTCTGGGAGAGGTGGTTTTCGCCGACGCCACCGTGACCGGTCTCGGGGTCGTACTCGCCCAGCGTGTGGAGCAATTGGCCGAACCCAGTGGAGTGACACTGACCGCCGCCGTCCACGAGGCGGCGCCCCGGCGCTTGCCTTTTGCCTACACAGATCTGGGCAGGAAAGAGCTGAAAGGTTTCGAAGAGCAGATTCAGGTCTACACCGCGACGTTGCGGCCAAACGAGCACGTTCCCCCACCTGAAGCGATCGATGACAAACCCGAACCATCAATCGTTCGCTGGAAAACCGGCGCCGCCATTGCGGTCATTCTACTGTTCGCCGGAGGGGCTCTACTCTGGTTGCAGCCGTGGAAGTCGACAATCGCGCCGGGGGAGGGCCTCGGAATACCAGACCAGCCTTCCGTCGCGGTGTTGCCACTTGAAAACCTGAGTGACGATGCCAAGCAGGATTATTTCGCCGATGGAATTAGTGAAGATCTGATCACCGATCTCTCTAAGCTTCGGGGTATGTTCGTCGTCGCCCGTAACTCGAGCTTTCGTTACCGGAGCGACAGTATGGATGTCCGCCAGATCGGCAAAGACTTGGGTGTCCGATACGTGATCGAGGGCAGCGTGCGAAAGTTTGAAGACCGCGTTCGAATCAACGTGCAACTCGTCGACACCGAAACCGGCGGCCATGTCTGGGCGCAACGTTATGACCGGCCCTTTGTCGAGTTATTTAAGGTCCAGGACGAAGTACTTCGCAATGTGGTGGAAGCACTGGACGTAAAGCTCGTGGAGGGCGAGCAAGCCGGCGTATGGCGGCGGTCGACCGACAACGTCGAAGCCTACGATCTGTTTCTGCAGGCCCATGAGCTGATTTTGCAGTTCTCCCGGGAGGCAAACTTCAAAGCGGTGGAACTGCTACAACGAGCCCTCGCAGTTGATCCCAAATTTGCCCGGGGCTGGGTGGAGCTGGGCTGGGCCAACGCTGTCAGCGCGCTGTTTGGCTGGGCCGACTCGCCTTCCGAGGCTTACGACCGCGCATTTTCGGCCGTGGAGCAGGCACTCGCCCTCGATAGCACGTCGGGAGACGCGCATATCCTGCTTGCCGAGCTGTATTTCGATCACAAAGGAGATGACAAGAAGGGCGAGGCGGCGCTTGAGAAGGCCATCGCTCTCAATCCAGCTAACGCGAAGATACTCGCCATCGCGAGTATCCATTTATCAAAGGAACGGATCGGGAGGACGAAGGAAGCGCTGGAACTGATCCAGAAAGCAATGCGCATCAACCCGCTGCCTCCGGCCTGGTATTTTTATCCGCTCGGACGGTCGCTGCAGGGAGAAAAGCGATACGAAGAGGCGAAATCGGCTTTCGATCAATGTATCAGCAGGCTCCCGAGCCATCTGATGTGTCGGGTTTTTCTGGTAAAGACTTATTTAAATGAGGGATCCAACGAGCTGGCCCGAGAAAAGCTCGACGATGTGTTTCGTATCAATCCAAATTTCAAAGTAAAAGAGTTCTTTTCAGAACCACAGATCAAAGCCCTGGCTCGTACAAATAACTCACACTAGCCTCAAAGACAACAGTTGAAATGAAAGGGGAATTTTATCGACTCGTTGCAAGTTGCGTGACTCCCGGCCGCGGAAAGAAACCGGGAGAACGAATCCGCGATCAAATTAGGTATATTCCCTGAAAGATGAGCTGGAGGAATTCCCGTGGCGCTTTCCGTCATAGGCGCGGGATTCGGTCGCACCGGTACCGAGTCCATGAAGCTGGCGCTGGAGCAGCTGGGCTTGGGACCCTGCCATCACATGAAGGAAGTGCTGGCCAGTCCTGAGCAGCTCACCCTGTGGCGCTCCATCGCCCGCGGCGACCCGCCGGACTGGGACGCCGCCTTTTCGGGTTATCACTCAGCAGTCGACTGGCCCTCGGCATTTTTCTGGCGCGAGCTGAGCGAGGTCTATCCGGAGGCGAAGATCATTCTCACCGTGCGCTCTTCTGAGAGCTGGCACAAAAGCATGAGCAACACCATCTTCAAGGTTCTGGATGCGAGCACGGATCCGGACTCCATCGGACTGAAGCTCATCAGCGAACGCGTTTTTGGCGGTCGTTACCATGACCGCGAATACGCTATTTCCGTTTACGAGAAGAATATCGCGGAGGTGCAGGCCGCGTTCGACCAACAGCGGCTGCTCACCTTTCAGCTTGGCGACGGCTGGGCTCCGTTGTGCCGGTTCCTGAGCGAGCCGGTTCCCGATCGGCCCTTCCCGCGGAGCAACTCCAGCGCAGAGTTCGCCGAAATGATGAGGAAGTTGATAACCAGCCCCTGAACTCGCGCCCGGAAGATTGCTCCGAACGTATTTACCTGTGCGTACTTCGTCACAAATTCCGCGATTTCGATGGCGGCGCCTTTCGGGGCTGCTAATTCCCGAAATGGCGGCAACCTGACCGCAATCCCCCGCGCGGCCGGCGTCATCGAGGCCTTCCCGGGCTGGACACCCGAGTAACTGAGCCGCGGCGGCGAGCGGCCGTCTCCCGACTCACTATCTATACTCAATACCTATGCGATTTGCGGCCGCGTTCCTGCTCGTTATTGCCTTCGTTCTTGACCTGCTCGCGGGGGCGGGCTGTGTCGTTCTCGGCTTGATGGGCGTGGACATGCTGACGGGCACGCTGTCGAGCGTGCTGTCGATGGCCGCCGACTTCGCGGGTGAATACTCCGCGCTGGTGGAGCGCGAAGTGGACCGCGCGGTCGCAGGAGTCTTGGCGCTCGAGGGCAGGCTGGACTACGCGGTCGCTCAGCTTGGCGCATTCGGGATCTCGTTCGCTCACGCGCTGGCCGCCGTCGGCGCGCTGGTGATCATCGCTGGCTTGCTGGCGTTGACCTCGGCGATCCAGCTCCTGAGACAACGTTCCGGGACGATCATCTATATCGGATGCTTGGCGGCGATCATTGCCGACGCCGCGCCGCTCGCGCTGATCGGATTCAGCTACCTGCAGCTGCCGGGTCTGATCGGCGGTCTGCTGGGCCTGGTCGGGTCCTGGGGTCTTGATCAGGGCGTCCAGAGCAAGCCGGTGGCGAAGCCCGTCGCGACGGCGAAACCCAGCGCGACGACGAAACCCGCCGAGACGACAAAACCTCCCGAGGCCAAGCGACCCCCCGCGACCATAAGGGTCCGACCAACCGTAAAAACCGCCGAGTACCAGAAACGCAATGCCGACGCGGCACCATGGGCTTTTCGCCGCGTCGCCGTTCTAGGTTCGGTGGTCGCCATTTTTATCGGCGGCGCGGTGGCCGCCTATTTGATGTATCCCAAGTACTTCGGACAGGGCGGCTCAAAGGCGCCCGAACACAAAACGGCGTCGATCCCTTCACCCGCGCCGGCAGCCGCCGCGCCCGGCAAAACGGCTTCCCGCGCTTTGCCAAAACCCGTGCCCGAGCCTGTGGCAACGATCCCGACGGGTCCGGTTGAGGGCCAGCTCTCCGGAAGTGCCTTCAAGCCCGAGCGGGTGGCACTCAAAGTCACCACCGACTGGACGGCCGCCGGACGCGGCCTGACCCGTGTCGCCGGCGGGGCGGTGAAATCCAAAGGCTTCGAACGGCTTTCGCTGGTGCTGGATGCGGGGAAAGACCTGCGGATCGAGATCGAAGGGCTCCCCGAAGACTACGACTTCGCCGCCGGGCTCAATCTCCACGTCAAAAAAGGCCGCAAGAAACCCGGCCAGCCCAAGCTGACCTTGACAACGCCGCAAAGCGGCGGCGGTTTCCCGAAGACCGATTTCGTTTCCGATCACTACGACCTCGACCTCGAGCTGGACCCGCTGAGGGGGAATCGTATCAACGGGCGAATTTCCCTTTCCCTGCCCTCGTACAAGAAGACCGAATTCGCCGGCACCTTCAAGGCATGGGTGGATGGACATCCGGACATCGAACCCGATCTGACGCGAGGGGGAGGACCGACTTTCAAGTATCTCGCGTTCAATTATCTGAAAGACATTCATCCGGGGTCCGAAGTCGCGATCAAAGACGATACGTACTCGCACCAGGTTGGTGATGCTTCAAACCTGCTGGCGGGATACATCATGGTCGTCTACGCCGTGAACGGCGAGGAAACCGCCACCATCCTTCGCATCGAGACGAGCGAAGGATACTGGCGCGTGCTTGACTCACTGGACGCGACCTACCTGGCGGAAGCACATCCCATCGAGGTCCCGGATCCCAAGAACGAGGGTCAATGGGTGAACTACCTGGCGGCGAGGCAGACGGAAGAATGGTTCCGGGAAGAGCACCCGGGCAAGTATCCGTGGGGCGTTCGGTTTACCGGCGACTCGAACACGGAGGTCGGTTACGCCGAGATCCATTTGAGCTTGAAGCCCTACGGAGAGCCCGACGCAATCGAACGGCGCTACTACTTCCTGCGCAACGACGGAAGGTGGCGCTACATCCGCGATCTGAAAGAAGACGAGGAGATCGATAAGAATTCAGGCAAGGTGGTCAAGAAGGCCATCGCTAAAACTTCCTGATCGGCTGGCCGTTCACGCATCCAGCGTTCGCTGGACTCGTCCGTTCTGATTACCTGGGTATACTGTCCCTCAATTTTCACCAGGGCTGGCCGTGAAAAAAATCGCCGTTTTTGCGGACGTTCAAAACATCTATTACACCACGCGCGAGGCCTACGGACGCCAGTTCGACTACAAGAAACTCTGGCAGCGCATCAGCGCCGAGGGAGACATCGTTTTGGCAACCGCCTACGCGATTGATAGGGGCGACGACAAGCAGCAGAAATTCCAGAACGCCCTCAGGAAAATCGGCTTCACGGTAAAGCTCAAACCTTTTATTCAGCGCAGCGACGGCTCCGCCAAAGGGGATTGGGATGTTGGCATTACAATCGACGTCATGGAAGCCGCAAAAAACGTCGATACCGTCGTATTGCTGTCCGGCGACGGAGACTTCGATCGGTTAATGGAAAAAATCAAAAAAGATTATGCCGTCAGTGCCGAAGTCTACGGCGTGCCGGCGCTGACGGCCGGCTCTCTGATCGATGCCGCCAGCGTCTACCATCGCATTGAAGAAGAGCTGCTGCTGTAGCCGCAAGCCAAGGGGGCCTGTCTTGAAATGCCGTCGTCGGACAGCGGGCGCGACTTTGATCCTTCGCGCCATTTTTACCGTGGGTTTTGCGCTCATGGCGCTGGGCTCGGCTGTCCCGCTGGCGGCACAGGCGCCGCCCAGTATCGCGGAACGTGCCGCGTATACCGGATTGCACGAGGCAGCGGTCACGGGGCAGATCTCCCAATTGGAAAAGGCCCTGACGCGGGGCGAGCCCGTGGACCCCCGCGACGGCCACGGCCGCACGCCGCTGCATGTCGCCGCGTATTTCCGCCAGCACGCCATGATGCGGGCCCTGGTTGCAGCCGGTGCCGATCCCAATGCCTTCGAAAACGACGATTACGACATCGTGACCATCGCCGCCGTGGCAAATGATGCGGGGACTTTAAGGCTCGCGCTGGAACTCGGGGGCGCGCCGGGTAACGTGACCAGCCCCTACGAGGGCACGGCCCTCATCGCCGCCGCGCACCTCGGCCACGTCGAGGTAGTGAAGATCCTGATCGAAGCCGGGGCGCCCCTCGATCACGTCAACAACCTTCACTGGACCGCGCTCATCGAATCCATCGTGCTCGGCGACGGCGGAGCGGCGCATATCGAGACCCTGCGCGCGCTCGTCGAGGCCGGCGCCGACGTCAATCTCGCTGACCGAAGCGGCACCACCCCCCTTGCTCTTGCCCGCGCCCGGGGATACACGGAGATGGTCCGCATCCTCGAGCAGGCAGGCGCCCGGTAGCCCGCGCTGAACACGCAAGCGGAATGCCTGAAAGAAGATCAGGGATCAAGACGATGCAAAGCCGGCGATCCCATGGAGCCACCGCTCAAAAGCACGCCGTGGACGCGAATTCCTCTCAATTTAGCGGCTGATGCAATTGTCAAGAGGCACGCCTCTTGAATTGATCGTGGCGCAGTCCAATCATTTTCATCATGGAAAAGATCAACACACTTCAAAGGCAGCAATCTCCCGTTGAGGAGGTCGCCAACAGCTTGAGTCACGGCATCGCTTTTCTCGCCGCGGTCGCGGCGTTACCGGTGCTGGTGGTTAACGCGGCGGGCAGCGGCGGCCCGGCGGCGATCGTCGGCGCGAGCGTGTTCGGCGCCACCATGGTGCTGCTGTACTTCGTCTCGATGCTCTATCACGCGCTCCCCGCCGGCGCCGTCAAGCGGGTGTTTCTGCTCCTGGATCACGGCGCTATCTACCTATTGATCGCAGGGACCTACACCCCGTTTGCCCTGGGCGTGCTGCGCGGCGGGTGGGGCTGGACCCTTTTTGGCGTCGTGTGGGGCCTGGCGTTACTGGGTATCGTATTCAAGGGGATCTTCGGAACCCGGTATCCGGTGCTTTCGACCGGCCTTTATCTCCTGATGGGCTGGCTGGTCGTGATTGCGGCAAAGGCGGTGTTGGCCAGCGTCCCGCCCGCGGGGTTGCTATGGCTGCTGGCGGGAGGCATTGCCTACACGCTGGGGG
>JBFHVA010000153.1:0-8813 GCA_041589735.1 Gammaproteobacteria bacterium | reverse complement strand
CTCGCGTTTGAAGCCGGACACGGCAAGGCGGCGACGGCGTTGGGCAAGACCTACGATCCCGTGTACCACGAGTCGATCAAGGCCCGAGGTATCCTCGCACGCCCTGAACTCGCGATTGAATGGTACGAAAAGGGAAAGGAGTCGGGCGACGCCGAGGCTCGACGCAACCTGGCCACCTTGAAAGCCTGGCTTGAGCGTGCGGCCGCGCGTGGCGACCCGGAGGCGCGCCGACTTCTAGCTCGCTGAGTCAAATGCGAACCAGGTCAGAACTGCTGTCCACGCCGGAACACAGCGGATCCTCGTTTCCTGCGAAGAGGGCTTCGAGTAGCTTTTCAATGATAAAACTAATGTGAGGAAAAATGATGGGACGATACAAGCTCTTATCGATGGGACTCTTCTGCTACCTCGCATTCTTCGCGCTCGTCACGAGCGCGGAGACGGAATCGGAGTACAAAGAACGGCTCAACCGAGGCACCGTCGGTATCATCACAGGCGGCGTTGACGGGACGTACATTCGTGTCGCGAGCGACCTTGCGAATGTTTTGGATGACGACGGCCTGCGTGTCATTGCCGTGATCGGGAAGGGTTCCGTCCAGAATATAGAGGACTTGCTCTACCTCCGAGGTATCGACATCGGTATCGTTCAATCCGATGTCCTGACCTTTGTGAGGCGGCAGGGCAAACACCCCCGCATCCAGCGTAATGTTAGATACATTACGAAGCTATATAATGAAGAGTTTCATCTCCTAGCGAACAAGCGGATCCAGAGCATGCGCGACCTGGCCGGAGAGAAGGTCAACTTCGGCCTGACCAAGAGCGGCACCCACATGACTGCCACCATCGTGTTCGAGACGCTTGGACTAGATGTGGAGGCGGTCGCGTTTGACCAAGAGCTTGCTCTGGAGAAGGTCAAGTCCGGTGAGATAGCGGCGATGGTCTACGTCGCAGGGAAACCGACGCGGCTATTTAAGAACGTCGAATCCGGAAGCGACCTACACTTTCTCGACGTCGAGTATACGCCGGATCTGCTGGAAACCTATCTGCCTTCCCGCTTCGACCACGACGATTATCCGGTGCTGATACCGCCAGGCGAAAATGTCAAAACCGTGGCCATCGGTGCGGTGATGGCGGTGTACAACTGGCAGCCTGATTCGCCGCGATACCGGAAGACTGCAAATTTCGTTGACACGTTCTTTGACCGGTTCTCGGAGTTCAAGCAACCGCCCCGACATCCAAAATGGAAGGAGGTCAATCTCGCAGCGGTTGTCCCAGGATGGGAGCGCTACGGCCCGGCGGAGCAATGGCTCGAGCGCGATGAGAAGCTGCGCAGGGCGGCGGACAGCCCCCGCCTCAGGAAAGCATTCTCAGAGTTCTTGCTGAATCAGGAGAGCGCGGGAAGCGCAGGGTTCACGGAGCCGGAGAAGGAGAAGCTTTTTCAGGATTTCATACGCTGGTTCGACAACGGAAACCGTTGACGTAGGATGCGTTGCCACCATATTCACTCAAGTACTACGATGCCGCCGGAACGCGGCTTCATTTGCGCTGGGGCGGTCACGACCGGGCGCCAACGGCCAGTGATAGCCGGCTCGAAGCGCGAGTGCGCCTGTGCCGCCGCAGGCGAGACCCGGGTCGATCCATACCTAAGTTGACCCGCATTCAAGATAAAACATCTAACAAATTGAAAAAAATGGAATAAAAAAGCCGAACTCAAGCCGTTTCTGGGCTCTACTCCAATTGACATCGAAAGCCCGGCTACCCTAAAGTGGTCGCTTATTTCAGGCTGGGCGAAATTCCGTAAGCAATTGAAACTGAAATGTTATTTGCCTTTCGGTTGAAGCAGCAAACGCGCTAGGTTCGTATCCACGTGCTGGAAAATTATCTGCCCATTCTCATTTTTCTCATCGTGGCCTTAGGCCTCGGTGCGGTCATGATTCTGGCCGGCTCGCTGCTTGGCCCCAGTCGACCCGACAGCGAGAAACTTTCGCCCTACGAATGCGGCTTCGAGGCCTTCGAAGATTCGCGCATGAAATTCGACGTGCGGTTTTACCTGGTGGCCATTCTTTTCATTATCTTCGATCTCGAAATCGCGTTTCTGTTTCCGTGGGCCGTCGTGCTGGACCAGATCGGATTGTTTGGGTTCCTCGCCATGGTGGTTTTTCTTGCGATCCTGGTAGTGGGATTCATCTACGAGTGGAAGAAGGGAGCGCTGGAATGGGAGTAGCAGCGCAGCGTGGAAGCCTCATCGAGGGAGTGTTGAGTCAGGGCTTCGTAACCACCAACCTGGACAAGCTCATCAACTGGGCGCGCACCGGTTCCATGTGGCCGATGACTTTCGGTCTTGCCTGCTGCGCGGTGGAAATGATGCACGCTGGCGCGGCGCGATACGATCTCGACCGTTTCGGCATCATCTTTCGCCCCAGCCCGCGCCAGTCCGACGTTATGATAGTTGCCGGCACGCTGGTGAATAAAATGGCGCCTGCTCTGCGCAAGGTTTACGACCAGATGTCGGAACCGCGCTGGGTGATCTCCATGGGTTCCTGCGCCAACGGCGGGGGTTACTACCACTACTCGTACGCGGTCGTTCGCGGCTGTGATCGCATCGTTCCGGTGGACGTATACGTGCCCGGATGCCCGCCGACGGCCGAAGCGCTTTTGTACGGGATCATACAACTGCAGAACAAAATCAAGCGCACCAATACTATCGCGCGTTAGGAAACTCGCATTTCCATGTCTCAGACTGCGGAAGAGCTTGCTGCCCTTGTCCGGCAGCGGTTCGAAGGGTTGATTACGGACTGTCGTGTGTACGTGGGCCAGGTCAGCGTCGACCTGTCTGCCGGCAGTCTGCGACAGGTCTGCCTCGCCCTTCGCGACGAGCCCGAGTTTCATTTCGAGCAGCTCATCGACTTATGTGGCGTCGACTATCTCGAGCACGGAATCGCCGACTGGGAGACCAGCAGGAAGGTCACCGCAAGCGGATATTCGCGCGCGGTGGAAAAGGGCGTGACACAAGAAGACAGGTCGGAGCGGAACCGGTATATCGTCGCCTACCAGCTGCTTTCGCTCGAGCACAATTCGCGGATCCGGCTCAAAGTCGTGGCAGAAGGCGATCCGCCTCGAGTGGATTCCGTCGTTGATATCTGGAACAGCGCCAACTGGTTCGAGCGCGAGGCCTTCGACCTGTTCGGTATCCTGTTTGACGGTCATCCGGACTTACGCCGCATTCTCACCGACTATGGCTTTATCGGCCATCCGTTTAGAAAGGACTTCCCGTTAATCGGAGATGTCGAGATGCGTTACGACCCGGAGAAAAAGCGGGTCGTCTACGAGCCCGTATCCATCGTCCCACGGACCCTGGTGCCGAAGGTGATCCGTCACGACGAGCGTTACGCCGGCGAAACCAGCAAGGACGAACCGGCCGATCCAAAGGAGACCACGCTTTAAAGCGTAGTAGTTGCTCGCCATGCCGGAAATCCAAAACTTCACCATGAACTTCGGTCCGCAGCACCCGGCCGCCCATGGCGTGCTGAGACTGGTGCTGGAAATGGACGGCGAAGTCATCGAACGCGCAGATCCGCATATCGGTTTGCTCCACCGCGCCACTGAAAAGCTGGCCGAGAGCAAACCCTACAACCAGAGCATCGGCTACATGGACCGGTTGGATTACATGTCCATGATGGCCAACGAGCACGCCTACGTGCTCGCTATCGAGCGCCTGCTGGGCGTCGAGCCGCCGATACGTGCCCAGTACATCCGCGTCATGTTCGATGAGATCACCCGGATCCTGAATCATCTCTTGTGGCTCGGGACCCACGGGCTCGATATTGGTGCAATGACTATTTTTTTGTATTGCTTCCGCGAGCGCGAAGAGTTGATGGATGTCTACGAGGCGGTTTCCGGCACCCGCATGCACGCCACCTATTACCGGCCCGGCGGCGTCTACCGCGACCTGCCGGACGCCATGCCGAACTATCAGCCGTCCAAATGGCGCAGCGAAGCCGAACTCAAGCGACTCAACCGGAATCGCCAGGGTTCGCTTCTGGACTTCATTGAGGCCTTCACGCGAGATTTCCCCACGCGGATTGAAGAATACGAAACGCTGCTCACCGAAAACCGGATCTGGCGGCAGCGCACCGTGGGGATTGGGGTCGTGTCGCCGGAGCGTGCGCTGCAGCTCGGGTTCACCGGTCCAATGCTGCGGGGCTCCGGAGTGGAATGGGATCTTCGTAAGAAGCAGCCGTACGAGGTCTACGACCAGCTGGAATTCGACATCCCCGTTGGGGTCAATGGCGATTGCTACGACCGCTACCTGGTGCGGATCGAGGAAATGCGCCAGTCCAACCGAATCATCGCCCAGTGCGTAGACTGGCTGCGCGCCAATCCCGGCCCGGTGATGCTGGATAACCAGAAGCTGGTGCCCCCGGATCGGGAAGAGATGAAACACGACATGGAGGCCCTGATTCATTTCTTCAAGCTGTTTACCGAGGGCTACTGCGTGCCCGCCGGAGAATATTACGCGGCGGTGGAAGCGCCCAAGGGCGAGTTCGGCATCTATCTGGTCTCCGACGGCTCCAACAAACCGTACCGGGTAAAAATACGGCCGCCGGGGTTTGTACATCTTTCCGCTATTGACGAGATGGTCCGCGGACACATGCTCGCCGACGTGGTGACGATCATCGGCACCATGGATATCGTATTCGGGGAGATCGATCGCTGATGCCGGCCCAGTCACCCAATCCTGAAACCATCTCGGTGTGCCAGCCCATGGCACGGGCGCGAGTGCAGGAGCTTTTGTCGAAACACACCCGCGAGGAGATTGACGCCTGGCTGAAAAAGTATCCGAAGGATCAGCCGCGCTCGGCGGTGCTGGCGGCGCTGCGGGCGGCGCAGCACCAGAACCAGGGATACCTGACCCAGGAGCTGATGGATGCGGTAGCGGTTTACCTCAAGTTGCCGCCCATCTACGTGTACGAGGCCGCGACCTTTTACTCCATGTACGAGACCGAGCCGGTAGGCCGTCACAGCGTGTCGGTATGCACCAACATCTCCTGCATGCTTTGCGGTGCAGAGGACATCGTTTCCCACATAGAAAACAAACTCGGCATCAAAACCGGGGAAAGCACCGAAGACGGGCGCATTTTCTTAAAGGAAGAAGAGGAATGCCTCGCGGCGTGCCGCGGGGCGCCGATGATGATGGTCGACCACGTCTTCTACGAGAACCTGACGCTGGAAATGGTGGACCAGATTCTGGACGCGCTGGAGTGAGCCGGATGTTGAATAAGATCTGTTATGCAACGCTCGAGTTCGACCAGCCGTGGACCCTGGAGAACTACTACAAGGTCGACGGTTACAAGGCGTGGAAAAAAATCCTCGAGCAGAAAACGCCTCCCGAGAAGATCATCGAGGAGGTCAAAATCTCCGGACTGCGCGGACGGGGCGGGGCGGGTTTTCCGGCGGGTCTCAAGTGGAGCTTCATGCCGCGCAATTATCAGGGTCAGAAGTATCTCGTATGTAACTCAGACGAGAGCGAGCCCGGCACCTGCAAGGACCGCGACATTCTGCGCTTCAATCCGCACGCGCTGGTTGAGGGCATGGCCATCGCCGGCTACGCCATGGGCGCCACCGTGGGCTACAACTACCTGCGCGGCGAGTTTATGGACGAGCCGTTCACGCGCTTCGATACGGCGCTCAAAGAAGCTTACGCCGAAGGCTACCTGGGCAACGACATTCTCGGATCGGGCGTGAATTTCGAGCTCTATTCCCATCTCGGCTCCGGCGCTTACATCTGCGGTGAGGAGACCGCGCTCATCGAATCTCTGGAAGGAAAGAAGGGCCTGCCGCGATTCAAGCCGCCGTTTCCGGCGATTTTTGGTCTCTACGGCAAGCCCACCACCATCAACAACACAGAGACTCTGGCGTCCGTGCCCACCATCATGCGCAACGGCGGAAAGTGGTTTATGGACCTCGGCCGCCCCAACAACGGCGGCACCAAATGCTTCTCGGTCACAGGACACGTGAATCGCCCCGCCAACTTCGAGGTGCCGCTGGGCACGCCGTTCAAGGAGTTACTCGAAATGGCGGGAGGCGTGCGCGATGGACGCAAGCTCAAGGCGGTAATCCCGGGCGGGTCCTCGGTGCCGGTGGTGCCTGGGGAGGTGATGTTACAAACCGACATGGACTTCGACTCGGTGCAGAAAGCGGGCTCCATGCTCGGATCCGGTGCCGTGGTGGTCATGGACGAGACCACCTCCATGGTCAGCATGTTAAGGCGCATCGCGCGCTTCTATTACGCCGAGTCCTGCGGCCAGTGCACGCCGTGCCGGGAGGGCACCGGCTGGCTCTACCGGGTGCTGTGCCGGATCGAGAACGGCGAGGGCACGCTGGAGGATCTGGATCTACTCAGAGACGTGGCGGACAACATCGAGGGTCGGACCATCTGTGCCCTGGGCGACGCCGCGGCATGGCCGGTGCAAAGTTTTCTCAAGCACTTCCGTGACGAGTTCGAATATCACGTGAAGCACAAGGGATTCCCGCCGGGGGTTGTTCCATTTAGGGCTGCCGCGTGATGGCTTCGATATACGCTGTGGTGGCTTCGAAGGGGTCAGAGCCGATTTTTCTTTGTCGGCGAGACGCCCTTCGCATTGGAGTTAGAAAAATCGGGTCTGACTCCGACTCCGGAAAAAAGTGATGCCCGAAGAGACCGTCAGCATCGAGATCAACGGCCAGCCCTTCAAGGCGCGTAAGGGCCAGATGGTGATCGAAGTGGCCGACGACGCTGGGATCCGTATCCCGCGCTTTTGCTATCACAAGAAGCTCAGCGTGGCGGCCAACTGTCGCATGTGCCTGGTGGAAGTGGAAAAGGCGCCGAAACCACTGCCCGCGTGCGCGACGCCGGTTATGGACGGGATGAAGGTGTACACCCGATCCAAGGTGGCGCTCAACGCACAGAAGATCGTGATGGAGTTTCTGCTCATCAACCATCCGCTGGACTGCCCCATCTGCGATCAGGGCGGGGAATGCGAGCTGCAGGATGTGGCCATGGGGTATGGGCGCGACGTCTCGCGATTCACCGAGCGAAAGCGGGTGGTCAAGGACAAGAATCTAGGTCCGCTCATTGCCACCGACATGACGCGGTGCATTCACTGCACCCGCTGCGTGCGCTTCGGCGAGGAAATCGGCGGCATGCCGGAGCTCGGCGCCACCGGCCGCAGCGAGCACATGGAGATCGGAACCTTCATCGAGCGCAGCGTCGACTCGGAGATGTCCGGTAACGTCATCGATCTGTGTCCCGTTGGCGCGCTGACCTCAAAGCCGTTCCGGTTCCGGGCTCGCTCCTGGGAGATGCAGCAGCGTTCCACCATCGCACCGCATGATCCAGTGGGTTCAAATATCCACCTGCATATCGGGCGAAACCGGGTGCTTCGCGTTGTGCCGCGGGAGAACGAGGCCATCAACGAGGTCTGGCTTCCCGACCGGGATCGCTTCAGCTACGAGGGGCTGTACGCGGACGATCGCCTTGAGTCGCCGCTGATTCGTCAGAACGGGCGCCTGACGGAGGTGGACTGGGAAACCGGGCTCAACTTTGTCGCCGAGGCTCTGCGCGCCGCCGCGGCCAAAGGGGGCGACCGCGTGGGGGCTCTGGTTTCGCCGAGCGCTACGCTCGAGGAGCTTTACCTCACGCAGAAGCTGCTGCGAGGCTTGGGATCCAACAACATCGACCATCGACTGAGGCAGGCGGATTTCAGCGACCAGCACAACGCGCCCGCGTTTCCGGCACTCGGATTTCATATCGCGGAGCTCGAGCACCTGAACGCCGTGCTGCTGGTGGGCTCCAACGCGCGCAAAGAGCATCCCATCGTTAACCACCGCCTGCGCAAGGCGAGCATGCGCGGAGCGGAAGTTTCTCATCTCAACTGTTATGACTACGACTTCAATCTAAAACTGCACGCCCGAATCGTCGCCCGGCCTTCCCAGCTTGCAAAGGAGTTGCTCGGCATCGCGGCCGGCGCGGGCGCGGGCAAAAAAGATTTGAAGTCGCTGCTTACCGGAATCAAGCCCGGGGCTGAACACAAGAAGATTGGAAAGAGTCTCTCCGAGGCGAATCGCGCGGCGGTTCTGCTGGGCCCATCGGCCATCAATCACCCCAATGCCGCTACGATTCGCGGGCTCGCCACGGCGCTGGCGAAAGCGAGTGGCGCAACCCTTGGTTTCCTGAGCGAGGGTGGCAACGCCGCCGGCGCCTGGATCGCGGGCGCGTTGCCGCACCGGGGTCCGGCCGCGGTTGCACTGGAAACAGCTGGAGCGGATGCGCGCGGCATGATCGAAACGCCGCAAAGCGCCTATCTGCTGCTCGGCGTCGAGCCGGAGCGCGATATGGAAAACCCGGCGGCGGCGCTGGAGGCCATGGCTGCAGCCGATTTCGTGGTGTCGCTGTCGTGTTATCGAACCCCATCGATGGAGCGCTACGCCAGCGCCGTGCTGCCGGTGGCCGCATTTGCGGAAACGTCGGGCACTCTGGTCAACCTGGAAGGCACCTGGCAGTCCTTCGAGGGTGCCGCGCCGGCGCCGGGGGAAGCGCGCCCCGCGTGGAAAGTATTGAGGGTGCTGGGCAATCTTCTGCGGCAGGATGATTTCGACTATGTGGCATCGACGGAGATCCGCGACGAGCTGCGGGAAAAAACCGGCGACGCTGACATGCCGGAGCAGAGCGTCTGGGCGCCGCCGGAATCCCTGCCAGCGGAAACAAAACACGCCGATCGCATCGGCGACGTGCCACCCTACGCCGTTGACCCGATCGTGCGGCGGGCCAGAGCGCT
>JBFHVA010000152.1:0-8821 GCA_041589735.1 Gammaproteobacteria bacterium | reverse complement strand
GGATTCCACGTGCTGTCGAGAATTATTCGCCTGGCCCCGGGAGTGTTCGCGGGTATCGTATCGATTCTATTATTTTCCACTCCGGCGCTTTCCACCCACGAGATTGATCATCGTTTCAGTGTCTGGGGCGAAGTCTTAACCAGTGATGGACAGCCGGTTTCTGGCGAGACCATCTCTTTCACTGTCGGAAACGATGCGCCTATTGGCTCTGTGGTCACCGATGAACGCGGACGTTACCGCGTGGTTCTCCACGTACACGATGAGGATTTGAATAAGATCTTCGATATGACCGTGAGAGGCGTTAAGACGAAAGTGAGAATAGAGTTTGATCCCTCGGACAAGGTTACCGAGCGGGGCAAGCGGGTGGATTTCACTATCGAAAGGCAGTAGAAACGGTCTCGCGACATTTGGCGTGGGAGCAGAGAAACGAGCCTCACGCGCGCCTGCCCGCGATTCTTTAAGGTGGCCCGCACTACCCCTGGAGTGCCTTATTCAGCTCTTCCTCAAGCTCCGGCAGCGCCTTGAATAAATCGGCCACCAGGCCGTAGTCGGCTACCTGAAAGATCGGGGCTTCCTCATCCTTATTAATGGCAACAATGACCTTGCTGTCTTTCATACCGGCAAGGTGCTGGATCGCACCCGAGATTCCAATCGCCATGTATAGATCCGGCGCGACCACTTTGCCAGTCTGGCCCACCTGGTAGTCGTTGGGTACAAAGCCGGCGTCCACCGCCGCACGCGACGCTCCGATGGCGGCATTGAGCTTGTCAGCGATGCTTTCGATGAGCTTGAAGTTTTCTCCGCTTTGCATTCCGCGTCCACCCGAGATCACGATACGCGCTGAAGTAAGCTCCGGTCGCTCCGACTTGGTCAGATCCTGGCCGACGAAACTCGACAGCCCGGGATCGTCGGCTGGAGGCGCGTCCTCAATTGTCGCGCTGCCGCCGTCCGAAGCCGCGGGATCGAAGGCCGTGGCACGAACCGAAATGACTTTGATGGAATCCTTGGACTTAACCGTGGCAATGGCGTTGCCGGCGTAGATGGGGCGGACGAAGGTGTCGTCGGATTCCACCTCTATGATTTCCGTGATCGGTGACACATCGAGCAACGCCGCCGCACGAGGAAGTACGTTTTTGCCGAATTTGGTGGCCGGCGCGAGTATGTGGGAATAATCCGCGGCCAGATTCACCAGCAAGGCGGCCAGTGGCTCGGCCAGCGGATGTTCGTAGCGTGGATCATCCGAGACCCGCACCTTGGAGACGCCCTGAACCTTCGACAGCGTATCTGCCACCGGCTTGCAGTTGCTTCCGGCAACCAGTACATGGACGTCGTCAGAAAGCCTGGCGGCGGCAGTGATCGTGTTCAGCGTCGCCGATGCGAGCGCCGCGTTGTTGTGTTCCGCTAAGACTAAAACGCTCATCCGATCACCTTTGCTTCGTTCTTGAGCTTTTCCACCAGCTCCGTGACCGATTGCACCATGACGCCTGCTTCACGCTTCGGCGGCTCGCTGACTTTGATGGTTTCCACCCGGGGCGTCACGTCGACGTCGAGTTCCTGGGGAGTGACGACGTCGATGGGCTTCTTCTTCGCCTTCATGATGTTCGGCAGTGAGGCGAATCTCGGTTCGTTGAGTCGAAGATCCGTGGTCAAGACCACCGGCATCTTCAGCGACACCGTTTCCAGCCCGCCGTCGATCTCCCGCGTCAGCTTGAGCGATTCTCCTTCAATTTCGAGACGAAAAGCGTAGGTGCCCTGGGCCCAGCCAAGAAGAGCGGCCAGCATCTGTCCCGTCTGAGAATTGTCGCCATCGATAGCCTGTTTGCCGACGATGACGAGCCCGGGTTCTTCACGCTCCACAAGCGCCTTCAGGAGCTTTGCGACCGCCAGCGGCTCCCGGTCGTCGTCGACTTTGACCAGGATGCCGCGGTCGGCGCCCATGGCGAGGGCGGTTCGAATGGTTTCCTGGCACTTTTCGATGCCTATGGAGGCGGCGATCACCTCCGTTGCGGTGCCCGCTTCCCTGAGCCTCAAGGCTTCCTCGACGGCGATCTCGTCGAAGGGGTTCATGGACATCTTCACGTTGGCGGTCTCGACTCCGCTACCGTCCGCTTTCACGCGAACCTTCACGTTGTAGTCGATGACCCGTTTGACTGCGACGAGTACCTTCATTTTCCGTCCCAAAAAAGCCGCTGATTTTGCCGATCCCGGGGAGCGCGAAGGTTAATACGCCGGCCACGGGTTCGCAATTGCCGCCCCCCGGCCCTTGCCCGCATTGTGCGCCGCAGGGAAAATCCAGGGTTCGGCCCCAAGTCACGGCCAGCTGCCGTTCATTCAACAAGTTGGTGGAGGTATCGGATGGAACGCGAAGCCATGGAGTTCGACGTGGTCATCGTCGGCGCAGGCCCGTCGGGACTGGCTACGGCAATCAGGCTTCGCCAGCTGTGCGCGGAAAACGAACAGGATCTGTCGGTCTGCGTGCTTGAAAAAGGCTCCGAGGTGGGCGCCCACATTCTCTCCGGGGCGGTGCTCGAGCCTCGGGCCCTGAACGAGCTCATTCCCGATTGGAAAGATAAAGGTGCGCCCCTCAACACTGAGGCCAAAGACGACCGTTTCCTTTTTCTCACCCAGTCATCTTCGATCCCACTGCCAACGCCGCCGCAGATGCATAACGACGGCAATTACATCATCAGCCTGGGCAATTTCTGCCGCTGGCTCGGCAGCCAGGCGGAAGAGGCGGGGGTTGAGATTTTCCCCGGCTTTGCGGCTGCCGAGGTGCTCTACCACGAGGACGGCAGCGTCAAGGGAGTCGCCACCGGGGATATGGGCATCGGCCGTGACGGCAAGCCAAAGCCGAGTCACGAGCCCGGCGTGGAGCTGCATGCGCGGCAGACTATATTCGCAGAGGGATGCCGAGGCTCCCTGACCAAGACCCTGTTCCAGCGATTTGATCTGCGCAAGAACGCCGATCCGCAGACGTTCGCCATCGGCATCAAGGAGCTGTGGGAAGTCGAGCCGGAAAAGCACCAGCAGGGGCTCATCGTACACACGGTCGGCTGGCCGCTGGACGCGTCTACCTACGGGGGTTCTTTCATCTATCACCTGGAGGACAATCAGGTCTCGGTGGGCTTTGTCATCGGGCTCGACTACCAGAACCCGCATCTATCTCCTTTCGACGAGTTCCAGCGCTTCAAGACGCACCCGAAGATCAGGTCCACCTTCGAAAGCGGGCGGCGGGTCGCTTACGGCGCCCGGGCGCTCAACGAAGGTGGTTATCAGGCTATCCCTGAGCTCGTCTTCCCCGGCGGTATGCTGGTCGGCGACACCGCGGGCTTTCTCAACGTTCCCAAGATAAAGGGCACCCACACCGCGATGAAGTCGGGAATGACGGCGGCCGAATGCGTGTTTGAAGCGCTCACCCGGGGCGAAGACTCAAAGCAGGTTTCGTCTTATCCCGAGCGCCTCAAAAAAACGTGGCTTTGGGAGGAGCTCTACCGGGTACGCAACGTTCGGCCCTCATTCCGGTTCGGATTCTGGGGCGGGATCGCTTATGCCGGTCTCGACACTTATATTCTCAGAGGCAGGGCGCCCTGGACCATGCATCATCACGCTGACCATACGCGGCTCAAAAAGGCGAGCGAGTGCCCAAAAATCGATTACCCGAAGCCAGACGGTCTGGTGAGCTTCGATAAACTGTCCTCGGTCTTCCTTTCCAGCACCAATCACGAGGAGGACCAGCCGGTCCATCTTCAATTGAAGGATCCGTCGGTCGCCATCGAGGTGAATCTAAAGGAGTACGATGCTCCGGAGCAGCGCTACTGTCCGGCGGGCGTCTACGAGATCGTTTGCGACGACGACGGCTCCAATCCGCGGCTGCAAATCAACGCGCAGAACTGCGTACACTGCAAAACTTGCGACATCAAGGATCCGACTCAGAATATCAACTGGGTCACTCCCGAAGGTGGTGGTGGTCCTAATTATCCTAATATGTAGTGACAGGTAACAAGTAACATGTGAGATGTAAGAAGGGAGAAGCATTAATGAGGCGGATGTTAGTGTTTGAATCCGGATTCACTGAGATACGGAAAAAGTACTGCTATCTACTTGTTACAAGTTACGTGTCACTTGTCACTGCTTCGTGGCGGTGATTTCTCAAGCCGCAGACAAAAGAGATTGTTATGGCCATTTATAAAGCACCCGTCCGCGACATGCAGTTTGTCCTCCACGAGCTGCTCGAGGCTGAGACCGAATTCGAGGCTCTTGGATTTCACGAGGCGAGCAGCGACGTAATCGACGCAATTCTCGAGGAAGGCGCCAAGTTCTGCGAGTCGGTGATCTTTCCCACCAATCGCGTCGGCGATGAGGAAGGATGCCGATTCGACAACGGTAAGGTCACTACGCCCGGTGGATTTCGCGAAGCCTACCAGGCGCTTTGCGAGGGCGGCTGGATGTCGCTTGCATGCGATACCGATTTTGGAGGGCAGGGGCTTCCCAACACGTTGAGCGTTTTCTTCGAAGAGATGCTGCAGTCGGCCAATATGGCGTTCAGCCTTTACCCGGGTCTCACCCGCGGCGCCTACGTGGCCATGAAGGCACACGCATCTGACGAGCTGAAGCAGCGCTATCTGCCGAAGATGGTGGAAGGCACATGGAGCGGTGCGATGGCGCTGACCGAGTCCCACTGTGGAACTGATCTTGGCTTGCTGAGGACCCGCGCCGAGCCCCAGAAGGACGGCAGCTTTCATTTGAACGGGACCAAGATTTTCATCACCGGTGGCGAGCACGATCTGGCAGAGAACATCGTTCACCTGGTGCTCGCAAGACTCCCCGACGCGCCTCAAGGCACCAAAGGAATCAGCATGTTTCTGGTGCCAAAGTTTCTCGTCAATGAAGACGGAAGTCTCGGAAAACGCAACGGCATGAGCTGCGGGTCCATCGAGCATAAGATGGGCATCAAAGGCGCATCCACCTGCGTGATGAATTACGAGAACGCCAAAGGTTGGCTTGTGGGCGAGCCAAACCGCGGCCTGCACGCTATGTTCTCGATGATGAATCACGAGCGCATCATGGTAGGGCAACAGGGTCTTTCCCAGGCTGAGGTCGCGTATCAGAGTGCTGCTGACTACGCACGGGAACGCGTCCAGGGGCGCGCGCCCACCGGAGCAAAGTTCCCCGACCAGCCGGCGGACCCCATCATCGTGCACCCGGACGTGCGTCGCATGCTGCTCAACTCCCGGGCGCAAAGCGAAGGCGCGCGGGCGCTGCTCGGCTGGGTCGCGCTGCTAACGGATCGGGAAGAGCGCCATCCGGATCCCACCGAGCGCGAAGCAGCGGAGGACTTGGTGGCCCTGCTTACCCCGGTGGTAAAAGCCTTTTTCACCGATATGGGAACCGAGGCCTGCAACAACTGCCTGCAGGTATTCGGCGGTCACGGATACATCGCCGAGTGGGGCATGGAGCAGCTGGTACGTGACGTGCGTATCTCTCAGATCTACGAAGGCGCCAACGGCATTCACGCCATGGATCTGGTGGGGCGCAAGCTGCCCATGCACCGGGGGCGCCTAGTGCGGCGCTATCTGGAGTTACTGAATGCTTTTGTAAAAGAGCACGCTAAAGATGAAAAGCTAAAGGAGTTCGTGGCACCGCTGAGCGAAGCGGTGAAACGGCTGACCCAGGCCACCGAATGGCTCGCCAAGGTCGGTCCAAAGAATCCGGATGAGGCCGGCGCCGCGGCGTATGACTATTTAAGGCTGATGGCGCTTACCGCCATCGGTCACATGTGGGCGAAATCGGCCACTATTGCGGTGAACCGCGTCGACGGAGATAACACTGGTTTTTACCAAGCCAAGCTTGCCACCGCGCGCTATTACGTGAAGCGAGTGTTGCCCCAAACTGCTGCCCTGTTGGCGTCGCTTACGTCCGGTAGCGAGACGCTGATGGCGCTGGACGCAGAGGCATTTTGAGCACGGTTCCAGTCGCATCGGATCCCGCCGGGAACGCGGGCGGAGATCCGCGTCGGCGCGTCGATCCGGCCAAGATTGAAAGCTTGCTTCGGACCGCTCTCCAGTACGCCGAGCGCTGCCGGGAGGTCATCTCACAGATCCGCGGAGGCGGCGTCGAAGCCGATGTGAAGCCGGACCTGTCTATTGTCACCAACGCCGATCTCGCCGCCGAGCGCGCGTTTCGGGAGCGCGTGGAACGAGACTTTCCGGACATGGGCGTCATTGGAGAGGAGTTTGGGGTCTCGAAACCGGACGCGGCCTACCAGTGGGTCATCGACCCCGTGGACGGGACCGCCGACTTCGCCCAGGAATTGCCCACCTGGGGCAGTATCATCGGCCTCTTCTTCCACGGTGTGCCCGTCGTCGGCGTCATCGACCACCCTGATCTCGGCCTGAGGCTGCATGCGGCATACGGACTCGGAGCTCATTGCAATAATAAACGCATCGGTCTCGAGGAAAACGTGTCGAGCCGAAGCGCGTTGTCAGGACGCATAGGCTTGCCGTCCCGATCGAGCTTCACCCGGTGTAACAAAGACGGTCATGTGTTCGATGTCCTTGCCCGGGAACATCCGGATTTCAGGGTATTGCGTACCTGTCTCGCTCACTCTTACGCCGCAACGGGACAGCTCGACGCGGCAGTGGAGTGGGACGCGAACCTTTGGGACATGGCGGCCACCCGCATCCTCGTTGAAGAAGCGGGCGGGCGTTACCTTTGCGTACGTGAGCGCGACCAAGAAGGAACGGGAAAGCTCTATTGCGCCGTGTTCGGGCGGCCGGCGCTGGTCGCTCGCATTGCAAAAATGCTTGCGGCGCATATCTGAACGCGGCGGCGACCGCGTACTTGTCAATTGCCTGAGAGGGAATCGATGGGGCGTCGATTTTCTGCATGCGGATCATTCCATTGGAGAGAGATTTATGAACATGACCGTGGCCATCGCGGCTGGCGGCGCTCTTGGCGCGTTGTTTCGTTACTGGGTGTCCATCGGCGTGCACAATTTTGCTGGCAGCGATTTTCCCTACGGCACGCTCACGGTCAACGTTGCTGGCTCCCTCCTGATGGGTATGCTTTACGTCCTTTTCATCGAGCGCATGGACGTTGATCCGGTGTGGCGTGGTGCGCTTCTTATTGGTCTTTTAGGCGCATTCACGACTTTCTCCACCTTTTCCATCGAAACGCTTAATCTGGTCGAAAACGGCGAATCACTCAGAGCCGTGGCAAACGTGCTGGCCAGTGTGATCTTGTGCGTCGCCGCCTGCTGGATCGGGATGGTGGCGGGGAGGCAACTATGAAGGGTGAAGAGGTGACCGTGGTGAGGGTCTATCTCACCGAAGCCAGCGGTATGCTGAGGTCACTTTTAAATTACCTGCACGATGAGAGCAAGGTACACGGTGTTACGGTTTTCCGTGGCATCACAGGGTTCGGCAAGTCCGGGCGATTTCACTCGTCTACGCTTATGGACATGTCGCTGGACCTTCCGGTAGTCATCGAGTTTTTCGAATCGCCGGAGCGGGCCGCTGCCATCATTGAGTATCTGAACACTCAGGTGGAGCCGGGGCACATTGTTTACTGGGACGCTCGTATGAACGCAACCGGCGCCGATGGCCGTGGAGAGGACGACATCGTGCGGTAACCCCTTTGTAATCCGGCTACGTTTATAAGCACAGGAATCTGGCGAAAAACGAGGCTTGGACTACAAATGGCTTCCCTCCATCTAACGGCGCGCGCGCTGCGCCCCATCATTTGCGCGGTCGCATTACTTCTGATTTCCGTCGGCGCCGTTCAGCCCCGGGCCGCCCAGCTCTCCAGGGAGGCGGTGCCGGAGCCTTTGAAGCCCTGGATAGAGTGGGCGCTCTACGGCCATGAGTCGCAACGCTGCCCTTTCGTATACCGCGCCTTTGACGACAAACGCTGCCTTTGGCCGGACGTGCTGGACATTCGGGTGGACGCGTCCGGTGTCAGCTTCAGCCAGGACTGGCGCCTTTACACCGATGGATTCATCCCGCTTCCCGGCGACCCTTCTCTCTGGCCCCAGGATGTACGCCTCGACGGCGTGCAAACCACGGTCTCAACGGACAACGTCACGCCCAGAGTGCACGCGTCTGCCGGCACCCATACCGTGATCGGGCGACTGCCTTTCGACCGCGCGCCCGAGTATCTACAGATCCCGGCCGAGACCGGGCTTATCAAGCTGGCGATCTCAGGACGCGAAGTGGAGGCGCCGGAGCTCGACGATAAAGGCCGGTTGTGGCTTTCCGCCGACGCGGCCCGGCGCGACGGTGCACCAGAAGTCAAAAACACCCTGGAGCTTCGCGTCTTCCGTCAGATCGTCGATGAGGTGCCGCTTCAGGTCACCACCCGAATCGACCTGTACGTCTCCGGCGAGCATCGAGAGGTGCTCCTAGGGCCGGTGCTGACCCGCAACGCCATTCCCATGTCGCTGCAAAGCGCACTGCCGGCCCGGCTTGAACCCGACGGTCGCCTGCGGGTACAGGTGCGTCCCGGCCGCCACGCGATTAATTTGGTATCCCGTCAGCCGGGCCCCGTCATCACCCTGTCTCGTTCCGACTCGGCCGCGCCGTGGCCGGAAACCGAAATCTGGGTGTTTGTCGCCCAGAATCACCTGAGACTGGTGCAGATCGAAGGCGTTCCCACCGTTGACCCCCGGCAAACATCGCTGCCGCCCGAGTGGCAGAATCTGCCCGCCTATCGCGTCGATACCGCCGATACCTTCCGCATTGAGGTCAAGCGCCGCGGCGATCCCGAGCCCGATGCCGATCGGCTCAATCTGACACGCACCTTGTGGCTGGACTTCGACGGTGGC
>JBFHVA010000151.1:0-8840 GCA_041589735.1 Gammaproteobacteria bacterium | reverse complement strand
GCCTACGACGATGAGGGAGGCGGTAAAGCCTCCCGCCTGCTCTGGACCCTGGACCTGCTCGGCCACGAGCGTTTTTCGCTTTTGGATGGTGGATACCGCGCATGGACCGATGCCAAATTACCGCTGGAAGCCGTGCCCGTCACCGCCACGCCGTCGAAGTTCAAGGCGGCGGCCGGGCGGGCGGCACGCGCTGATCGGGACTACATTCTCAGCCGACTCGGCGCAACGGATTTTGCGCTTGTGGACGCGCGCACTCCGGAGGAATTTTCGGGAGAAAATCGCCGCGCGGAGCGCGGAGGTCATATACCCGGCGCGGTCAATTTCAACTGGGTCAACGCTATGGACCAGGCACGCGCGCTGCGTCTAAAGCCCCGGGAGGAACTCGCAAGGGAATTCACCGCGATCGGCGTGACTCCAGACAAGGAAGTAGTGACTTACTGTCACACCCACCATCGCTCGTCGCACACCTACATCGTGCTCAAGTCGCTGGGATTCCAGCGCATCAGAGGCTATCCGGGGTCGTGGTCCGAATGGGGAAACGATCCGTCCACGCCGATCGCCGTTTGAGCCGCGCCCGTCGCGGGTCCGGCTTGCATAGAGATCAGCCGGTGCTTTTTAAAGCGCTGCGCTCCAGGTCGATTAGCCCCTTGGTGACCTCGATCATGTTCTCGAAGCTGCCCGCCAAGCCGGCCGGAACGCGATACTTGCCGTTCACGATAACGCTCGGCGTCGCAGTCACCCCGTATCGGCGCTGCATGACCTGCGATTTTCGCAGCATCGAACGTACCGCAAAGGAATCGAAGGTCTTTTCAAAATCTGTATTCGAGACACCGTGCTCGGAAAATAACTTTTTCCATGCGTCGTCGGAGTCCATCGACCGGCGGTCCACGTGCAGCGCCTCGAAGATTGGTCGGTGCACCTTTTCCAGCACGCCGAGAAGTTTCGCCGTGTAAAAGGCACGCGCGGGCGCCTCCCAGCTGTCGCGGAAGATCACCGGCATGTGGCGAACCTGGACGTCGTTGGGAAGATCGTTCTCGAAGCGTTCGAGGACGGGGAGAAAGCTGAAGCAGTGCGGGCAGCGATATCCGAAAACATCCACTACCTCGATGACGTCTTGAGGGGTCTCCGTGGGCTGGCTCGGCACGATGCGCTGGAATTTCCCGTCTACTTCGAAACCAGCGGCTCGAACGCCAGTGGCGCCGGTCAGGGCGCAGCCCGCGATCAGTAAATTGAATTCCCTCCGAATCACTTCATTTTCCTCGCGAATCTGGTGGCAAAAACAGCCGGAAACGGACAGCCTACCGCGTCCGGACGGTCATGGAATAAGTCTCCAGGCAGGTGGAAGAAGTTCCCCGGAGAAAGGAAGCTGCGACCGAAGTGACCGCTCGCTAAGCTTGCAAGCGCGTAGCCCGATCAGTGCAGCCCGGCGACGTACTCGGAAACCGCTTGGATCTCATCCCTGGTCATCCAGCGGGCCACATCGCGCATCATCGCTTTGGGATCGTTGCTGCGTTCTCCGTCGCGGAAGGCGTGGAGCTGCATGGCGACGTACTTGGCGTGCTGGCCGGAGAGCGCCGGAATGCCGCCCAGGGGATCGCCGGCACCGGTGGGACCATGGCAGGCCATGCAGGCCGGCACGCCCGACTTGGCGTTGCCACCACGGTAAATCTTCTCGCCTAGGGCAACCCGGGACTCGCTGGCGAACCCGCCGGTACGCACCTTGGTGGCGTAGAAGGCGGCGATGTCCGCCATGTCCTGCTTAGAAAGCGGGGCCACCATACCGGTCATCATCGCGTTCACGCGCCGGCCCGCCTTGAAATCGTTGAGCTGCTTCTCGACGTACTTGGGGTGCTGGCCGGCGACCTTCGGCCATTCGGCATTGGCGCTGTTGCCATCCGCGCCGTGGCATGCGGCGCAAGCCGCTGCTTTGGCCTCTCCAGCCGCCGCATCTCCCGCGGCTTGGGCTTTTCCGGCTGCGACTGCGATAAAGAAAATCGCGATGAGTAATCTTGTTTTCATTTAATTTGCCGCCGTAATCGTCTAGAGACCCAAATTTCTCTGCTGCATCCCTGGTAGTTGGTCAACCTCATGCTTTACTCATTTCGGATTCTGGCTGGCGTAGAACGCCGACAGGTCTTCCATGTCTTTATCGCTCAGGCCGGCAGCCATGGGACTCATGAGCGGGTCTTTTCGTTCACCGGACTTGAAAGCCTTGAGCTGCTTGACGAGGTAGGCTGCATGCTGCCCGGCGAGCTTGGGCCACAACGGATTAGTACTGTTGCCGTCGGGGCCGTGGCATGCTCCGCACGAAGCTGATTTGGACTTGCCCGCGGCCGCATCGCCTGCCGCCAGCGCATTTGCGGCCATGAACGACATGGCCACGGCGGCTAAAAGCACCGCAGTCTTATTCATCTAAATGTCCTGCACTTTAAAAGGCTAGAAAATGGGATCGAGTGGCGTGGCACGAATGCAGCGGAATGCCCCCGAATCTGCGAGGCAGGTATATAACAGGCCGGGATGGGAGGGTCAACTTGGCGCGTACGAGGGGTCTCTGCGTTGAGTAACGCTATTTTGAGACAGGCTGCTTTTTACCGCGCGGTTGCGCGCGTCGCTCAACTACCGGCCGACCAGGGCAGGGAAGTCGCGTTCGCCGGCCGCTCCAACGCCGGCAAGTCCACGGCAATTAACGTGATCACCGGCCGCAATGGCCTTGCCCGGACCAGCAAGACGCCGGGACGCACACAGCAGATTGTCTTTTTTCGCCTGAGTGACGAAACCAGGCTGGTGGACTTACCCGGATACGGCTACGCGCGGGTGCCGGACGAGGTACGCCGGAGCTGGGCGAAGCTGGTGGAGTCCTATTTGATCGAGCGAAGGAGTCTTAAAGGGGTGGTGCTGCTCACCGACGCTCGGCGGCCGTTTACAGAGCTGGACCTTCAGCTGGTCCAGTGGTGCGCAGCGGCGGCGGTGCCGGTGCACGCGCTGCTCACCAAGAGCGACAAGCTCAAGCGCGCTCAAGCGGCAAGGGCGCTCGCCGATGCCGGCCGGCTGGTCGCGACCTCGGGTACCGAGCTGAGTCTGCAGCTCTTCTCGGGGCCAAAGCGAGAAGGGATCGAGGCCGCTGTGGACAAGGTCTGCGGCTGGCTCGAGGTCTGAAGCGGGATCTGAAAAAAAAGAGCCCCGGCTCCTCATTCGGGGGGGAAGGGGAATAAAGCCGGGGCGAAGCATTACCCGGCCGGGGAAGCCGGGAATGAGTTCCCGCTCAGGGAGGTGGAGCGGGGAGCCTACACGCGTACCGGTTGCGAGAACCGGATAATTGGCGGCACCGCGTGCCGGCTCTGTGTCTAAAGAGTCACTTACGGGGGGAAAGTTCCCCTTTAGTGGATAAATTTTGCTCGAGTCATTCACAGGACGCAAATTTCCCCGGGAATTCTTCCCGGTCGGGGCGTGCCCGGCCCCGACCATGCGCTATCTAAATCGTATAACTGATTGTTTATAAAGATAATATCTATCGATGGCGAAAAAATCACTGATTTGAGAAATCCTGAGCCGCGGCGCACAGTTGGGTCGATTACAGGCAAGTCGTCCACAGTTTTATCCACAGATTTTGTGGATAATCATCCACATCGAAGCCGGCCAGACCCTTAGCCGAGCTAGGTTAGAAACGGTCTCAACATTGGCCCATAAGTTAGGCCACCGCGGCCGGCGTCTGGCTCGCGTTGCTACTCGATGACCTTCATCAGCGTGCCGGGCTTAGGCTCGCCGCTGGGATAGTCGCCGTTTAAAAGCCTGAGCTGGGCTTCGGCATAGCTGCTCAATCCCGAGCGCACCGCCAGATCCGCGTAGCGAGTGCCGCCGTTCGCCCGCAGCAAGGCGACGCGGCGCGCTTGAGCCAGCGCCCGCTCGTTTGCGCTGAGCGCTCTCAAGCTCAAGGCGGCGTTGAGAAATTCAGTGCGGTACTTGCGGTCGTCGCCCTCTTCCTTGCGGGCGCCGAAGAATATGTAGGCCTTATCTTGAAAATACACCACGGTGAACCGGGCCAGCCGCTGCCCGAAGGGCGTGTTCGCCCAGGCGAGCGAGGTGTAGGCGGGGAGCTCGCCCGCACTGAGGGCCTGTCCCTGGATCGGCTCGAGCTTCAGGCGCTGTCTGAGGAACTGCTCCGGCGGGATTCGCTTATTCAGATCTTCCAGGAACACCTGCAAAAGCCCGTCGTTGGCGGGCGGCACGGCCAGCAGGCGGTCCGTTCGATTCTCCACGCGCCAGCCTTCGGGAAAACGAAGACTCAAGCCCAAGTCGGCGTGGTAGAAATCCCGGCCGCGCAGCACCCCTTCTCTTACTCCGGGCCCATAACTAAGGCCGGCAATGGTGTTCAGGTAGGGCTCACGGTTGACCCGCGTCGTTCCGCCAGCGGCGCTCAACGCGCCGGCCTTGCCCACCACTTGCTGCAGCCGCGTGTCGCTGTCCGGGTGTGTAGAGAAGAGTCCGTGGTAAACGTTGGGTTCGCGTCCTTCCCGCCTGGCGCGATCCACCTCGAAGGATTCCTGAGCCTTGAGCGCGCTGATGACCTGGAGCATGGCATTGGGGTCGTAGCCGGCGCGGGCCAGATACTCGGCGCCCAACCCGTCGGCCTCGAGCTCGAGCTCGCGTCCGTAGCCTCGAATGAGCGCGCCGCCAAAAAGCGAATAGACGTTTTGCACGGCGGCGGAGCGCAGCTCCGGCAGCAGGATCGCTCCCAGGGTATAACCGAGACCGGCTGCCTGCTGGGCGGAGTACTGGCGCACACTGTGACGCGCGGTGACGTGGCCGATCTCGTGACCGAGAACGGCGGCAAGCTCGGCTTCGGAGTTGAGCATCGCCAGCATCCCACGGGTGAGGTAGATGTAACCGCCGGGGAGGGCAAAGGCGTTGACCTCCTCGCTGTCGAGTACCGAGAAACGATAAACGAGATCAGAGCGGTGACTGCGCGCCGCAAGCCGCTGTCCCACCTGCTGGACATAGTTCTGAAGTCCGGCGTCCTCGTATCTCCCGTACTGCTTGAGGATTTCGTCGTGTGCCTGCCGTCCGATGGCGAGCTCCTGGGACTCGTCCATGAGCACGAAGTCGCTCCGACCGGTGACCGGATTCTGGGCGCAGGCAGAAAGCACCCAAACGGCAATTACTCCCGCAACGCATATTTTGAACTTTTGCATCAACGATATTTTACCGACCGTATCTGGCGCCATTAGGGAGAGTTGAATCGTGGAGCGCCAACGACATTTCTAACACCAGACCTACACTTTCCCGCCTGGGTTCCCTCCCCCTTGACGGGCAACGGGCAGCGAGGGGGCGAAAGCCCGGCGTGCATGAGCGAAATCGCAACCTGAATTGCGCCATGGCCGTCGCTACGGGGCCGCGAAGCGACCGGGAGGGGAGTCATGAGTTGAAACGGGTGGGCAAGAACCCAGCGATAGACAAGCTCCACGCGCTCAGTCCAGCACGACCAGCGCCGCCGGATGACGCACCGTAATGCGAAGCTCACCCCGGCGCCGCTCAACGTAGCCACGCACCTCCACCCGGCGCCCTACGAGGGCGCGAGGCGCGAAGTCCTTAAAGTGATTCAGGTCGTCCTTTGGTATTCGGACGGCCACCTTGGGCGCGAGATTGAGCCAGAGGTTTTTTCTACCTTCGCCGATGCGCTCAACTTTTCCGCTGACAATGTGAAACCCGCGCGCCTTCGAGTTCAACCTGGTAGCGGCAACCACTCGGAAACGATTAAGCCGCCAGATGCCGAGGCCGGCTTTGCGCGCGTCGCGCTCCAGGCTCCCGTAGCAAGCGTGATTCCACTCGTTGGGCGGCACCACCAGGGTCAACGCAAGACCGGCCGTCAATAGTTCCGCCTGGACGTTGACCCCGCTGCGCAGAAATACGTGGGCCAGGAGCCGGCCATAGCGGTCATAGCGCTCGGAATCGAAGCGCAGATTCACCTGCTTACCGGGTGCCGCGAGGGTCTCGAGAAAAGTCCTGGCGGGTTCGGCCAAAGGCTCTGACGGACGATCATCGTGACCTAGCTCCGGGGTATTGATACCCAGCAGCCGGACCCGCCGCCCGTCGGTGAGCTCCAGGGTATCGCCGTCGAAGACCTGACGCACGACGCCACTATCGTCGAAGCGGGAGGCGGGGCAACGCGCCACGAAATCCGCGGCGGGCCCACCGGGGATCCACAGCAGAGCGACAACAGCGGCGAAAAAGGAAAGGGCGCCACTGAATGGCGCCCTTGACGGTTGGTAGCCGGTCACCGGCGATGGCGACGTCACGGCGCCGCCGCGCTGGTTTCAGCCCAGGCCGTACCTGCGGCGGAACTTATCCACCCGCCCGGCCGTATCCATGATTTTCTGCTGCCCGGTGTAAAACGGGTGGCAGGCGGAGCAGACCTCCAGGTGCAGATCTTCACCCAGGGTAGAGCGGGTCTTGAACGAATTGCCGCAGCTGCAGTTAACGGTGATCTCTTTGTATTTGGGATGAATGTCCGATTTCATAGCGCGTCTCGAAGAGCGGTTTAAGGAGGGCTTTTCGGGCCCTTAGAAAAGGCGGGCGATCCTATAGCAGATCCCGGCCGCGTGCAAAAAATCGACCTGCCGTACTCCGCCTCAATACACGGTGCCTGGCATCATTCTCAATCGATGCCGAGATCGTTCCAGATTGAATCGATGCGGGCCTTGACCTCGGCGCTCATGACGATGGGCCGGCCCCATTCTCGATTCGTCTCGCCGGGCCATTTGGCGGTGGCATCGAGCCCCAGCTTCGAGCCCAGGCCGGCGACGGGTGAAGCGAAATCGAGATAATCGATGGGTGTGTTTTCGATGAGCGTTAAGTCGCGGGCGGGATCGGTGCGGGTGGTAATCGCCCAGATAACATCTTTCCAGTCACGCACGTTGACGTCGTCGTCGGTGACGATCACGAATTTGGTGTACATGAACTGGCGCAGGTACGACCATACGGCGAACATTAGTCGCTTGGCGTGTCCTGGATATTGTTTGCGTATGCTCACCAGCGCCATGCGATAAGAGCAACCTTCAGGCGGAAGATAAAAATCGACGATCTCGGGAAACTGCTTCTGCAGGATGGGCACGAACACTTCGTTTAGGGCAACGCCCAGCACCGCCGGCTCGTCGGGGGGGCGTCCTGTGTAAGTGCTGTGGTAGATGGGGGCGTCGCGGTGGGAGATGCGTTCGATAGTGAGCACCGGAAACGGCTCCACCTCGTTGTAGTAACCGGTGTGATCGCCAAACGGCCCTTCGGGCAAGGTATCGCCGGGATAAATGAACCCCTCCAGCACGAACTCGGCGCTTGCGGGTACCTTCAACTCGCCTACGGTGCAGTCCACCAGCTCGGTGCGCGCGCCGCGAAGCAGCCCGGCGAAAGCAAACTCGGACAACGTGTCCGGAACCGGCGTTACCGCAGCGAGCATGGTCGCGGGATCGGCGCCTAAGGCCACCGCCACGGGAAACGGTTCGCCCGGGTGCTTCTCACACCAGTCACGGTAATCCAGCGCGCCTCCGCGGTGAGCGAGCCAGCGCATGATCACGCGCTTGCTGTCGATTACCTGCTGGCGGTAGATGCCTAAGTTCTGCCGCGAACGGTCGGGGCCTTGTGTCACCACCAGCCCCCATGTGATCAAAGGCCCGGCGTCCTCCGGCCAGCAGGTTTGAACCGGGAGCGACGAAAGATCTACCTCGCTGCCCTCGATCACGTTCGCTTGGCACGGTGCTCCACGTACGGTCTTGGGCGCCATGTCCAGCACTTTTTTGAATACCGGAAGCGACTTCCAGGCATCTTTCATGCCCTTGGGAGGCTCCGGCTCCTTGAGATAAGCAAGCAGGCGGCCGACTTCGCGCAGCGCGTTCACCGACTCCTGGCCCATGCCCAGCGCCACCCGAAGCGGAGTACCGAAGAGGTTACCTAGCACCGGGATGTCGTGGCCCTTCGGGTTTTCAAAAAGGAGCGCGGGTCCGCCGGCCCGCAGCGTGCGGTCGCAGACCTCGGTCAGCTCGAGCTTGGGATCGATTTCGATCTCAATGCGCTTGAGTTCACCTCGCTGCTCCAGCTGTTTGATGAAGTCGCGTAAATCCCGGTATTTCATGCTCAGAAGTGACGGGCAGGAGCGTGGTCAGAGGTTGAACTCGGCCACCACCGGCGCGTGGTCCGAGGGTCGCTCGTTCTTGCGCGGCGATTTATCGATGTAGCAGCGGACACAAGCCTCGCACAACCGGTCCGTGGCGAGAACAAGATCAATACGAAGACCCATGTTTCTGCGGAACGCGGCCGCACGGTAATCCCACCAGCTGAAGCTCTTTTCCTCCTGATCGAACTTGCGGAATACGTCGTGAAAGCCAAGCCCAAGGATTTTTTTGAGCGCGTCGCGCTCCGGCGTGCTGCAGAGGATTTTTTCCCGCCATGCGTCCGGATCGTGCACGTCGGAATCCTCGGGCGCGATGTTAAAGTCCCCGACAACAATGACGTCAGTCCATTCCTCCATCTGGTCGCGCAGATAATCCGACACCGCATCGAGCCATTTGAGCTTGTACCGGTACTTCTCTGATCCGACCTCCTGGCCGTTTACCACATAGAGATTTATTACCCGCACGCCGCCGATAGTCGCGGCGATAGTGCGCCGCTCTTCCTTTTCAAGATCGGGGAACCGGGTGTCGACTTTTTCGATGGGAGAAGTGCTCAAAAGCGCGACGCCGTTATAGGTCTTCTGACCGGAGAAAGCGACCTCATAACCCGTTGCGGCAACTTCAGCGGTCGGAAAATTCTCATCCGTAAGCTTGGTTTCCTGAACCGCCAGCACGTCCGGCTGG
>JBFHVA010000150.1:0-8862 GCA_041589735.1 Gammaproteobacteria bacterium | reverse complement strand
TGGGGGTGTTCACCGGATACAGCGCGCTCTGCGTGGCGGGGGCGCTGCCCGAGGACGGGCGCGTCATCGCCTGCGATGTCAGCGAAGAGTGGACCTCGGCTGCCCGCCGGTATTGGAAGGAGGCGGGGCTCGACGGAAAAATTGACTTGAGACTGGGGCCCGCCGCCGAAACCCTGGCTTCGCTCATCGAGGAGGGAGAAGTAGGCCAATTCGATTTTGCCTTCATCGATGCGGACAAGGAAAACTACGCTCGCTATTTCGAACAATGTTTCGAACTGGTTCGACCAGGAGGACTGATTGCGGTAGACAACACTCTTTGGTCCGGGAATGTCATTGATTCTGCCGATCAGTCGAACGACACTAACTCTATACGCGCGTTCAACGAGGCTTTGCGAAAAGATTCGAGGATCCGGCTCAGCCTGGTCCCCATCGGGGACGGCTTGACGCTCGCGATGAAGACTCGATGAGCCGGAAAAGTTCCTAACCGCAGATGAGAAGAAGAAGCTTTCTCAAAACCGGATCCCTGCTGGTACCGGGCGCACTGGCGGCGTCACTCACCCCGGGTACAGCCTGGGCCCTGGTGCAGCCGAGCGAACGCTATTTTCGCAAAATGGCGAGTTTCGATGACCCGCATCCCATGGACGTGATGGCGCGCGAGGAAGATTTTCAGTTGTTGCGCCTGACACTCAGCCGAATTAAGCGTGTCCAGAAGCTGGTCGGCTACGGTAATTTCAACCTCCTCAATTTTGACGACATGCTTAGGGTCGCCAAGTCTTATTCCTCGGTGGAGCGGTTTTCCCGGGCGGAGCTCACCTTTTTAGAGAGCCTCTTTTATGCCGACGCGTCGAGTTACGGGTTCTACGGCACCAAGGTGTTGAGGAACCTGACCGACGACGTTGATCGTAAGAACACCACATATGTGCGCGGGTCGGGTCAGCGGATATTCAGGGGACCAGCGCTGAAACGCTACCAGAGCATCAAGAAGGCCGTCGGGCCGGAGCTGGTGCTTACCTCCGGCGTGCGCAGTGTCGTCAAGCAGCTTTACCTGTTCATGCACAAGGCGGAGCGCGCCAACGGCAATCTGTCGCTCGCTTCGCGCTCCCTGGCGCCTCCGGGCTATTCCTTTCACGCCATCGGCGATTTCGACGTGGGCAAGAAGGGCCTGGGCGGAGCGAACTTTACCGCTGCCTTTGCCAGGACCGACGTCTACCAACGGCTGGTTGATCTGGGCTTCGTAAAGATGCGGTATCCGCAGCGGAATCTTCTGGGAGTGCGGTACGAGCCCTGGCACATTCGCGTAGTCTGAACGCGTGAGTGACTCCAGACCAAGGATGGCCGGGCCCCGCCCCTCGACCGGTGGAGATCTCTGATGCGGCCCGCCGGATTGTCGCGACGGGACCTGCTCAAAGGAGGGGCCGCGGCGCTGGTTGCGGGGGGGCCGGGCTTAGGACCGGTGTTTGCCGCCGCCACCGGCCGGGTGTCGCTGCGAGCGCTGGGTTACGGTCGCCTGAAACCCGATCCCAGGGGCGTGCTCGAGCTTCCGTCCGGCTTTGGCTATCGCATCATTTCCCGCACCGGCGACACCATGGACGATGGGCTGCGGGTGCCGGGGCTGCCGGACGGCATGCACGCCTTTCCCGGGAAGGCGGGGCGCACCCGGCTTTTGAGGAATCACGAGCTCAACCCCGATTCAAAGCACACTGCGTTTGCGCATCTTCCGGGCGGCCCGGACGAGAAAGCGCGGGCCCTCATGTATGACCGCGCGATTGGCCGCGGGGGCGTCACCACCCTCATCTACGACACCCGCACGGCCAAGGTGGAGCGCGAGTTCCTGAGCCTCGCCGGCACCCTGCGCAATTGCGCCGGCGGCGCCACGCCCTGGGGCAGCTGGATCTCCTGCGAAGAGGTGGTGATACGCCGCGGCGAACAGGGAGCGGAGAGGGACCACGGCTTCAACTTCGAGGTCCCGTCCGGGTCCAACATCCTGTCAAAGGCCGTGCCGTTAGCCGGCATGGGCCGTTTCAACCATGAGGCCGTGGGCGTGGACCCGATATCCGGCGTGATTTATCAAAGCGAGGACCGCCCCGACGGGCTGTTTTATCGCTTCCTGCCGCGCTCCCGGGGGGTGCCGGCAAAAGGCGGGCGGCTTCAGGCGCTGGCGATCCGGGGGCACCCTCATCTATTCACCGGCAACTGGGGATTCGGGTCACGGATCCCCCTGGGTGTCCGCCTGCCGGTGTCGTGGGTGGGGCTCGAATCGGTAGAGGCGCCCAACGACGGGCTGCGCTACCAGGGCCGAGAACGCGGTGCCGCCGCGTTTGCTCGAGGCGAAGGCATCACCGTGGAGCCGCGACCCGGGGGCAAATCCGTGTCCGTCTGGCTGGTGTGCACGGCGGGCGGCCGCAATAAGCGCGGGCAGCTGTGGTGCTATCGTCCGAGCCCCTACGAGGGCAGCGGGCGGGAAGCGGAGCGACCCGGCACTCTGGAACTCAGCGTCGAGCCCAACGACAGCCGCTTGCTCAACTACGCCGACAATGTATGCGTTGCCCCAACCGGCGATTTGATCGTTTGCGAGGACAGCAAGCAAGTGCAGCGACTTATCGGAATTACCCGCAACGGCGGGATTTACGTGCTGGCGGCAAATCCGCGGGCGAACTCCGAGTTCGCTGGTGCCACCTTTGCTCCGGACGGGAGCACGCTGTTCGTCAATCTGCAGTTTTTAGGCCTGACGTTCGCAATTACCGGGCCCTGGGACGCCAGGAATCCGCGCGAGGCATGAGTAAGCCGTCGATTCGTTGATTTTCGGGAATCTATCACGGCGGTCGATGTCGAGTGAGTATACTTTAATGGCACGGCCATGAATCCTGAAGAAGCGCAATACGAAATAAGTCCTTCGGCCTACGAGTGGACCAGCAGGCTTTTTGACCTGCTGCGGAAAATTCTGAAGGTGAAAGTCAATTTTCACCACGATGAGGGACAAATCGAAGAAAGCGAAATATTCGTTTTCAATCACTTTGCTCGATTCGAGACCTTCATACCGCAGTATTTGATCTATAAAAAGACCGGCGATTATTGCCGCTCCATTGCCGCCGGCGAACTATTCGTCGAAGGCGATCCTTTCTCCAATTACCTGCGAAGCGTGGGAGCTGTCTCCAACGAACACCCGGAGCTCTTTGCTTTCTTGAGCCGCGAAATTTTCCGCGGCCGCAAAGTCATCATTTTTCCTGAAGGAGGAATGGTCAAGGATCGGCGAGTGGTGAACGAGTACGGCGACTACAGTGTTTATTCACGCACCGCGCAAGCGCGCCGCAAGCACCATACGGGTGCCGCAGTTCTGGCACTTGCGGTAGAGGCGATAAAAGCGGCGGTCAAGGATGCGCACAAGCACGGAAACATGCGCCGTATCGAAGCCTGGACAGAATACGCGGGGCTGGACAATCCCGAAGATCTGATCCGGGCCGCCAGGCGCCCCACGCGGATTGTTCCGGCCAACATCACTTTCTATCCCATTCGGGTCAGCGACAACCTTTTGAGAAAGGGCGCGGAGCTGCTCAATAGGGGCTTGAGCCGGCGGCTTTCGGAGGAGCTGCTCATCGAGGGGAACATTCTGCTCAAAGATACCGACATGGATATCCGCCTGGGAAAATCCATTCGCATCGACCGCACCTTGTCCTTCATGCAGCGGGCCCTGGTCTCGCGGGTGGTGAGAACGCTCGGTTCTTTCGACGAGATTTTTCACTTAAAGCACGACACCGGATGGTGGGCGGCGAGAATGCTGGCGAGGGGAATGCGCCGAAACGCAGAGCGGATACGCGACGACTACATGCGGCGCATGTACGCCGGGGTGACGGTCAATCTAAGTCACCTGGCATCGAGTCTGATGGTAAAACTACTCGACGGCGAGGTGCACAATATTTCGAGACCGAAGTTTCACCTGCTGCTGTACCTTTGCGTCAAACGGGCGCAGCGCGAATCTACTCTGCATCTGCACGAAAGCATTCGTAACCCCGATATTTATGCCTGCCTTCCCGATGGAATTTGCACAGGACTTGACCAGTTCGTGAAGATGGCCACCTCCATGCGGCTGCTTGAGGAAGACAAGGACGATTACGTGTTTCAGAAAAAGCTCGATATGGAGCATACCTTCGATTCGATTCGGCTCGAGAACCTGGTCGAGGTCTATGCCAACGAAGTGGCGCCGCTGAAAGGCGCGCGGCTCGCGGTCCGCGGGGCAATGCAGGAGGTGGACGAGATTGAAAAGGAAGCGATTGCGTCGCTTCGATTTGACGACCTTAGAATCAGCCACGTCTGGGACAAGACCATCTTTACTGCTTCTCGTTATCAGGCCATTAACGCTCAGGAAACGGCCACCGAATCGGGCGAACCGTTTCTGCTGTTACCGAAGAACTCGTCCAAGCTCGGCGTTGTCTTGGTCCACGGATTTCTCGCTTCTCCCGCAGAAGTAAGGGGAATCGGGGAAAAGCTGGTGGAAGCGGGTCACCCCGTCGTCGGCGTGCGGCTCAAGGGCCATGGGACTTCACCCTGGGACTTGCGAGAGCGAAGCTTCCGCGACTGGGTGCAGTCCCTTCGCGAGGGCTGCCGCGTCATGGCCGGGTTCAGAGAGCGATTTTGCATCGTCGGATTCTCGACCGGCGGAGCTCTGGCCCTGTTGCACGCGGCGGAGTCGAAGACGCTGGCAGGGGTGGCGGCCGTCTCGGTGCCAATCATCTTTGGCAACAAGAACATGCGATTCGTGCCCCTGGTTCACGGCGCCAACCGGCTGGTGCGCGCGATTTCTCCGGTGGAGGGCGTGATGCCGTTCAGGCCCAATCAGTCGGAGCATCCTCATATTAATTATTACCATATGCCGATACGCGGACTGAACGAGCTCAGGCTGCTGCGCGACGAGCTTCGCCACCGGTTAAAAGACGTGCGCTGCAGTGTGCTGCTCCTGCAGGGAGACAAAGACCCGGTAGTGGATCCAAGAAGCATGGGCAAGCTGCGAAATTTACTCAGCGCGGCAAAGGTGGAGGCCAAGATGATTCCGTCGAAACGACACGGAATCCTGTATGAGGACATCGGCGGAACGGTGGATACCGTGCTGGATTACGTCAGCCGACTGGACGATGAGGAACCAAGGCAGGAACGCGCCGCGGGCGACTGATGAAAAGATTTTAGATGGTCGGTGGTAGAGGGGGAGAAAAACGACTAGCGATCAATAATGCCGCCCTATCTACGATCTACTATCTACCATATACCCTTCACTCCTTTCTTTTAAACAAAGACTTCATCTTCGCTCTTGCCGCTTCCAGCGCGCTTTTCGCTTTAGCCTTCGCCGCAGCGGCTTCCTCGTGGGCCGAGCGCGTCAAGCTGGCGCGTTTTTCCGCCGAGGCCTGCTGCGCCAACGTCTGATCGGAGTTGTCTCCAGGGCCAAGCTGAGCGCCGACGTCCGACAACATGGCGGCCTCCGCGGCCTTCTGTTGCTGCCGCGCTGCTTCTTTGCGCTTCTCCAACATGACTTGCTGGCGCGCGAGCTGCTGTGTGCGCGATAGTTCTTCTTCCGACCTTTCGCGCTCCTCTTTGAGCCACTGCTCCATTTCATCGTAGAGCTGAACTCTGATCTCTTCTTCCACCGCGTGCTGGGTCACCACCTTCTGCTCCGCTTCGGCCTTGGCCTGATCGGCGGACTCTTTGGCCTGGATGGCGTCGTTGATCTGGTTTTCCGCCGCCTCCATTTTTTCGCGATACGCGTCCAGCTCGGCGCGAAGTGCGCGCTCGGCCTTTGATTCGACTTTTTCGGTATCCAGCGACTTTTCCTCTTTGCGGATCACGGCCATGGTCTTGTCGTATTCCTTTTTAGCGGTCTGAAGCGCGCGTTTCGCTTTTTCCGCAGCCTGAAGCTTGGACTTGGCCTTCTTAGCTTCCCGCTCGAGCCGCGCCTTTTCCCGCTTTACACGCGTGTCCTCCTGCGCCCTGCGTTTTTCCTGCGCCGCCTTGAGCTCGTCGGCGATGCGCTGTGATTCTTCCTCGGCCAGCTTGCGCGCGGCCTCGGCTCTTTCCAGCTCGTGCTTGGCTTTTTCCTGCGCCTGGATGGTTCCCGCGAACTCTGATTCGATTCGTTTGCGTTCGGCGCGCAGTCGCTCTTCCATTTCTTCCCGAAGGCGCTGCTCTTCGACGTCGTGATTCTCCCTTATCTGAGTCGCCCGCTTTTCCGCCGCTTCTTGTGCGTTTCGAAGCTCGGCCTGGATTCTGCTGGCCTGGGACGCGATCTCCTCCTGCGCCTTCGCCAGCTCCGCTTCCAGCCTCTGTCGCTCCTTGGCAAAGCGGGCCTCGGCGTCTGCCTTCGCCTTGCGCATGCTCTCGATCTTCTGAGCCGCCTCGCTGTACTCCTGCTTTAGCCGCTCGTCCTCCAGCCGCAGCCGTTTCTCAGCTTCCTGGCGAAGTCGCTGCACCAGGGCTTCCGCCTTCTGGCGTTCGCCAGCGGCGTTGGCCTCGGCTTCCACCAGTTTCGATTCGAGCTCTCGCTTTTGCCTCTTAGCGCGTTCGAATCCCTCGCTCGCGCGCCGGGATGCATCGCTGGCGTGACTCTGGCTCCTTTTGAGCATTTCCTGCGCGATGTTGCTGCGGATCAGCGTGCTTTGCGTCACCGACCGGCGCGCGACTTCCGCTTGCGCCTTCAGTCTTATGGCTTCTTCGAGCTCCGCGTTAACCTTGGCGAGTTCCGTCTGAAGCTCGGCCGCGTCGACTCTTTCCGAAGCCGGCTTGCTGACTCCCACTCTTGTCGCTGCGATCGATTCCGTGGCCGCCATCAGGCCGCCTTCAAGCAGGTAGGTTTTAAAGCCCCGCTGACTCAGTAAAAAGGCCGCGGCAGCGCTTCGCTGTCCGGAGTTGCAGTAAACGACGTAGGTCGTTTTCTGATTCAGCTCCTTGATCCGGCGCCTGAGTGCGGCCAGCGGGATGTTGATGCTTGCCTTGAGTCCGTTGTTCTCGTGCTCTTCCGGCAGTCGAACGTCTAGCCATCGCGCGCCCGACTTGACCAGCTTCACCGCCCTGGTGAAATCGAGAATGTTTACCAGCGGATCTTGGATCAGCTCGATGAACTTGTCCTTGGTAATCCGAAGCAGCACGCCGTCGGTAATCATCGAGACGGTGGCATTACGCTTTGCGTTGGCGATCAGCGCCTCTTCGCCAAAGGTGTCTCCAGAAGCAAGCTCCACGATCTCTACCGGAGCGGTACTGTCTTCATTCTGGCGGGTAACCAGGCAGCGGCCGTCCTTAATGAAGTAGTAGTAATCGCCAGGATCGCCTTGCCGGATCACGACATCGCCCGACTTGAACTCGACCTTCTCCATCACGCTGCGGATTTTCTGCACGTTGGCAGGAGGAACGCGTGACAGAATTTCTGAATTCAGAATGCTCGATTCGACGGCGGAAGCGTCGGCGCCGCCGTCGTCACCGTCGGACTCGCTCCAAACGAGCATGGCGCTGATCTTTCTGCGGTCCACCCGAAGCAGCTTGACCAGGGTGCCCGCTCGCAGGCTCTGTTTCTGCTCGCGCATCTGGGAAAGCGAAAAGCGAGCCCTCTCGGTGCGGGCGAAGATAGTGTCGGTCACCCGGCTGCCGCTTAAGACCTGAACCTCGCCTTCCACCAGATAGTAGTTGTACTGGGTTCGCCCGACCCCCAGCTCGATCGGCTGCTCGTCTCGTATGGTAATGATTTCGCAGTGATTCTTGAGTTCTTTGAGATGCTTAGGCGCAATTCCATTGATCGGAACGAAGCGGGTCAGAAGGGCTTCTGTGATCTCGGAGCTTCCTGCTGGGCTCATTTCCGTGGTTCCTGGATCCGGCGGGCGCTTAATTGAAAACCTAACAGTAGTTTATGCGAGTTCAATGCCGATTTTCTTGACGCGTGTCCGATTCCGCGGGTCGATAATCCGTCGGCACCGCATCCACCATCTCAAGATAGAGCAAAATTGTCGTCTGCACGGCGTTTTCGTTGTCGTCACTGGCGAGGAAAAAATGGAGTCCGTGGTGTCTAGCGAGACCCTCGAAATTGTCGATCCGCCAGCCGGCGGAGGTATCGAATACCGCGGCGGTAGCGACCTCCAGCACGCCGCCGGGCCCCGTTTCGAGCGGGCGGGTTCTCCGGAGGGCGATGATCAGCGGCGAGTAGAGCATCCCGTGCCCCCGCTCCAGCGTAACCAGGGAGCCGTCCTCCAAGGCTTCCATGGCCACCAGAGCGTTGTTGGACACGTCCCGCAGCGGATACGACCAGCGCATGCCACCGGCGCTCCAGATTTCGACCGTCCCCGAGACGCTTCCACGCAACGGCCATTCAGGGGCGAAAAGCCAGCCGAACGTCGGGTGGCGGGTCACAGACTCCAGAGACTTGTTGGCCGAGGCGTAGCTGGCCACATTAGAAAGGGGCGCGGGCAGGGCGATCGGCTCGATAAAGCGGCCTTTGGTCGAGTAGCGCCCCAATCTGGGCCGACGCTCGAAGGAAATCACCAGCCGGGTATCCCCGCGGATGCCGTTGTCCCCATTTTCGATGGCGAGGCCCTCGCTGTCCGCCCACACACCGCTCAAGGGGCGGCCCTCGGGGTCGTTCAGGAAGTAGCCGGCCACCCCGGAGAGCCCCGTCAGCAGCTCGCCTTCGAACTCCGGCCGGAGGTGGAACACCCTTCCGCCATCGGAAACCGCGTAAAGAATTCCTTCGTCTTCGTCCCAGGCCAGCCCCGAAAGCTCCCGTAGTGGCTGACCGTCAACAGGCACCGGTTTCAGCCGCAAGGCACCCAGGAGCCGGATCCCCATGAAGCGGCTGCCGTTGCGGTAGGTTGCGTGCAGCTCGTGAGGCGCGGAGAG
>JBFHVA010000149.1:0-9030 GCA_041589735.1 Gammaproteobacteria bacterium | reverse complement strand
AAATATGATCCGGTCCACGGACGAATACTCGAGCCCGAAGAACTGGTGAAAGGACACCTCCCCCTCGGCGGGGTTGGCGGTCATTGGCAGTCCGAAAAACGTCGGACGCGGAATACCGGAAAGCCCGTCCGGGCCTTTAGTGAACTTGTACCAGTTGAGCAGGATGATGCGGACCATCTCGCCGAAGCCCAGGGTAACAATAGCGAGATAGTCGCCCCGCAGCCTGAGTACTGGAAAACCCAGCAGAATGCCGGCGAATGCGGCCATGATCCCGGCGAAGGGAAGACAGGTCCAGAAGCCTAAGTCAAAGTGCAGCGCCAGCAGCGCATAGGAGTAGGCGCCAACGGCGTAGAACGCGACGTAGCCCAGATCCAGAAGCCCCGCGAGCCCCACCACGATGTTCAGTCCCCAGCCGAGCATGACGTAAGTCAGCACCAGGATCGCGATGTCGAGCAAACGACGATCGGCGAACGGCATGAACGGCAACGCCAGCGCCAGTCCCAGCAGCAAGGGCCCGACGTAACGCGACGCGCTCTGCACGGCCGCGCCGATGCGATCCATGCGCTCTTCGCGCATCTCGGCGGTGATGCTGCTCGCCTCGTGCCACATCAGCCACGCGGCACGGCCGCCGAACCCCAAGGCGAAAAGCGCCAGCAGCCAGTTCACCACTAAATCGCCGAAGATCAGGAAGCGCTCCAGCTTCGCAGCCGGCGCAAAGAGCGGGCTGAGCAACAGCGCCAGTAAGGCGCCACCAAATGGCAGCGCGGTCACCGCAACCGGAAAGGGTTTATTTACCCGCAGCAGGATCCATGCAAAACGTCCCAGAAAGCCGACAGCGGTTATGGCGAAGACCTCGTCGAAACGAAATCTGATTTCGAGGCCGCCGGGCACGTCCTGGGTACGAAAACCCACCAGCGCAAATGCGAGCGCGAAGACCACCAGCGCCACCACCCCTGACTCTTTGATGGCCGAGGGAAGATCCAGCGGGGCGCGCGGCGAGGGCGCAGTTGGAGGGTTAACTGAAGCCATCAGACCTTCTCGATGTCCGGCTTACCGAGCAGACCGGTGGGCCGGAAAATGAGCACCAGCACCAGGATGGAAAAGGCCGCCACGTCCTTGTATTCCACCGTGAAATAGCCCGACCAGAAGGCCTCGATGAGGCCGATGAGCAGTCCGCCCAGCATGGCGCCCGGCACCGAGCCGATTCCGCCCAGCACCGCGGCCGTGAATGCCTTGATGCCGGCCAGGAATCCGATGAAAAAGTCGATCACGCCGTAGAGCAGCAGAAACATGAGCCCGGCAACGGAGGCGAGGGAAGCACCGATGACGAAGGTGAGCGAGATGGTGCGATCGACATTCACACCGACCAGGGACGCCATCTTCAAGTCCTGCTGACACGCGCGCTGAGATCGTCCCAGCGCGGTGCGGTTGATTACCCATGTGAACACCAGCATCAGCGCGACCGTGAGCACCGCGATGAGGATCTGCAGGTAGCTCAGCGTCACCGTGAACTGCCCGTCAGTAAAAAACTGGAAGCCGCCGCTGATGACCGGCTGCAGCGGCTTTATCCGGGCGCCCTGCAGCAGCTGCACGTAGTTCTGCAGGAAAATGGACATGCCGATGGCGGTGATGAGGGCGGCCAGGCGCGGCGAGTGTCGAAGCGGCCGGTAGGCGACCCGCTCCAGCGCCCAGCCGTAGACCGAAGTCAGCAGCATGGTGGCAGCCAGCACGATGAGCAGGGCGACGGGCACCCAGCCGATTCCAGCAAGGCCCAGCGAGAGAAAGGAGATTATGGAGATGAACGCTGCAATCATGAACAGCTCGCCGTGGGCGAAGTTGATCATGCCGATGATGCCGTAAACCATCGTGTAGCCGATGGCGATGAGGCCGTAGATCATCCCCAGCGTAATGCCGTTGATGAGCTGCTGGAGAAAGTAGCCCATAGGTAGTCTCCTCCCCGGAACGCTCCTTTCGCGGGAGCGCTTGCCTTGTTCTTGAATCGGCCGCCCTGGCGTGCGGCGGGTGCCAAGATTACATCTTCCGACCCCGCCCGCAACCGCCGTCCGGATCGGCAGGCCCTAGGCGACGGCGCCTGTTGGGTGGACCCGCTCGCAGGAAAGCCCGGGAGCCATCACGGCCGGGTTCAGTGGCGGTGATATACTCGGCGCCCGCGCCCGGAGCCGTGCGCGACGCATCCTGACGCGACTCCCTTGTTCACCCGATTCGTCTGCAAGAACTTTCATCATGACCCGACCCACCTTCCGCGAACTGGAGCGCACCGGCTGGACTTCCAGGGCGGACGTCTATGATGACTACTTTGCCAAGATCACAACGCAGGCCATCGATGCCATCCTCGACGGCCTCGGAGATCTAAAGGGAAAACGATTGCTGGACGTCGCCTGCGGCACCGGACACTTGACCGGCGCCGCAAAAGCAAGGGGCGCGGAAGCCGAAGGCCTCGATTTTGCCGCCACCATGGTGGCGCAGGCTGCAGACAACTATCCCGACTGCACTTTCACCGAAGGCGACGCCGAGCACCTGCCCTACGAGGACGGGCGCTTCGACGCCGTCGCCTGCAGCTTCGGTCTACACCATATGGAAGACGCGGACTCCGCCCTCAAGGAAACGCACCGAGTGTTACGGCCCGGCGGGCGTTACGCCTTCACCGTGTGGCGCAGCCCCGAGCAAGGAGGAGAGATGTTCTCCCTCATCATGGGCGCAGTGACAAAGCACGGCACCTTCGATGTTGATCTTCCCCCGGCGCCACCTCTATTTCGTTTCGCCGACCCAGAAGAATCCGCGCGCGTCTTGCAGTCGACCGGCTTTACCAGCATAAAAACAAAGGTGCTGCCGCTAGAGTGGCGCGGTCCGTCTCCCGAAGCGTTCCTGGAAATGATCTACAAGAGCGTGGTGCGCTTGCCCCTTGTGCTCGACGCGCAGACCGATTCGTCCCGCGAGCGCATCCATAAGGCCATTCTTGAGGGCGCTGGAGCGCATCGCGAGGACGGTAATATCGTTATCGCCTTACCCGCGATGATGGTGGCGGCGGCACGACCGGATTGAAAATGATACTTAAAGTCAGGAGTCACTGATGCAATACCTGCACACCATGATTCGAATCAGCGACGTAGATGAGTCGCTCGATTTTTTCTGCAATAAGCTCGGGCTGGTACAGGTGCGCCGCAACGACTACGAGAAGGGAAGGTTCTCTTTGATCTTTCTCGCGGCGCCGGAAGACGTGGAGCGCGCCAAGGCCGATAAGGCGCCGATGGTGGAGCTGACCTACAACTGGGATCCGGAGGAGTACACCGGCGGGCGAAACTTCGGCCACCTGGCCTATCGCGTGGACAACATCTACGAAGTTTGCCAGCGGCTTATGGACGCCGGTGTCACCATTAACCGCCCTCCCAGGGACGGACATATGGCTTTCGTCCGCTCACCGGATAACATTTCCATCGAGATCCTGCAGCGTGGCGAGTCGCTGCCGCCAAAGGAACCGTGGAAGTCCATGCCTAACACCGGCGAGTGGTAATTTATTTAGGGGGACAGCATACCTACTTGATCTATTCTCTCGTCTTTCAAACAGATCGTTGATGATCTGAAATAGGTAAACTGTCCCCCTATTTTGTATGAGCATCAAAGTTCGAGAGATCGATCATGTGGTCGTCCGTGTCAGCGACGTGGCGCGCGCGCTTCATTTCTACTGCGAGGTACTCGGCTGCGTGGCGGAGCGGAATCGTGAAGACTTAGGCCTGTATCAGCTCCGCGCCGGGCGAAGCCTCATCGACATCGTCGACGTCAACGGCGAGATCGGCAGGAAAGGCGGCCCCGCGCCGGGCAAAGCCGGCCACAACATGGACCACTTCTGCGTGCGCGTCGATCCCTTCGACGAGCCCGCCATCCGCGAGCACCTCGAGAAGCACGACGTCGAGGCCAGCCCCACCGAAACCCGCTACGGCGCCGAGGGCAACGGCCCCTCCATCTATCTCCTGGACCCCGAAGGCAACACCGTCGAGCTCAAAGGCCCGCCGGACTAAACGGCGGCACCCCGTGAAGTCGACTACCCTTATTTAAGGGTAAATATGTTTGGTTGGGACTTTCCCGAATGATCGCCTCTCCCGTCATGCCCGCGAAAGCGGGCATCCAGTAGAAAAAACTTCATTTTCGGGATGCGCGCGAAAGCGGTTCCGGAGTTGACTATTTGACTATCCGGCTTCTAAGCAGTACGGCCGCCTGATAACTAAACTAATTTGGATTGCACTCACGAGAGAATGACCTGATGGGCGTTGGACTTCGCGTCGGCAACATTACAACCGAGGTCGGCACCAGCGACTTCTTGCACGCATTTTTTTCCACCGTAAGCTTCCACTTGGAGCGGGACGGCTGGGGATCGAGGTTTCCTGAGCTGTTCAACGAGCTCTATCAAGGCGATCTGCCCCTGAAACACTGCGACAAGGTCTTGACCGATCTCGAGACCATCCGGTCCGAGTTGGCCTCACTTGACCCGGGCAAGGTGGTCTGGGACATCGACAACGCCGAGCTTCGGCCCCCATGGGGCGACAATATAAGCGACGAGATCACGAGTCTTGCCAATTACTTTGTGACCAGCGGCGGGCGCGATCTATTCGAGGTGCTGATCGAGTGCCTCGAATATCAAAAGTCACAAGGCGTTAATATGACCATCGCCCAGACGCCGCCCCGTCGTATCGACCAGGGAACGGGCGCGACTTTTGAATTGTTGGTAAAGGCAAACGACAAGAGTAGCCGGAAGTAACGGTTCACCGGACCTGGAACCGACTGTTCAATTATTCGCTTTCAAGAGATCTGACCCGGTGATTATGTCAGGCTTAAAACAGCGCCTCCCTTCGCTCGCCGAAAGGCGAAGAAGGCGGCTTGATCAACTTCGTGCCAACCAATCGGAATCCGTAAAAGATGCGAATGGATCTGCTTCGAATATGCTGGCGGGAGCACTTCGTTTTCTAGCCGTGGCGGAATACGTTCTTAATAAAGACGTAAAGAAATTTCAATCGTATCTTTCTGAATCAGCGGAATTGAGATGCAGGTTATTTCAGAGATATGACGCAGGCGATCGCATTTCGCCATCTTATGTATCGATGTTAGCGTATAAGTATCTTTTCGCGGCGTTGGCGGCGGGTGACAATTCTATAGCTAAAGATCTTGCAGCCCGAATGGGAGGTCGCCAGGAAATCGAGGCAGAATACGATCACCCGTTTGATATTGCCTTGGGATACTTGCTCAAGAATTTTGTCCTTTATGCCTCGACTGAGAAGATTAAATGGCTGGATGAATTTCAATCACACTGCCAAAGGCCGGCAAGCCGCGATTTTATGGGTTATTTCACCGTGTTTAAGGCAATACTCGATCGAAATGTAGAAACGGCGAATGCCGGATTCTTTGAATTATTGAAGGGACACCAGCGTCAAAGCAAGGGACGTGGAGTGTTTAAGGATACGGAGGACGAGTTACTTTGCGTTTGGGGGATCGGCCTCGCGAATCTGGCCCGCCAGGGCGGCATTTACACCGATCCTCAAGAACCACTCTTGCCCAAGGATCTATTGGCCTAATTTCGGAAAGTAAGGTTCGACGGCATTCCAAACCGAATTGCCAATAGACGCGCCCGGAGTTGACGACTTGACTATCGGGAACGCAGCCGTTTAGACGACAACCCGAAAGCCGATATTGCTCGTCGTGCTCTCCGGCGAGTTGGAGCTCCGGGCGGCGACGCGGTAGCGGTGGCAGTAGGAGGCGTGGCATAGAAAGGAACCGCCGCGCATGGATCGGCGGCCGGTGGGAATCACGTAGCGGGGATCTTCTGAACGCGTGACCCGATGATAATTGGGCGAGAACCAGTCTTCGCACCACTCCCACACGTTGCCCACCATGTTGTGAAGCCCGTAGCCGTTAGGCTCGTAAGCATTCACCGGCGCGGTGCCTGAATAGCCGTCTTCGCATAAATCTTCTATAGGAAAACTGCCCTGCCAGATGTTGCAGCGGTGCTCTTCGTCCGGCATGAGCTCGTCGCCCCAGGGGTAGGTCCTGTCCGCGAGATTCCCACGGGCGGCGCGCTCCCATTCGGCTTCCGTCGGTAAACGCGTTCCCGACCATTTGCAATACGCCATCGCGTCGTGCCATGAAACGTGAACGACGGGGTGATTCATGCGGCCATTGACGTGACTGCCCAGACCTTCGGGCCGCGACCAGCGGGCGCCGTCCACCGCCGCCCACCAGCGCCCTTCAGAAGAGACGCCCTTTATCAGATGCTTCCTGTCCTCTGCGACGTGCTGATAAAACACGAATGACCAGCCGATGCGCTCTGCGTCAGTGGCATAGCCCGTGTCGCTGACGAAGTGCTCGAACTCGGTGTTGGTGACGGCGCAGGGCGCGATTGAATAGCCACCCAGCGTCACGCGGCGCTGCGGCCCTTCGCCGTCGGCGCGATAACCTTCGCCGGAGTCGCTGCCCATGAGGAACTCGCCCGCATCGATTGAAATCAATTCTCGGTTGACAGGCTTTGATGAAGCCGGAACGTGCGGGCGATCGAGAACCACGCCGTCAGTTTGCGTTGCGCTAGGCGCGCAGCATGGGCTTTTTTGCTTCACCCACCGTTCCGGATGGATTTTGAATCTAGATGTCATCGTAGAACGGCTTGAGCGGCAGCTTGCGCAGCTGTTCGAGAATTTTGTCACGGGGAATCACGCCGCAGCGTCTGGCCCACGCCTCGTACTGGCGGCTCAGGTCTTTCACCAGATCCGGATGCTCCGAGGCAATGTCATGTGTCTCGGTGCGGTCAGCGAGCATGTCGTAGAGCTCCCAGTCGCCCGGGTACTCCTTCACCAGCTTCCATTTTCCCAGCCGCACCGCGGCGTTGCCTTCGTGCTCCCAGAAGAGCGGCCGCTCCGGCAGCGCGTCGCGCTCCATCACCGGCACTAGGCTTACGCCCTCTAAAGGCAGTATCTCGTTGCCGTCGTAATTCTTCGGATACTCCGCGCCGGCAATTTCGAGCAGCGTCGCCATCACGTCCGGCAGCTGACAGGGCGTGTGTCGGAGTCCGCCCTTGTCCTTGATGCCGTCCGGCCAGTGCAAAATCACCGGCGTAGAGACTCCGCCCTCGTGGGTCCAGTGCTTGTAGAGCCGAAACGGCGTGTTGGACATGTTGGCCCAGGCGACGCCGTAGCTCTGGTAGGTGTTCTCCGCGCCGGGCATCACCTGCGGAATGTTGCCGAAGACGACCTCGTCGCCGGCGCGGGTGTGGGAGCGCGCCAGCACCAGCTCGTTGACCATGTGCTCCATGGTCACGTCGTCGGGAATGGGCTCGGCGCAGGCGCCGTTGTCGGCGAGGAAAATAATCAGGGTGTCGTCGAGCCGGCCGGTCTCCTCCAGCGCGTCGAGGATCCGGCCGATCCCCTGATCCATGCGGTCCACCTGCGCCGCGTAGACCTCCATGCAGCGCAGCAGCCAGGCTTTATGTTCAGCGTCTTCCCACGGCGGCTGCGAAGGATCGCGCCCGGTGAGCTTCCAGTCGGGGTGAATGATACCCATCTCGACCAGGCGCTCTAAACGCGCTTCGCGAAGTTTGTCCCAGCCGGCGTCGAAGCGTCCCTTGTACTTGGCGATGTCCTTATCATGCGCATGCAGCGGCCAGTGAGGCGCGGTGTGTGCCACGTACTGGAAGAACGGCGTTTCCGGGTTCGTGGAATGGTGCTTGCGGATCTGGCGCACGGCCTCGTCGTTGATGGCGTCGGTGTAGAAGAAATCCTTATTCTTTTCCGCTTCGTGCTCGGCGTTATCGTTGCCGCGGGTCAGCGTGTTGGGAAAATAAAAACTGCCTGCGCCGATGATGGTGCCGAAGAAGTCGTCGAAGCCCCGCTGCATGGGCCAGGAGTCCGAGGGCTCATTCAGGCTGCTCGCCACGTGCCACTTGCCGCTCATGTAGCAGCGGTAGCCGGCGGGCTTGAGCGCTTCGGCGATGGTGACGCATCTTCGGTTCAGGTTTCCGGCATAGCCTTCCGGTCCGGTGGGCGTAGTGAGGACGCCGATGCCGGTCTGGTGCGGATGCAGACCCGTCAGCAGCGACGCGCGCGACGGGCTGCACCGGGGCGAGTTATAGAATTGTGTGAATCGAAGTCCGGCGTAGGCCAGCCGGTCCAGATTCGGCGTTTCGATCTCGCCACCGTAACAGCCGATATCGGAAAACCCCATATCATCGTTGAGGATCAGCACAATATTGGGCTTTGCTTGCATCGACGGCCTCTTTTTACAATTTCAGTTGGCTTTCACCCGCAGTCCGGTCTCAGCATCGAACAGATGGATCGCGTCCGGATCGAAAGAGATAGGCACAGTATCTCCGTCCGTGGGCCGCTCGGCCTGGGAAATGCGCATCTTGATCAGCATGTCGCCCAACTTAAGGTTGAGCAGCCGCGTCTCGCCCAGGTTCTCCTCTAAATAGAGGTGGGTTGGAACGCCTTGCGGATCGATGCGCAGACTGCCCGGGCGGATGCCGACGGTCACCGCTCCCGGCGGGTGGTTGTAGTTTCGATGCAGCTCGACCGAATGGCCCGCGATCGTGAGCGTTCGCCCGTCGAGCGTTGCGGGGACGATGTTCATCGGTGGGCTGCCGATGAAGGCCGCTACCTCGACGCAGTTTGGCCGCTGGAAAACTTCTGTCGGCGTGCCTACCTGCTTGATGGCGCCTTCGAGAAAGACCGCCATGCGATCGGCCAGCGTCATGGCCTCTTCCTGATCGTGGGTCACGTAGATAGCGGTGACGTTTAAGTTTCTCTGCAGCTTCTTCAATTCCACCCTCGTTTCCAGGCGAAGCTGGGCGTCGAGGTTGGAGAGCGGCTCGTCCAAGAGAAACAGCTTGGGCTTGCGCACGATGGCGCGCGCCAGGGCACAGCGCTGCTGCTGTCCGCCGCTCAGCTGCCCCGGCCTTCGGTGGAGCAGCTGATCGATGTGTACCTTTGCGGCGGCTTCTCGCACCAGCTCGTCGATGGACGACGCCGGCACTTT
>JBFHVA010000148.1:0-9097 GCA_041589735.1 Gammaproteobacteria bacterium | reverse complement strand
TGCTTCTTGCTCACTCGGCAGTGGCGCGACGGGCCCGAAGGTCTGGAGCTCAGTTTCTGGGCCTGCTCGACGGCTGGCCCGGTGCGCATTCTTGTTCGCGGCGAGCGTGCAATTTGCTTTGTCGAGCATCAGTCCCACGTGGACTCGAGTCTCGAGACCGGCGTGAGCTACGTGAGAAAGCCCGTCGACCTTCGAACAATGAACGGCAAGCCAGTGGACGGACTTTATTTTCGCTTCCAGCGCGACCTTCTGGCCGCGCGCCGGGCGCTCAAGTCCGACGGCGTTCGTTTGTTTGAATCGGATCTGAAGCCCAGCGACCGTTTTCTGATGGAGCGATTCATCACCTCCGCAGTTGAGCTCAAGGGCAACCCGGAGAAGCGGGAGGGTTATCTACAGTTCGTCAATCCGGCGATACGCGCAGCGCAATTTCTCCCCGATCTCAAAGTCGTCTCCATAGACATTGAAACCGAAGGGCTGGAAGGCCGGCTCTACTCCATCGCCGCCAGCGGTTTAGGGACGCCGCGGGCGTTCATAGTTTCCAATCAGGTGGTTCAGTTAAGCGGTGTCGAGGTGGAGTGCTGCAAAGACGAGCGCGGTGTGCTGGAGGCATTTTTCTCCTGGCTGATACGCACCGACCCGGACATCCTCATCGGCTGGAACGTGGTCAATTTCGATCTGGATTTTCTCGAGCGCAGGTGCCGCGACTTGGGGCTGATCTTCGCCATGGGCCGGGGTGGTGAGCGCGCCACCATACTTCCAGCCGGCGGACCGGGCGGCACCCGGGTTGCGCGCCTGCCTGGACGCGTCGTTCTGGACGGCATCGATGCTCTACGCGCGGCCTTTTGGTCCTTCGACAGCTTCGAGCTGGAGACCGTGGCGCAGGCCCTTCTCGGACGGGGCAAACGAATCCACTCGGAGAACGATCGGGTAGCGGAAATCGTGCGCCTGTATCGAGAAGATCCGGCCAAGCTCGTCGAGTACAACGTGCAAGACTGCGTTTTGGTGGAAGAGATATTCGCCAGGGCGGACCTGGTGAATTTTGCCGTGCGTCGTTCCGAGCTCACCGGCCTCGCCCTGGATCGACTTGCAGGCTCGGTGGCCGCATTCGATCACCTCTATCTGCCGAGGCTGCACCGCAAGGGGCGGGTTGCCATCGACGTGGAAGATGTAGAAAGCGGAGAGGGAAGCCCCGGCGGCTACGTCATGGATTCTGCGCCCGGGATCTACGACAACGTGCTGCTGCTGGATTTCAAAAGTCTTTATCCAAGCATCATCCGCACCTTCGGCGTCGATCCTTATGGCTTGATTGAACCGGGGGATGATCCCATCCCCGGTTACTTGAACGCCGTCTTCGCCCGCAAGGGCGCCATTTTGCCCGAGCTCATCGAGGAGCTGTGGCGGGCCCGCGACGAGGCCAAACGCCGAGGTGACGCGCCACTTTCGCAAGCGGTGAAGATTCTCATGAATTCCTTTTACGGTGTGCTCGGCACCCGGGCTTGCCGTTTCCACGATGCCCGGCTGGCCAGCAGCATCACCCGACGTGGGCACCAAATCATTCGCGAAAGCCGCGATTTCATCGAAAAGGAAGGTCTCCGCGTTATCTACGGCGACACCGACTCGTTGTTTATTCTTCTGGGCGAGGGCGTAGCCGAAGGAGAAGCCCAAAAGCGCGGGGCGCGTCTCGCGTCCGAGCTCAGCGTCTGGTGGCGTCAACGAATCGGCGAGGAATTTCGCCTCGAATCGTTCCTCGAGCTGGAGTTTGAAACACATTTTCTGAAATTTCTCATGCCCACTATTCGTGGCTCGGAAACGGGCAGCAAGAAGCGCTACGCGGGTCTGGTGCCTTCCCCTGACGGCAAAAAGGAAATCGTGTTCAAGGGCCTCGAGAGCGTGCGCACGGACTGGACCCCGCTGGCGCGCCGATTCCAGCGCGAGCTTTACAGGCGGGTTTTCTTGAACGAGCCGTACGAAGACTTCATCAAGCAGACGCTGGATGAGCTCATGGAGGGGAAACTTGACGGGGAGCTCGTCTACCGCAAGCGCTTGCGACGTCCGCTATCCGAGTACACCAAGAACGTCCCGCCCCACGTCCAGGCGGCGCGGCAGCTCGATAACCCCGGGCGTTGGATCCGCTACGTCATCACCAGTGCAGGACCAAAGCCTGTGACCAACGTAGTTCCTAAGCCTGACTACGCCCACTACCGCGACCGCCAGCTTGCGGCGGCGGCGGATGGCATCCTGCATTTTCTCGGAACCAGTTTTGACGCTATCACCGATAAACAGATGGCGATGTTTGACTGAAGGGATATCTCCTAGAGTAGAACTTATCGCTTGAGTAACTTACTTCGTAGATGGTAGATAGTAGGTAGTAGATGGGGCGGTAATAAATACGCTCTTCTTCCCATCTGCTATCTACCATCTATAAGATTGTTGCTCAGCCTTCACTTCCGATACTCTGCGCCCTGCCGCTCGAGCATCCGCAGAAGGCTTTCCCATTCGAAGTTACCGTAGTCAGGTGTGGACTGATTGTTTTCCATCATTTCGAAAGTGGCCCGCTGCACATCGTCGCGGATCATAACCAGAGGCTCGTTTTGAGCGACGGCGGCCGTCTGGATTTGACACGACTGCTCCAGGTAATACATTCGTTTGAACGTGGAGGGGATAGTCTCGCCCAGCGCGAGCAGTCCATGATTTCGCATAATGATATTGTTTGCGCTGGCGCAGCTTGCGCCCACCGCTTCGCGTTCTTCGAGGGTGCCGGGTCCGCCGTAATCGTGGTAAGCAAGGTCGTTGATCACGACAAGCGAGTGTTGGCTGATGGGAAGCAGACCGCGCTCGGTTACGCTTACGGCGATACCGGCGCGGGTATGCGTGTGCATGACGCAGTTCACGTCGGGTCGCGCCATGTAGACGCCACTGTGAATTTTGAATCCCGCCCTGTTGAAGCGCGCAGGATCACCGAGCACGTTACCGTCGAAATCCATTTTCACCAGACTCGATGCGGTGATCTCATCGAATAAATCGCCGTAGCGGTTGATCAGGAAGTTGTTCTTTTCTCCAGGGACCCGCGCCGACATGTGGGTGTAGACGAGGTCCGTCATTCTCAGGTAGTGCAGAATGCGATAGAGCGCGGCCAGGTTGCAGCGGGTTTCCCATTCGGCCTCGCTTACATCCATCGCGGGCTTCAATCCGGTTACGGCCATCTCGGTCTCCTGAGGGCTAGGTGTTTAAGCTCGGGTTGATGAATACCCGAAAGCAACCGCGACCCAAAAGTAAAAATGGATTGCGGTCCGCAGGTTTTTGCAGGGGTTAAGCGTCACCGAATTGGCTCCGCGTTTCAAGCTGCCGCCCTGTGAGCCGCGAATCATGGGAGCAGATCGGAATCGCCGCCCCGGCCGGCGGGTTATACCAGCCCGTGAATGAGATCGGAAAGCTGTTTGATTCCAGCTTCTATACGGTCGACGGGAACGGAAGAAAATCCGAGTCTGAAATAATTTCGCGGCGGGCGCTCGCCGATAAAAAAAATGTCTCCCGGCTCGATGAGCACGCCTTTAGTAGCGGCGATCGTGCTCAATTCCCGGGCGTCTAGACCGTTAGGCCCACGCACCCAGTACGCGGTACCGCCGAACGCGGGCATTTGCGATGACTCCGGCAGGTGAGTTGCCAGCGCATCGCCCATGGCGCGCCAGCGGTCCTTGTAAGCGTGGCTCAAGCGCCGCACCAGGGAATCGTGGTGGCCTAAGGATAAAAACAACGCTACGGCGCGCTGGTTGTTGGCGGGGGGATGTCTGAGCATGAGGCGGCGCAATGCGCGCGCTTCGCGGATGAGCGCCTTGGGGCCCACCATGAACCCGAGCCGTAGCCCGGGTGCGATTGTCTTCGAAAGGCTTCCCACGTAGATCACGCGGTCGCTGTGGTCGAGGCTTTTGAGCGCCGGCGTCGGTTGACCGACGTAGTTTGTTTCGCTCTCGTAGTCGTCCTCGATGATCACAAAGTCGTCGTTGACCGCGCGGGTCAGGAGTTCCTGACGGCGCTTAAGCGAGAGCGTCACGGTGGTGGGGTGCTGATGGCTCGGCGTGGTGTACACGTAGTCACAGGTCTTGAGTCCGTTGTTGATCACCAGTCCCTCATTGTCGACTGGCAGCCGGACGACGTTTCCTGTCTTCATCAGAAAAATGTTGCGGGCATCGGGGTAGCCGGGATCTTCCATGCCCACCGCAGTTCCGGGATCCAGCACCAGCGATGCGACAAGATAGAGGGCGTGCTGCGCGCCGACGGTGACCAGAATTTCCTCTGGGGAAGCCCATACGCCGCGCCTTGGTAAGACCCGCGTGTGGAGCTGCTCGATAAGATCTGGGTCGTCGCAGTCGATGCTATCGCTGGCCCAGCTCTTTACCGCGCTCACCGTGAGCGCCCGGCGGCTGCACTCGCGCCATTCGGATAGAGGAAACAGCGCCAGATCGAACTGTCCATAAATGAACGGGTACGGGTAGGACTGCCAGTCGTCCGGCTTTACGATGTTGCGCTGGCGGCTCGGCGCCGACTTGAGGCGGGAATCCCATGAGGGTCCGAAAATGTCTTCGCTCTCCGGCTCCTCCACCGTTTCGACCCGGCCGCCGAGGATATCCTCGTTGACGTAGTAGCCGCTGCGCTCGCGGGAATTGAGGTAGCCCTCATCCACCAGGCGCTGGTAGGCAAGAACCACGGTGTTTCTGGCCACGCCGAGCTGTCTGGCGAGCTGACGGCAAGAGGGCACTGCACTTCCGCCGGGGATGTGCCCGTCGAGAATCGCCCTCACCATCATCTCCCTCACCTGGCTTTGAAGGCTGCCGCCGCTGTCGGGAGAAAGGTGGAACAATTGGTCCCGCATGGGCTGGTCTAATGGGATGACCCGAACTGACACTAGGTCGCTGGATGGGCTTGAGTCTATTGTGTAGCCCTTATGGGTACAACCGGGCCCTTTACCCGTCTTATGATGGGGCCAGATCCCCGGGAGGTCGCGAAGTCCTTACGCCTGCCGGTTCACGCGCCTTGAGTTGAAGTTTCACGGAATCGCCATGAAATACGCCACCAACACCCTCGAGTACTACTGGATGCCCTTCACCGCAAATCGCGACTTCAAGGCGCATCCGCGCCTGTTCGTCCGCGGGGAGGGCGTGTTTTACTGGAACCACCATGGCGACCAGGTCATCGACGGCTCTTCGGGGCTGTTCTGTGTCGCCGCCGGACACGGGCGCAAGGAAATTGCCGAGGCGGTTTACAACCAGCTGCTGGAGCTGGATTACGGCCCGCCTTTCCAGGGCGGTCACCCGCCGCAGTTCGAGCTCGCTCGCCGGGTGGCGCAGCTCACTCCGGAGGGCATCGACCGGGTGTTCTTCGGCAACTCCGGATCGGAGGCAGTGGAAACGGCGATCAAAATCGCGCTCGCTTACCACCGCGCACGAGGCGAAGGCACGCGCATGCGCTTTGTTTCCCGGGAGCGGGCCTACCACGGAGTGAATATCGGCGGCACCTCGCTTGCCGGTCTGGTAAAGAACCGCGAGGCGTTTGGCGTCGGAATGGCGGGCGTTGCCCACATGCGTCATACCTGGCTTCCAGAGAATCGCTTCACCAAAGGCCAGCCGGAGCACGGCGTGGAGCTCGCCGGCGATTTGGAGCGGATCGTCACCACCTATGGTCCGGACACCGTGGCGGCCTGCTTCGTGGAGCCCATCGCCGGATCCACGGGCGTGCTGGTGCCGCCCAAGGGCTATCTCGAGCGCATACGCGAGATCTGCGACGCCTACGGAATTCTGCTGGTGTTCGATGAAGTGATCTGCGGATTCGGCCGGATGGGTACAGCGTTTGCGGCCCAGGCTTTTGACGTCAAGCCCGACATCATGACCATGGCCAAGGCGCTCACCAACGGCAATCAGCCCATGGGCGCGGTGGCGGTGAACGACCACGTCTACAACACCATCATGGACGCGGCACCCGACGGCGCTATCGAGTTCTTCCACGGCTACACCTATTCCGGTCATCCGGCCGCGTGTGCCGCCGGAATCGCCACCATGGACATCTACGAGAAGGAAAAGCTGTTTGATCGCGCTGCTGAAATGTCGTCATATTTTCTTGATCAAATGTTTTCCCTTAGCGACGTCCCGGCCGTTACCGACATTCGTGGGTACGGCATGCTCGCCGGGTTCGACGTGGCGCCGGAAGGCGGCGCTGGCAAGCGCGGTTATCAGGTGCAAAAGGATTTGTTCGAGGCGGGCCTACACATCAAGATGACTGGAGACTCGGGGATCGTCGCGCCTCCGCTCATCGCGGAAAAAGCGCACGTCGATCAGATCTGCGACATTCTTAGAAAGGTATTGAGTAAGTACTGATTCTAATTGCCGCTACGGCGGCGTGGACGCGGCTCTTCACACTGCCAAGATTGCCCGCGCAAAACGAATCTGCGACATCCTGAGAACGGTCGTGAGCAGATGCTGGTTGTATTTTTCGGCGCTTGCGGGCCATCAGCGGCTTATCCGCTCAATCGGACGGTCTTCTGAAAAACCGTGAGCCTCGTTCTCGTCATCAACAGCGGCAGCTCCTCACTGCGTTTCGCCCTGATGGATTGTGAGTCCGGACGACGCACGGCGCATGGCTATGTCGAGCGCATCGGTGCCGTGTCCTCGATTGCGACTTACGAAATCGACGGTGGGTCACGGGAGCGACTGAGCGTCAAAGCCAAGGATCACGGCGCCGCAATGGAGATGGTGCTCGAGTTCCTGATCGGTCACGAAGCGGCTCCCGTTCAATCGGCGGACGATGTAAATGCAGTGGGTCACCGCGTGGTTCACGGCGGCGAGCGCTTCTCCGAGGCGGTTCGCATAGACGATGAGGTGGTCAACGCCATAGCCGACGCTTTCGACCTTGCGCCGTTGCACAATCCGGCAAATCTGAAGGGCATCGAGGCCGCACGACGGGCGCTGCCCAATGCGGTGCACGTGGCGGTGTTCGACACTGCGTTTCATCAGACCATGCCCGCCAGCGCATTCAGCTACGCCTTGCCGGAACGCCTGCGTCGCCGTCATCGCATACGGCGTTACGGTTTCCACGGCCCCAGCCATTACTACGTCAGCCGGCGCCTGTATGAGATTTCCGGCATCGGAATGGATGATTCCCGCGTAATTACCTGCCATCTGGGCAACGGCGCCTCCATGTGCGCCATCCGCAACGGTGAGTCTGTCGACACCTCTATGGGGCTGACGCCGCTTTCCGGGCTGGTGATGGGCACCCGTTGCGGCGACGTGGATGCCTCGGTGGTATTCGAGCTGGTGGAGAAGGACGAGCTTCCACTTTCGGAGGTGCATACGCTGCTCAATCGCCACAGCGGACTTCTGGGATTGAGCGGCTATGCCAGCGATATGCGCGATCTGCTCAAAGAGGCGGCGGCAGGTGACGCCCGCTGCCGGCACGCCATCGACGTTTTTTGTTATCGCGCCCGCGCCTACCTTGGCCAGTACATGGCGGTGCTCAACGGTTGTGACGGCATTGTTTTTACTGCAGGGATCGGAGAGCACAGCCCCGAGGTGCGCGGGCGAATCTGCGCGGAACTGGAGAATCTCGGCGTGCGTCTTGACGATGCGCGAAATCGTGACGGCGTCGGCGTCGAGGCAAGAATTTCAGCGGACAATAGCAGCGTTCAGGTATGGGTCATTCCGACCAACGAGGAGCTGGTAATCGCGCAGGATGCGCTCGATGTCGCCGGGGCCGGCGGGCGATGAATTGAAAATGGTAGGGATGGACCAGATTCGTACCAAACCGCAGCACGTTCCGATCCGCGACGGTCGAACGCAACGGTCGAGATTAAATTCAAGCGAAAATTCAGTAGCTTGGAGCTTGCACGGTGCCGGAGGCGAGTTGACATCCCTATCCCGCGATGCTCCAATCGCCGGCATCGATTTGACAGCGCATAGAACTACAAAAAGCGCTGAACGGAAGGAGGAACACGCCCGTCACCGCGACCGCGGACTGCGCTCAATTTTCAATCCTGCCCATTTGGCGATTCACGGGCGAATCCACCGCGCTGACTTTCTCGGCTATTTATCGGGACGCGAGCTCGCGAACCCCAACGTTCCGGCTTGGTTCATTTTTGGTACGGCGCAACGCAAGCGCGCGCCGTGGGTATAACGACAACGATTCCAAACGTCAGGAGGAGAATGAGAAATGCGTAATCGATTGTTGGCTTTAATCGGGGTCTTTGTTGCAACGACCCTGTTCATGACTGGCGCGATGGCCAAGACCGTCATCCGCGTGCAGTCCGTCATTCCCGCCAAGGCTGACGAAGTCGTCATGTTGGAGGAGTTCGCAGCGGATGTCGCCGCGCTCACCAACGGCGAAGTGGAAATCAAGGTATTGCCCGCCGGCGCCATCGTCGGCGTGAAGGAAACCCTTGAAGCCGTGGACAAAGGGCTCATAGAAGGCGGATTTGCCTGGACTCATTACTGGTCCGGCTATCATCCCGCCGCGATGCTGTTCGGATCGCCGGTAGCCGGCGCGGGCGTCGGCATCGACAACATTGCCTTTGTCTCCTGGTTTCTCTACGGCGGCGGCAAAGAGCTCTACGACGAGCTGTGGACGGAGATGGGCATGAACATCAAGGGGTTCATGCTTCAGCCGGTGGGCCCGGAGGCGCTCGGCTGGTTCAAGGAGCCCATTAACAGCATGGCGGATTTTCGCAAATTGCGTTTTCGCACCCCGCCCGGCATTCCCGGCCAGACCTACAAGGACATCGGCGTGGCCGCGGTCGCCATGGGCGGCGGCGAAATTCTGCCGGCCCTTGAAAAAGGCGTGATCGATGCCGCCGAGTGGTGCTGCCCGAAGCCGGACTTGGTTTACGGATTCCAGAAGGTGCTCAAGCACTACTATCTGCAGGGACTGCACCAAGTGGTGGTGAACGCGGACATCTACATCAACGGCGACGTTTACAAGAAGCTGACGCCGCATCAGCAGAAAGCCATTGAAGTGGCGGCGAACGCTTCGCTGATCAAATCTTTGAGCTACCGCATCTACGAGAACGGCAAGGCGCTCAAGGAGCTGACTGAGGTGCACGGCGTGCAGCTGCACG
>JBFHVA010000147.1:0-9098 GCA_041589735.1 Gammaproteobacteria bacterium | reverse complement strand
TCGATGCCAAGCCGGCGCGCATGACGCTCGTTCATGGAGACGAAAGTCGCGCCGGTGTCGATGATGAAGTTAACCGGGTAGCCGTTGATGCTGCCGACAATGGCATACAAGTTGCCTCGGACGGGATAGATCTGTACCGCGCGGCTTTCCGGCTCGGCAAAACGGCTGTCGATGTGGGTGCCGAGGCCGCGGGTGCTCTGCACGCCGTCGATCTCAATCACGGCCTCCTTGCTGTCCGCTCGGACCAATTTAACGCCTTCTGGGCTGGTTTCACCGGCCCGCAACAGGCGCTGCTTGCCGTCGATGACGAGGATCGCCTTGTCTTTGAACAGCCCGTAAACGCCGACCTTCTCCACTGCGTGCACCGCTGCGCCCGCGGCAAGCGCGATAGTGCAGAGAACGGCGATCAATCGCTTCAGGCTGTGAAAAAACATTGAAGGCATCCGATCTGGCATCTCCAGTGCGTGTCTCAACCGGATCACTGAAGCGGCCAGCGAGACGTCCCGGCGATGGAATCAAGTTTATATGCTTTGAACAAGAACGGCGTTCGTCAAAGGCTCAGTCGGGCGCCTCGTCCCGGTACTGAATCCTGTCGCTACGGGGCACCGCATTAAGGCGCCAGTGCTGCACCCCCCAGGCGAGAACGTCATTTTTGCTGGCGCCGCGCAATTCCGGTGCCGGCCTCTGGCCTAGAAACTCGAGAACTTCGAACAGCACCTTGCCCGGATCGCGATCGCTCACCGGGCGAGCGAAGGTCTGCTTGCTGAGTTTGTGACCTTCGGCGTTGACCGCCACCGGGAGGTGAGCGTAGGCCGGCGTCGGCAGGTCAAGGCAGCGCTGAAGATGAATTTGGCGCGGGGTCGAGTCGAGCAGATCGGCACCGCGGACGATCTCGCTCATGGATTGAAGCGCGTCGTCGACGGTCACCGCCAGGTGATACGCGAAGATCCGGTCGGCGCGAAGCACCACGAAGTCGCCGAAGGTGGATTCCAGATTCTGCGCCAAGTTTCCCTGCACCTGATCTTCGAGCGACACCGTATGCCCATGAGTCAGCACGCGCACGCTTCGGGACTCACGTCCTGCCGGCACCCCCTTTCTGCAGGTTCCGGGGTAAATGCCATCCTCCAGATCCCGCCGGCTGCAGCCGCAGTCGTAGACCAGCTCTTCACGCCTGAGCCGATCGAGCGCGTCGGCGTAAATATCCAGCCGATCACTCTGGTAGAGGACCGCTTCGTCCCAGTGCAATCCGAAACGCTCCAGATCGTTAAGGATCCCGTCGGCGGCTCCGGGAGCGTTTCTGGGCGTATCCAGATCCTCCATTCGCACCAACCAGTCGCCGCTTGCGCTTCGCGCTTGAAGGTAGCTGCCCACCGCCGCCACCAGCGATCCAAAATGCAGGGGACCGGTGGGCGACGGGGCGAAGCGCCCGCGGTAGCGGGGCTTTGAAGCGGGGGTTTTAAAGCTCATCGCACGGCAGGGACCGAGCGATTCGTCGGAGTTTGACGCGCCGACCCTTGAGCGAGATGCGGAATCAGGTGCTCAGTCAGGTAAGAGTCAGTGTTCGAAGTCGTTAATCAACCCATCTGTTTTTCGCGAATTTCGTCCAGCACCTTGCAATCGATACAAAGGGTGGCCGTCGGACGCGCTTCGAGACGACGGATGCCGATCTCGATGCCGCAGGTCTCGCAGAAACCGTAGTCGCCACTGTCCAGGTGAATCAAAGATTCATCGATTTTCCTGATCAGCTTGCGTTCCCGATCTCTGGTGCGAAGCTCCAGCGTGAACTCGGATTCCTGGCTGGCGCGATCGTTGGGATCTGGAAAATTCGCGGCTTCGTCCTGCATGTGGTGGAGGGTGCGGTCCACCTCCTCCATCAGCTGGCGCTTCCAGGCGAGCAGTATGCTTCTGAAATGCTCGATCTGCTTGTCGTTCATGTACTCTTCGCCCCGTTTCGGCTTGTAGGGCTTGAATTCGAGTACTGCCGTGGTGGCTGTATTCGGCATGTTTACCGCTCCATCATCCTGCCGTCGTTCTCGCAGCGTTAAAGCGTAGTTCGACGGCGCTGAATCTCAATAATTGTTCGTTCCATTCGGGTCTGAGCCCGGGGGGCTCGAGACCCCATTCCCTGCCCCGCACCGTGCCGGACCGGTAGAGCAGACGCGCGTATATAACAAATCAGTTCCACAGGCGCAACGCATTGAGCCTAAGTCTGTGATGGAGCGCCAGGGATCCTGGTGTATTTAGAGGCGCCGGGGCCGATTTGGTTTCGCCGTCAGCGGGCGTTTCTCAGCTCATCCACCCACATAGCGGTGGCGCCGGCGACGGCGCTGGGAATGACAAGGAAATTCAGCACCGGGATCGCCAGTCCGAACATTACGCTGCCGCCGAATCCGATGCTGAGCCAGCGGCGGCGGGCGAGCACGTCCCGCTGCTCGGTAAAGGCGATGCCGTGGTTGCCCATGGGATAGTCGGCGTAGGCCACCGCCAGCATCCAGGCGCTGAACAGGATCCACAGCACTGAAGCCGCCACGTTGACCCCCGGCACCAGCATCAGCAGCAGAATCGGCACCGCGCGAACGCCGATATACACCAGTTTTTTGAGCTCTGAAGCAAAGGTGCGCCCGATGTCGGCGAGCATCTTCTTCAAGCCGCCGTCCTGCGGCCCCTGACCCGTGAGCTTGCGCTCCACCGCTTCGGCCAGCAGCCCGTTGAACGGGGCGGCGATCAAATTGGCGACCATGTTGAAGATGAAAAACGCAATCAGCAGCACCGCAATCAGGAACAGCGGCAGAAGCAGCCACTTCAACCACTCGAGCCAAGTAGGAAGCATGCCGTCGAGAAATGACTGAAGCTGACCGGCGCCGAAGTAAATCAGCGCAGTGAAAACGGCGATGTTGATCAGCAGCGGCACCACCACGTAACCGCGAATGCCCGGACGCAGGATGAGAGCGAATCCGCGCAGGAAATAAAGCGCGCCGTTGAACGGGTTGTTTCCCATCGATTCAGCCGGGTGGTAAAGAGACGGCGGGAGGTGGGGTCCAGCGCGGCGATCTGTGCTCGGCGACGACGCTGGTGTAAATCCCGCCGCGAACGTTGAATTCGGCGGAGACGCGCATAAAACGGGGCTTCACGGCCGCCACCAGGTCGTCGAGGATCTGGTTGGTGACCGCCTCGTGGAAGGCTCCCTGGTCCCGGAATGACCAGATGTACAGCTTCAACGATTTGAGCTCGACGCAGCTTTTGTCGGGCACGTACTCGATCAGAATGGTGGCGAAATCCGGCTGCCCGGTCTTGGGACACAGGCATGTGAACTCCGGCACCTCGATGCGGATGGTGTAATCGCGATCGGGAGTCGCGTTGTCAAAAGTCTCGAGCTGTTTGCTTGGCTTGGTTTTCATTGTTGATGGATTTAGTGTTTCCATTCTCGCGATTAGTGTAAAGTATCGGCCGATGCAACTCGAAACCCGCACGCTCGATTTCTGCTGATGCGTCTGCGAAAGATCCGGCTGGCCGGTTTCAAGTCCTTCGTCGACCCCACCTCTATCAGTTTCCCCGGCGACCTTATCGGAGTCGTCGGTCCCAACGGCTGCGGTAAGTCCAACATCATCGACGCGGTGCGCTGGGTCATGGGCGAGATCTCGGCCAAGCACCTGCGCGGCGACACCATGGCCGACGTAGTTTTCACCGGCTCCACCTCTCGGAAACCGGTTGGCCAGGCCACCGTGGAGCTGGTGTTCGACAACAGCGACGGCCGCGTCGGCGGTCGTTTCGCAAGCTACACCGAGATTTCGGTCAAGCGCCAGGTCAGCCTGGAGGGGCAATCCCATTACTTCCTCAACGGCGCCCGCTGCCGGCGGCGCGACGTCATGGACCTGTTCTTCGGCACCGGCTTGGGTCCTCGCAGCTATGCCATCATCGAGCAGGGGATGATCTCGCGGGTCATCGAAGCCAAGCCCGAGGAGCTCAGGGACTTTCTCGAGGAAGCCGCCGGGATCTCCAAGTACAAGGAAAGGCGCCGCGAGACCGAAAACCGGCTTCGCCACACCCAGGAGAACATGGACCGCCTGAGCGATCTCAGAGAAGAGCTCGGCAAGCGCATCACCCACCTGAAGCGCCAGGCGACGATGGCGGAAAAGTACAAGGTCTTGAAGCAGGAGGAACGCCAGCTCAAAGCGGAGCTGCTGGCGCTTCAGTGGCGCGCTCTGGACGAGGAGGCGAAGGTCCACGCGGCCGAAGTGGGCGAGCAGCAGATAAAGCTCGAAGCCGCGATCGCGGATCAGCGGCGGGCGGAGTCCAAGCTGGAAACGCAGCGCGATGCTCATTCGGAAGCGACCGACGCTTTCAACGAGGTGTATCGCAAGGTGCTCGACGCCAGCGCGGCCATTGCCCGCACCGAGGAGGCGATCCAGAACCTGCGCGGCCAGCGACGGCAGCTCGGCGAAAGCCGCCAGCGCGAGACCCAGAACCTGGAAGAAGCCAGGCAGCATATTCAATCCGAAGAGGCGAAAATTCAGGAGATCCGCAAGTCTCTCGAGACGCTGGAGCCGGAGCTGGAGGAAATCCAGGCCGAGGCGGCGCGGGCGCGGCTGGAATTCCGCCAGAGCGAGGAAGCGATGCACGCCTGGCAGTCGGAATTCGAGGCTTTAAGCCAGGCGGCGCAGGAGCCCGCCCACGCCAAGCACGCCGAGGAAACCCGCATTGCCCACCTGGAGGAAAATCTCCAGCAGCTCAAGGAGCGTGAGTCCCGGATCGAGGCCGAACGCAAGGCCTTGAACCTGGAAACCCTCGGCCGCGAGGTGAAGGAGATCCGGGCTCGGCTGGACGACTCCGCGGAGCGCATCCAGCAGGTGGAATCGGATCTGGAAACGCGCCAGGAGTCGCTCAAGACCCTGCGCCAGCGTCGCCAGGAAGCGGCCGAAGCGTTGAACGCGGCCCGTGACCGTCTGCAGGACACGCGCGGCCGGCTGGTTTCGCTGAGAGCGTTGCAGCAAGACGCCCTGGGCAAAGGCCCCGGGGGCGCCAGCGATTGGCTCGACGCCCGCGGACTGAGCAATTCCCCCCGGCTGGCCGAGGTTCTCAAGGCCGAGTCCGGCTGGGACCGGGCGGTGGAGGTGGTGCTGGGTAAGCGGCTCGAATCCGTGTGCGTGGACGAAGATCTGGATAGCCACCTGCAGGCCCTGGAAATCTTTGCCGAAGGCGACCTGAACCTCGTCGCCCGCGGAGTCGATGCAGAGCAGGGCGCCCGCAATCGATTAGGGCTGCCGTTACTGTCGGCCAAGGTAAACGGCAGCGCCGCCGCGGCGGATCTCCTGCGCGGCGTATACACCGCGGATTCCCTTCCCCAGGCGGTGAAGCTTCGGCGCCGGCTCGAGCCCGGCGAGTCCGTGGTGACCCATGCCGGGATCTGGATCGGGCCGGGCTGGGCCCGCATCGCCCCCGGCAAGTCCGATGGCGCCGGCGTGCTGGCGAGGGAGCAGGAGATCAAGAGTCTCGCCGTCGCGTTTTCCGAGCTGGAAACCGAGGTCGCCAGCCTCGAGCTCGAGCACGGCTCAGCGGAATCGGCGCTCAATGATGCCGAATCCAATTACCAGGAGAGCCAGAGCGCGCTGGCTGAGGCGCACCGGCTGCAGGGCGATCTGAAGTCGGAGCTGGGCGCTGCGAGTGCGCGCCTGGAGCAGATCCAGTCCCGGGCGGCCAGCCTGGCGAGCGAGCTTTTGGAAGTTCGCAACCGGCTTGCCGCGGAGAAAGAGGTTCGAAACACCGCTGAAGAGCGGCTGAAGCAGTCCAGCCAGGAAGTGCAGCGATTGAGCGGCGAGCGCAACGCCTGGCAGGTTCGGCGGGAAGCCCACCGCAAGCGGCTGGAAGAGGTGCGCGAGCAGTGGCACTCGGCCCGTGACCGTGCTTACGAGATCGGCGTCAGGGTGGAGTCCTTGAAGGCGCAAGCCGCGTCTCTGGAAGAGGCCCGCGGCCGGAACAGCGAACAGGTGAAGCGCATCGAGTCGCGATTGAACGAGCTCGACGAGCAGCTCGCCGCAATGGATCAACCGGCGCGGGAAGCCAAACAGCGACTGGACGCCGAGCTCGCCGCGCGCAGCGAAGTGGAGCAATCGCTCAAGACCGCTCGCCAGAAGGTGGAGACGTTGGAAAGCGAAGTGCGCGAGCTGGATCGCACCCGCCACCAGATTGAAGAGCGGGTTACTGCGGAACGTGACGCTCTGTCCGAGCTCAAGCTCAAGAGCCAGGAGTCGGTGGTAAGAAGGCAGACCGTCGAGGAGCAAGTGGCCCACGGCGGGCAGGATTTGGAGGTGCTACTCGATGAAATCGGCGAGGAGGCGAGCGAAGCGGCATGGCAGGAAAAGCTTGAGGCAATGGACCGCCGGATCAACCGTCTAGGGCCCATCAATCTGGCCGCCATCGACGAATACGAGCAGCAGTTCGAGCGAAAAACTTACCTGGACACCCAGTACGCCGATTTGGAAGAAGCGATCAGCACGCTGAACGCGGCCATCCAGAGGATCGACCGCGAGACCCGCGCCCGTTTCAAGGAAACTTTCGAGAAGGTGAACACGGGGCTGGGCGAGCTGTTCCCCCGCCTGTTTGGAGGCGGCAGCGCGTACCTGCAGCTTACCGGAGACGATCTGTTGAGCACCGGCGTGTCGGTGATGGCGCGACCGCCGGGAAAACGCAACACCAGCATCCAGCTGTTATCCGGTGGCGAGAAGGCACTCACCGCGGTGGCGCTGGTGTTTGCTATCTTCGAGATGAACCCGGCGCCGTTCTGCCTGCTGGACGAGGTGGACGCCCCTCTGGACGACGCCAACGTAATGCGCTTCTGCGAACTGGTAAAGGATATGTCCGAGCAGATTCAGTTCGTGCTGGTGACACACAACAAGATCACAATGGAGCTTTCGCAGCAGCTCATTGGCGTTACCATGAACGAGCCAGGCGTATCGCGGCTCGTCGCTGTGGACATCGACGAAGCCGTGAGACTGGCTGCCGTCTGAGCTCCTTGCCCGCCCGTCCCCGTGCTCCGTCTGGACCGTGGAGCCCTGAGTGAATGGACAGTCTTCGAATAATTCTGCTCATCTGCGGGGTTGTCCTGCTTGCAGGGATCTATATCTGGGGCGTGACCGTCGCCCGGCGCGGATCCCGTTCTCAAAAGATCGACGATCCCGACGCGCAAATTGAAAACGAACTAGAGCTTCTCGAGCGGGTTCAGGATTCGCGGGCCGCGCAAAACGCTGGATCCCTCAAGGAACTCAACGAGATCGACATCGATGAGGACCTGGAGCAGGCGACGCGCGTTGAGACGGAACCGGAACCCGACACTGCGGCCGGAGGTAGCGACGACTCCGATGAACCGCTCCAGGAAGACGAGCCCGACGCGGCGAGCTTCCGTCCGGTGTTCGCGGAAGAGGCGCTGGAAAGCGCCGACCGGGACGATGCATTGAAAAAGAAAACGGATCTGGTGGCGAGTCTGTCCGAGATCCGCGCCACCCTGGCGCCGGATCCCGTGACCCAGGTGGATCAGCTGGAACTTCTGCGCGAGGAGAAAGAAGTTCAGCGCGCGGAAGCGCGGGAAAAAGGCGAAGAAGCTAAAGCAAAGCCGTCAGGCAAGAAGCACGAAACGCCGCAGGACCTGGTGCTGGCGGTCACCGTGATGGCGAAAGAAGGCCAGCGCATTGCGGGCGACGAGCTTCGCAACTGGCTGGAAGCGCTCAAACTTCGACATGGCGACATGGGGCTGTTTCATTACCGTCCACCGGGCAAACCGCTGCGCGCTCCGCCCACCTTCAGCGTCTCCAGCGTGATCAAACCCGGCAGTTTCGACGTCGAGCAGATGGAGGACATCACTGTTCCGGGCGTCGCCCTGTTCGTTCAGCTTCCCGGGCCGGACGATCCCGTGGCTGCATTCGAAGAAATGCTGCGCACGGCGCGCAAGCTTGCCGACGCCCTGGACGGCGTGGTCTGCGACGAAACCCGGAGCACGCTCACCGGCCAGGCAATCAACCACATGCGCGAACGCATCGCCGAGTTCAGCCGCAAGCAGCGTCTGCGCTTTTAAAGCACAGGGAAACAGCGCCGGCAGGAAGGCAGTGGCGCTTGGGAGTTCAGTTTTCCGCCGCATGAGTCCATGAGCGCGCCGAAGCAGGTGAAGTCGCGGGTGGAAGCGCTGCGGAAGCAGATCGCGCACCACAACTATCGCTATTACGCCCTGGACGATCCCGAGATCCCGGACGCGGAGTACGACGCGTTGATGCGCGAGCTCGAGTCGCTGGAAGCGAAACATCCCGAGCTGATCACGCCGGACTCGCCGACCCAACGGGTGGGCGGCGCGCCTTCAGAAGCGTTCGCGGAAGTCGAGCACGGCGCGCCCATGCTCTCGCTGGCAAACGCCTTCGGCGAGCAGGAGCTTAAAGATTTCGATCGCCGCGTGCGCGAACGCCTGGACGTGGACGAGGTGGATTACACCGCAGAGACCAAGCTCGACGGTCTGGCGGTGAGCCTGCGCTACGAGGACGGCGAGCTGGTTCGCGGCGCGACTCGAGGCGACGGAGTTCGTGGCGAGGACGTGACCGCCAACGTCAAGACCATCAAGGCCGTGCCGCTCAAGCTGCGCGGCAGTGAATTTCCGCGCGTGATCGAAGTACGCTGCGAAGTCTTCATGACCCACGCAGGCTTCGAGCGCTTGAACGCTGCCCAGCGCAAAAAAGATCTGAAGACCTTCGCCAACCCGCGCAACGCCGCTGCCGGCGGCTTGCGCCAGCTGGATTCGCGCATCACCGCCGAGCGCCCGCTGTCGGTGTTCTGCTATGGCGTGGGCGAAATCTCCGGCGGCGATGCGCCCGATACCCAGTACGAGCGATTGCAGTGGCTCAAGGATCTCGGGCTGCGCGTGTCGCCGGAAGCCAAACGGGTGCGCGGACTCAAAGGTTGTCTCAAATACTACGAAGAGATCGGTAAACGCCGCGACAAGCTCGGCTACGACATCGACGGCGTGGTGTTCAAGGTGGATCGTATCGACTATCAGGATCGACTGGGCCAGGTGTCGCGCGCGCCCCGCTGGGCCGTGGCCTACAAATTTCCGGCCCAGGAGC
>JBFHVA010000146.1:0-9115 GCA_041589735.1 Gammaproteobacteria bacterium | reverse complement strand
CCGCTCACGATCCGGACATCCCGGCTGAGCTCAAGGCGTCGCGGTCAGGCCCTTGAAGTCGAACAGCTCGAAGTCCGCCAGGTGGGAGGGTGTCACCGCTTGCAGGCTCTGGAATACCGCGTCCACCCGCCCCGGCGACTCGCGCTCCCAGTCCGCAAGCAGTCGCTTGACCGCGGCGCGCTGCAGATGCGTCTGGGAGCCGCACAGGTTGCAGGGAATGATGGGGAAGTTCTTTACCCGCGCATAACGCGCGATCTCTTTTTCCGAACAGTAGGCCAGCGGCCGGATGACCACGTGCTTGTTGTCGTCGCTTAAAAGCTTCGGCGGCATGGCTTTGAGCTTGCGGGCATAAAATATGTTGAGAAAAAAGGTCTCGACGATATCGTCGCGATGATGCCCAAGGGCGATCTTGGTGATCCCGTTTTCCGCCGCCCAGGTGTAGAGCGACCCGCGTCGAAGCCGCGAGCACAGACCGCACATCGTCTTGCCTTCCGGAATCACGCGCTTGACCACGCTGTAGGTGTCCTGCTCGATGATATGGAAGGGCACGCCTAAGCCCGCCAGGTACGCCGGCAGCACGTGCGCGGGAAAGTCCGGCTGCTTTTGATCGAGATTCACCGCGATGAGCTCGAAGCGCACCGGCGCGCTGCACTTTAAGCTCAAGAGGATGTCCAGAAGGGTGTAGGAATCCTTTCCCCCGGAAAGGCACACCATCACCCGGTCGCCTTCCTCGATCATGCGGTAGTCCTCGATGGCCTTGCCCACGAGGCCGCGAAGCTGCGCTTCCAGGCGACGCACTCTTCCCGATGTTCTTGGCCGTTCCACCGCGGCACCCGCGCGCAATGCAGTCACATTATCCGTTTTAGTGTTCAGAGCTGTTTCAATATTCATTTTGTTATCCGCCGCCGCATGCGAATGTGCTCGATGCCGGCCTCCATGAAAGGCTTCCCGGTTTTCTCGAAACCGAGGGCCTGATAAAAATCGATCACCTGAACCTGAGAGTTTAGATAGACCTCGCCAAGCCCTCTTTTCAGCGCCGCGTTCACCAGCGCTTCCATCATTGCCCGCCCTACGCCCTGACGCCGGTAGGCCTGGAGCACGGCCATCCTTCCAATGTGACCGTCATCGAACATCCTGGCGGTGCCGACCGTGCTTCCGGTGGCATTCTTCGCGATGACGTGCACGCACTTCGGATCGTTGCCGTCGAAGTCGATCTCGGGATCGATACCCTGCTCTTCCGTGAACACCGCGGTGCGGATGCCGCGGATCTCAGCTTCGCGCTCTTCGAAACGCGCCTCGCTGATTGCGAACTGCCCTGCTGTCATGACCCTGCCCTATTGCGAAGGGAGCGCAATCCTACGGACCCGCGCCGGCTTTGCCAACGGCCTCACGCTCCGGCGGCGCGGGCGCGGGGGGCTTCCGCCGCCAGCGCCAGGGTCAGCTCGCGAACGTCGGCCAGGGCCTCGAGCTTTGCCAGCAGATCCCAGAGCGCGGCGGCGCGAACGGCCGGCAGCGCGTGCCCGGCGCAGTCATCGAACTTAGCCTTTAGCTCTTCCGCGCTCATGAGATCGTCCCGGCCGCGTCCCGCCCGCTCTGCTACCTCACCTTTGATCCGACGCCCTTCTTTCAAGGTGATCGCCACCGAGGCGCCGAAGGCACGTCGCTTGTTGCCGGCGAAGGCGGCATCCGGAACCACCCGGGTGGACGCCATCAGCCGGCGTACCTCCGGATCGCGGATCTGCTCTTGTTCGAAGTCTGACAGCGACACGTTGCCCGAGTGAAGCGCGCGGGCAACGCAATACTGAATGCTGAATTTTGCCTCCAATGAACTCTCGGGCCGCGGGTTGTCCGTATGCGGCAAGCGCAGCGGATGGGTGCGGATCTCAATCTCGCTGATGTCACCCGAATGGAAAACGTGGTCGCGCTTGAGATCCAGCGCCACGTAGATGGCGGGGTGGGTGCTGCCGCAGCAGGGAAACTGCTTGATGCTTATCCCCGGCTCCAGAATCAGCGGCGGATCGAACCAGCCTTTTAGCATGCGTTCCGTATCGTAGCGGCCGGGACCGTTGAACACATTGAGAAACCCCTGGGGCGCCTCGAAGGCGTCGAGATTGGCGCTGAATCCGTTCTCGGCGAGCAGCGCAGCGAACAGACCGTTGCGCGCGCAGTGGCCCACATGCAGCGGCTTGGTCATGGTGCCGAAATTGGCCTTGATCCCGGACGAAAGCGAGGCCGCGATACAAAGCGCGGTGGCGGTTTGCTTGTCGTTAAGGCCCATGAGGTGTGCGCTGGCGGCGGCCGCGCCAAACACCCCCAGCGTTGCCGTCGGGTGCCAGCCTTTCTCGTAATGATGAAAATGAACGCCTAGAGCGATCCGCGTCTCCGCCTCCACCCCGACGATGAAGGCGTGCAGCAGATCCCGCCCGCTCACCTTGCGGGTATCCGCAAGCGCAAGCAGCGCGGGCAGCACCGGCACCGAAGGATGGCCGCCGAACTCCTGGGTGAAATCGTCGAAGTCGTGGGCGTGGGAGGCGATGCCGTTCAACAAGGTCGCGTCCAGAAGAGAACGTTTAAGCGACGTGCCGGCGACCACGCAGGGTCCGCCTCCATCGGCCATGCCGGGCGTCTGCGAGACAATTCGGGTAGCGGCGTCGGAGGCGCCGAGCAGGGTCACCGCCAGGGTGTCGGTAATGGCAATGCGGGCCGCATCGAGCGCCTCTGCATCTGCCCGGGAAGGGTCGAACCCAAGAATACGAGCTGCCAGTTCTTGCGAAAGATACATTTCAAATCAAGCGTTTGGAAAATGCCGTTAGCCGAATTATGTCCGGCGCCCGGGATTCAGGCAATTGCGCTTTTGTTGCGTTACCCGGACTCGAAGTGGCGGCCCTATGGTTCAAAAATAAGCCTGGCCTAGGCCGGCTGAAGATTGCGCGGTCCGCCTGCTAAATAGAAGATTAGGCATCGTTACTATAACCCCCGCGCCGCCGTTTTGCGGCTCGTGGTTTCACGATAAATACATGCAGGAATAGTCGCGGCGGAGGCTGTGACCCGGAGACGGAGAAGAAAAATGGCGTCAATCAAGAGATCCACGTGCCTGTTTGAAGCCTCCGGTGACGTGCGTACCGGGAGGCTCGTCAGCGCCGCGGTCGTCGGCGCGCTCTTATCAGGGTGCCAGGCGGATGCGGGGGGAAAACCGAATAATGATCTATACGAGCTCGTGCATCGCTACGTGATGGCGAGTCCGCTGCTGGACGAATGCATCGAGGAGCACGGACTGGGTCCCAAAAACCGCTTCGAGATGGTGCTGGAAATCCATCCTTCCGGAGAACTGGTACCGCTCGAAGTAAAGGAGGGCAACGAAGATCTCAACAGTTGCCTGGAAGAAGAAATTCCGAAGATCCGACTTCCCGAAGGCAGTGTTGCGGAAATCGAGATGGTTCCCATCTCGATACGTTGAACGCAGTTAAAGAGGAATGGTTGTTCAATAAGAACGGGCCGCCCAATTTCGGGCGGCCCAGCTAATTGACATAATCTAATACTGACTTTGCAATCGCGTTCAGAAGTTGGCGATTTTTTTCGCCATACCGGTAGGTTCGAGTATGTGCATTCCGGTGTTGGCCCGATCGAAGGCATAGATAAATCCGCGATCGTCCACATCCAGGTTATTGGTTTGTATCGCGACCTTGCACACTCCGCCTACGCATCGTTCCGTCGTATTCCCTGTCACCGCCGGAATGTAGTACGCCACCTCCTTCGGGTTGTAGGGATCTCGAATATCCACGCCGCGCACGCCCGCATTGAAGTACGAGATCCAGACGATGCGACCGCGGTAGATGGTCTCCCGGATATTCCACTGGGTCGAATGCGCGCCGAATCGTCCGCCCCGTGAGCAGAAATTCCCGCTGCCTTCCGGGACAAAGTAGGTGGAAACGGGAATCGGGTGCGCCGCATCGGTGATATCCACCATGTACACCATCTGGTGCATATCCTCAGCGCACTCGTTTCTGGTGGATTCATTCACCGCGACCAGCATATCCCGCGTACTGGCGCCGAATCCGGCGAACTCCGGAAGTTGCATCCCGAGTATGGGTACCGCGGTGTGAACCCCCTGAAAGTCCGGCCAATCCAGCCGCGAAATCACTGGAGCAAGCAGATCTGCATCAGACGGCATCGTGGCGCAGGGCGCAGGATCCACGCAGTTCGACCGCAGCACGTCGTCGTCGAGAATCTGGAGGATTCCATCCGTACGGGTTCCGTGGGCCATGTAAACCTTGCCTTCAAGATACAGCGGCTCGTGAACGCTGGTCATGCGACGCCCCGCTGGGGCTCCCCCCGGCTGCCCCCCCGGCAATCCGATATAGTCACGAATAAAATCCGGGTCAGTGGGGTCGGTCAAATCCCAAATGGACATGACCCGGGTATTCCAACCCGGTAACCCGTTCGTCAGATAGGCGATGCCGGTCGAGCACTCCCACCAGTTCTTATGGGTACCGTCGACGCGTTCTCCAACATTGTTCAGAAACACCGGGTTTGCGGGGTCCGTGACGTCCCAGATTTCGTGCACGTCGTTGCCAACCTCGCGGTGCATGTAGACCACTCCAGGCGAACCACTCGGCAGCTCTTCGGAGGCGCAGGTTTGCAGGCTTCGGGCGCCGCGCCCGACCCCTGGATTAGCCGCATCGTTCGTTATGTGCGCAAGGAATTGCGGATTACGCGGATCTGTAACATCCACGATGGCGTTCCCATTGGAACCCGGTACACCCTCGACCGATTCACCCGAATGGAACCCGACGTAGGCGATGTACCGGCCACCTTGCTTTCTTACATGGCCGTTGTAAATGCTGCGCCCCTGCATGGGGTGGTGTCCTATCAGGCGCATGTTCTTGCTTTCGGCCGCCTTCCCGGGGGCGTGCGACCGCTGGGCCCACACGGCTGAACTTAATGCCGTACTCAGGGTGACAATAGCAGCCAGCAGTAAAAATTTTTCAATGCGAAAGATCATGATTGTTATCTCCTCCATTCTTGATGGCTGGAATAGATCCCCGAAACATTGCCCGTGGAAGGGTCGTTTCAAGATCCTTTTTGGGAGTGATCCCGGAGAGGGGCCTGAGATTTGAGGCGGCAGAGAAGGGCAGACCGCACGGTCAAGATTTAACGACCGCGGGAGTAGTGCCGCAGTTACATCCCCCCGTGGACGGTTAACCAACGCTCAATTGGTTCAAGCGAAAGTCCCGCCTCTACGGTTTATAGGCATTTATAGTACGACCCTGCATTTGGCACGAACAAGCAAAATCCTGTACAAAAAGTGCATAATAGACTTCCGCTGTACTTAAGTTAGGCCTGACCGTGCTTACGCGAAATCAAGCGACTCCAATCCATTTATTCCATAAATCATTAAGTTAGATCTTTATTTAATACTGGGCTTTTACGGTATAAAGTATTAGCTGGGCCTAAATTTTGTATCCCGACCGCCGGTGCGGAGACTTATCCAAATGACCCATCGCCTGAATCCCGTTTTTTTCTCCACAGTCTTTCTTTCATTTGCTATTGGTGTGCTTTGGGCTCACAGCACGAATGCGGCAACCGCCCGGGAGATCGACGTCAGGGTCGACGTGGCGCTGGAACGGTTTGAAAAAGAAGTCGGCGGCGGCAAGCGCTTCCTGCAGAGTGCCGAGGGCGTGCTGGTTTTTCCCAGCGTAATCAAGGCAGGTATCGGCATCGGCGGCGAATACGGCGAGGGCGCGCTGCGCATCGACGGCAAGACCGTCGACTACTACAGCACCGCGGCGGCCTCCATCGGACTCCAGCTCGGCGCCCAGTCGCGGACCGTAATCCTGGTTTTTCTCGAAAAGAAAGCGTTGATGGACTTTCGTCAGAGCTCGGGCTGGAAGGCGGGCGTCGACGGCTCGGTGGCGCTGGTCAAGCTCGGCGCGGGCGGCAGCATCGACACGGCGAACATCAAGGATCCTATCGTCGGCTTTGTCTTCAGCAACAAGGGCCTGATGTACAACCTGACCCTGGAGGGGTCCAAGTACACCAAGCTGGATAAGTAGCCGGCTTTCGCCGCAACTGCGGCAGCGCGCCTTAGCGAGTGCATCGCGAGGGCGGTTTCAAAACCATTTCACCGGCGCGGCTTACGCTGCCGCGTGCTGGTGATAAAACAACAAACAGGTCGAGCGGGATTGCTCACGCAGAAACCATGTCTACCATCGAGCTGATTGGCGTCAGGAAAAGCTGGCAACAAACCGTCGCCATCGATGACGTGAGCTTCGTTGTGCCCGAAGGTCAATTCGTCGTGCTTCTGGGACCTTCCGGCTGCGGAAAGTCCACCACCCTTCGAATGATCGCGGGTCTCGAGTCGGTCACCGCCGGCACGGTAAAGATTTCGGGCACGGACGTTACCGATCTGCCGCCGGCGAAACGCCACATTTCAATGGTGTTTCAATCCTACGCGCTGTTTCCACACTTAAACGTCGCTGAAAACATCATTTTCGGTCTCAGGGTGAGAAAGGTGGGCGCGGACGAACGCCAGGCGCGACTGGGAAAGGTTGCCAATCTCGTCGGGCTCTCCGGCCTCATGGATCGCAAACCGGCGCAGCTATCCGGCGGCCAGCGCCAGCGGGTGGCGCTGGCCCGCGCCATCATCGCGGAGAATCCGATTTGCCTCATGGACGAGCCGCTTTCGAACCTGGACGCCAAGCTGCGTCACGAGATGCGGGTCGAGATCCGCGCGCTGCAGAAGCGGCTCGGCATGACGGTGGTCTACGTCACCCACGATCAGACTGAGGCCATGAGCATGGCGGACAAGGTGATCCTCATGCGCGAAGGCCGCATCGAGCAGGAAGGCAGCCCGGACCAGCTTTACGAGCGCCCGGAAAGCGTTTTCTCAGCGCAATTCATCGGCACGCCGCCAATGAATATTCTCGATCTCATTGACGGCCCGCGGGGCGGCGCGCTGGAAGGCGCGGAGCAGCATCCGATGATCAACGGTAACGGCGCAGCCTTCAAGGCGGGGGTCCGCCCGGAGCACATCACTATTTCCGAAAACGGCGTTCCCGCCAGCCTCGTCGCCGCGGATTATCTAGGCGCCGACAGCATCGTGACCGCGAAAATCGGTCCCCAGGAACTGGTTATTCGCCTGCCCGGGCACGTACGCATCGATGACGGCGAGCGGGTTAACTTAAGCTGGCCCCAGGATGCGGTGCACGTTTTCGATGCCGCTACCGGCAGAAGAGCTTCACAATGATTCAAACGGAGGCGCTAAAGGATGCGGCGCCTGTCAAGAAAAAACGCAGACACGTTCGCGAAATTGCACGGACGCCGCGATCGAAACGAGAGGAGACGACAATGAATACCCTATTGAGACGCCATCTTCTGGCATTCACATCCGCGATGCTGCTCGCCCTGGGTTCCAGCGGCGCAGCGCTTGCCGCGGTCGAGCTCACCATGTATTACCCGGTGGCCGTGGGCGGACCGTTGACCAAGGTGGTCGACAGCCTGGTGGCCGACTTTCACAAGGAGCATCCGGACATCAAGGTCAGCGCCATTTACGCCGGCAACTATAACGACGCCCGCATCAAGGCGCTTGCCGCGCTAAAGAGCGGACAGCCGGCCCAGCTTTCGGTCATGTTTTCCATTGACATTTACGAGCTCATCGAGCAGGACGCCATCGTCGCATTCGACGACATCGTCTCGACCGAAGAAGAAAAGCAGTGGCTGAAGAGCTTCTATCCGTCGCTGATGGAAAACGGCATGACCCAGGGCAAGGTCTGGGGGATTCCCTTCCAGAGATCCACCATCGTCATGTACTACAACAAGGACGCCTTCCGCGACGCAGGTCTGGATCCGGAGAAGCCGCCCCAGAACTGGAGCGAGCTCGCCTCCTTAGGCAAGCAGCTGGTGAAGAAGGATGCCGGGGGCAACGTGGAGCGCTGGGGCGTGATGATCCCCTCCACGGGTTATCCATACTGGATGTTCGGCGCGCTGACCATGCAGAACGGCCAGGTGCTGATGAATGACAGCGGCAACCAGACCCACTTTGATTCACCGGCCGTCGTGGAGGCGTTGACCTTCTGGCGCGATCTCGGAGCAAAACACGGTGCAATGCCTTCGGGCACCATCGAATGGGGCACCCTGCGGCAGAACTTCCTCGAGGGCAAGACCGCCATCATGTGGCATTCCACCGGCAACCTGACCGCGGTGAAAAACAACGCCAACTTCGATTTCGGTGTCGCCATGCTGCCGGCCAGCAAGCGCCGCGGAACGCCCACCGGTGGAGGCAACTTCTATATCTTCAAGCAGACCACGCCGGAAGAGCGCAAGGCCGCACTGACTTTCATCAAGTGGATGACCGATCCCGAGCGCACCGCGGAGTGGAGCATCGCTACCGGGTACATCGGCACCCGTCCGGACGCCTATCAGACCACCAAACTGGTGAACTACGTGACCCAGTTCCCGCCGGCCGCGGTGGCGCGGGATCAGCTTCAGTTCGCGACCGCGGAGCTTTCCACCTATCAAACCGGACGCGTGCGGAAGCTTTTGGACGACGCCATTCAATCGGTGCTGACCGGAGCGAAGTCACCAGAAGAGGCCTTGGGTGATGCGCAAAGCCAGGCCGATCGACTGTTGAAGCGTTATCGCTGAATCCTTCTATCACTGAAACCGCCGCGGGTGAGCTCACGCTCGCCCGCGGTCTTCAGTGACGGCACACGACTCCACGTCGCTTTAGTCCAGGAATGATCTCCACCTCGACCCGCGCCCAGGTCTACGGCTGGCTGCTGCTCACGCCGGCCGCCATCCTGTTGATCGCGTTTACCCACTACCCGACGGTGGCGACGTTCTTCGAGAGCATGTTCTCCAAGGGGACCTCGATGCGCCCCTCGCGCTTCGTCGGCACCGAGAATTACCAGCTGATGATGGAGGATCCGATCTTCTGGAAGGTGCTGGTCAACAACCTCTGGTTTGCGGCGGGCACGATACCAGCCTCGGTCGGGCTCGCCATCGCGATGGCGCTGCTGGTCAACAAGGCCCTGCCGGGGCGCTCGTTTTTGCGCCTCGCCTACTTCACGCCGACCATCCTGCCGATGATCGCGGTGGCCAATATCTGGCTGTTTTT
>JBFHVA010000145.1:0-9131 GCA_041589735.1 Gammaproteobacteria bacterium | reverse complement strand
TATGCCGAACGTGCGGGCGGGCGCTTCGCCGCGCAGCCGGAGCTCCTTCTGAGCACGGCGCTGGCGCAAGCAGAAGCCGATCCCGATGGACCGACCAGCGACGCGTCGCCGGGGCTGCCTCAGCTGCCGGATTCCCAACCCGCCGTTGCGCCGCCGCCGGTGCCCGACGTGACCGTGGCGGACAGCGGGGAACCCGATCCCTTCACGCCCGGGCTTCTGCCCGCGGCCGGCCAGCAGCAGCCGCAAACTGATTCCGACGTGGTCGTTCCGCCACCCCTGGTGCCGGGCTCGGGATCCGGTGGCGGCGGCACCGTCAGCTCCAGTTAGTCAGCCCACCGGCCCGAGCCCAAATATTTACACCTGAAGTCCGCCCCTAAGACCGCACCCTGGGGGAGCCGGGACGTTTGCGTGGGCGGGTGCGCTCAGAACCCGACCTAAAGGTCCTGCCGATGGATTCCTAGCCCGGCCCGACATCGCCTTATTTTTCCTCAAAAACAGGCGGCCGCCTGGGAAATGGGCCTAGTCTGTGCTATAAAATTTTCACTATAACAAGAAGATACGCGACAAATTGAAGATATTGCTTTGATTTTTTAAAGGGGGCCGGCACGCCCTTTTGTCACCACGCCCCTCGCCTGTTCGGCGGCGTAATTCGGCGGCAACGGTTTGTGTCTGGACGATCGGTGAGGGGCTCGGTACCAGTCAGCTTCATTTCTCAGCACGGGCGTGACCCAAGCGGTGGACGAGCACCGTCGGCGGGTCATCGCTGCCGTGCTCGCTTTTCCGACGTCGTGGCCGGGTTGGCTCCACAGGCAATCTTTCTCGGACTCCTGTTGTCCGTATCTACGGCGGGCCTGGCGGCTGCCAACGAAGGCATCCGTCTGCGACTGAGCGACCAGCTATCTGAGGACGTTCGCGACGACGCGCTGGTCTCCGAAGAGCCGGTGGCCAGGGAACCGGGCCGCTTTCTGCCCCGATTCTCGGCGCTCACGCTGGAGCTAAGCGTGGCCACGCAGTACGACGACAACGTGCTCAAAAGCAGCGCCAACGAAGAGTCATCGCTGATCTTTAAGACCAGGCCCAAAGTGATGGCGGAGGGACGGCTGGGGCGCCATGATCTTCGCCTCGGCTACCAGGGCGAGTACGCCCATTACGCAGATATTTCCGAGGAGGATTACTTCGACCACGAGCTCATCGCTGACGCAGACCTGCGCGTGAGCCGAAAGCTCAAGGTCTCACTGGACACCGGTCTGTTTTATGGTCACGACCGGCGCGGAGATATTTCCTCGCGCCTCACCGTCTCACCCGATCCAGACCGATGGCGACGTCACCACGCCGGAATTAACGCCACCTTCGGCCGCGCCTGGGCTTCCGTGCTGCGGACCAAGGCCGGGTTCGGAATCGGATTTCAGCAATCCGGTAACCGTTACCTGAACAACAACCAGGGCGCCCGGGATTACGACCGTCAGTCTTTCGCGTTGAAAGGGCGATACAACCTGGGCCCGAAGTTTTCCCTGGTGGCGGATGCGGGCTTGAGCTTCACCGACTACACCGACCCGGCCACGCCTCTGGACAGCCGGGAAACGTCGGCGCTTGTAGGCGTCGCCTGGGAAGCCACTGCCAAGACCACCGGCGAAGTAAAGATCGGAGTCCTGGAAAGAGACTTTGACGACTCCAGCCAGCGTGATTTTTCCGGCGCCAACTTCGACGTCAAACTTGGATGGTCGCCGAGAAGTTTCAGCACGTTTACCGCCTACGCTTCGCGCGACACTTCTGACACCGGTCAGGGCGGCGGATCGGCGGTGGTGGACACCGCAGGACTTCGCTGGCGCCACGGGTTCAGCTCGCGGCTGATAGCGGACGCAGGTTTCCAGTTTCAGCAAGCCGATTTCGAATCCAACCGCGAGGACGATTTGTTTCAGTTCGACGTGGCCACGACTTATCGTCTCAATCGCTTCGTTCAGCTGCGCGGTGGCTTCGAGTACTTGACCCGTGATTCCAGCGATCCCACCGCTGATTACGACAATTCCATTGTCTTCATCGAGCTGAACGTATCGCTGGAGCGCCGCCCTGGCGGCAAAGCTTCAGGGAATTAAAGTTTTGTGACGTGGTTCACACAGTCGTTGTGAACAACGTCTAGTTATAGGGATACGGACACAGTCCGAATGCGAATCTTAAGTATTATTGGGAGTATCACGATGGTATTTCCTGCGGTAGCCGTTGAAGCTTCCGCGATGGGAAGAGGGATGCGGAGCTGATGCTGCGGTCGATGAGAATTATTTTCGCCCTGATAGTGATGCCGGTGCTGTTCTTGGCGCCGCTGAGTGCATACGCCGAAAGACCTTCTGTCGATCTTACCTTGCTGTTGTCGACTGACGTTGGTGGAAGCGACACGGAGCTCGTAGCGCCTGTTCCCGAAACGACCAATGCCAGGTCAAACAAAACCGGCTCAAACACCGTCTCGCGCGAGGCAATGGCCCAGACCGGCAGCCCGGACCCGGTTTACGATCCTGCTGACACCTACCGAATCGACACCGGAGACGGCATTTCCATCACCGTGTACGGCGAACCGGATCTCAGCGTCAAGGACGAGCGGGTCAAGGGAAACGGCAAGATTTCCTATCCTCTCCTAGGCGACATTCAGGTACGCGGCCGCACGGCCTCGGAACTGCAGCGGCATATCACCGAGATGCTGTCCGATGGCTATCTGAAGAAGCCCAACGTTACCGTCAGCATCGACACCTTCCGTTTGTTCTATATTAAAGGCGAGGTGCGAAATCCCGGTGGGTTCAACTACGTCGACGGGCTCACTGTCGAAAAGGCGGTGGCACTGGCGGGGGGATATACCGAGCGTGCGTCGGAGCGAAACATCACGGTCGTCCGCGACGGCGATTCCACTCAGCGCGCCAGACAGGCGACGCCGGGGATGCGCATACGACCGGGTGATGTGATTACCGTTGGTGAGAGCTTCTTCTAAAGTGAATTCATTCAGCCAGGGCCCCGACTCTGGTCGTCCGCACCTGCTACCGGTTGACGTCAACGCTGGTGCCCCGGTGGGATTCGAGGACCGAGATCAGGACGAATTCCCGCTGCTCGCATACTGGCGTACGCTCAAGCGTTACAAGTGGAGCATTCTCGCGCTCGCCATTATCGGCGGCGCCGTCGGAACGATGGCGGCATTGAAAGCTGTGCCCGTGTACCGCGCGGAAACGCGCATTCTGGTCAAGTACAACCAGCCCAACCTTGCCAACGTGCAGCAGTTCGAGAGCACGCCGCTTTACTGGTACTTCTACGAAACTCAGATCGATATCATCCGCAGCCGTTCGGTAGCCGCCAGGGTGGTCGACAATCTGGGCCTGGATAAAGCCGTCGCCTCTACAAGCGCACAGGATAAGTCTTCAAATAATGGAAACGCTGCTCCCGGTGTGATTCATCGCTGGACATCCGAGGCGGCCTCCTGGGTACGCAGCTGGAAAGAGCTGTTGCCGCCGGAGTGGCGCGGACCGAAGAAGCCGAACATTGCACCGAAGTCTCCCCGAGATGCTGCCATCAACGTCGTCATCGGTGGTCTGCAGGTCACCGGCGGCAAGGAATCGGAGGTGCTGCAGATCCGGTTTATCTCTACCGATCCAAATCAGGCCGCTCAGGTGGCCAACGCGGTGGCCCGGGCATACATCGACTTTGGTCTGGATTCGAGAAGCTCGAACGTTCAGCAGGCAACGGGATTTTTGCGCCAGCGCATCGACGAGCTGAAGGTCAAACTTGAAAATTCTGAGCAGGCGCTGCAGGAATTTCAGCAGGCCGAAGGGCTGGTCGATACGCAAAACCGCGAGAAGATCGTCGGCGCGCAGCTGGGCAGCCTCACCGCGGAGCTCATCAAGGCGCAGGCCGCGAGAAGCCAGGCGGAGGCGCGCTACAACCAGGTGAAATCGTACATCGCTAATCGTAGCGACTACGAATCTCTGGTGAGCGTCGTCGGGAATCCTCTGGTGCTGGACGCGCATCGGAATCAAGTCGAGACGGAGCGGCGCGTCTCCGAGCTGAGTGAGCGATACGGCGAGAAACACCCGCGAATGCGTGCCGCGCTGGCTGACTTGAAACAGGCGGAATCACGGCTTCGAGCCGAAGTGGAGAAAGCCGTCGACACGGTGCGCAAAGAGTTCGAAGTCGCAAGGGCCCAGGAACGCGAGTTGCGAAACATCATTGACGCGCAGCAGGCGGAAATGCGCACGCTTTCTGGCAAGGCGTTCACGCTCGCCAAGCTCGAGCGCGAGGTGGAAGCCAACCGCCAGCTCTATGAAAGCTTCGTCGCTCGGTACAAGGAAGCGGACATTGCCAACGAATATGACGTAAGCAACGTGCGCATTATCGACGAGGCGGAAGTTCCGACCGGACCGTTCAAACCCAACAGGGAGCGGATGATTTTCATTTCGGTGCTCATCGGGCTGCTTGTCGGTGTGTTCCTCGCCATTATTCGCGCCCGCCTTGACGACACCGTCAAGGTTCGAGAAGACGTGGAGAATCGCCTCGGCCTGCCGCTGCTCGGGATGCTCCAGAGCGTCAAGGTCAGCCGCCGCAAGAGCCAGACGGTAGATCAATACGTGCTGACAGATCCGCGCACGCCGTTTTCCGAAGCCGTCAACGACATTCGCACGGCGATACTCTATTCAGACGTGGACAATCCGCCCCAGGTTGTGCTGCTGACGTCTTCCATCGCCCAGGAAGGCAAGACAGCGCTGGCGTGTAACCTGGCGCTGGCTTTCCGAAAGCGCGGCAGAACGCTGTTGCTGGACGCGGACTTGAGGAAAGGGCGGTTGGCAAAAGTGTTCGGAGTCAAGGCGGATCGGCCGGGAATAACCGACGTGGTGCTGGGCGAATGCGAGCTGGACGATGCCGTTCTTGCCCATCCGAAAGCAGAGGATATGTTCCTGCTCTGCGCTGGAACGGTGCCACCGAACCCACTGGAGATCATTTCTTCGCGAAAGTTCGCCCTCGCTTTCGAAGAATTGCGCAAACGGTTCGACCACATCGTAGTCGACGGCGCGCCGGTGCTGCCCGTCAGCGACAGCGTGGTGCTCGGGCATCTGGTAGATGCCGTCGTGTTCACTATTCATAGTCAACAAACGACGTTCAAGGCGGTGGAAGAAGCCTTGAGGCGTCTTGCGTCCGGTCGGATTCGGCCCGCCGGCGTGGTTTTGCAGCAGGTGAACCTTGCCGCACTCGAAAGCTACTACTCGAGCGGTTATCGCGGCATGTATCGGGGCTATTCCGCGTATCAGTATCAACAGCAGCCTTCGACTTAGCTCCAAACCGTCCTACGGACATCCGTATTTCGCGACCCGCGATCGCATTCCCCGGGTAATCGAATGAGTCGTGCCGCAGCAGCGATAGTCGCCGCCGGCTGCTTTGCCGCGGCGGTCCAGGCGCTGGCGTGGTCATGGGCCGATCTCACGGTCAGCGCTACCCGGGCGCCTGAAAATCCGAAAAGGCTGGCGCAAATGACGCCGCAGCGCTGGCGGAACGCCTTCGATCGTCTCTACCAGGCCCGTGCCCTGGACCCGCTCAACGCCAGGTACGCGGCCGAGCTCGGCCGGCATTACGCCTGGCTCGCCTGGCGGAGCGGGGGGGCCACAGACGCGGCGCGCTCATATCGGCAGCGTTCGCGGGCAGCTTACGCGGAGGTTATCGGCCACCGCCCGAGCTGGGGATATGGCTGGATCAATTACGCTGAGTCCCGGCTCCTTGAAGGCACCGCCGGCGCCCGGGCGACGTTCGCGCTGGAGCGGGCGCTGGCGCTGGCGCCGTGGGAGACAAAGACCCAGCTCAAGTCGTTGTTGGTGGCGTTTTCCATCTGGGACGCGCTGAGCGAAAGTCAACGGGCAGAGGCGGTGGCCACGCTCAGGCGGGCGCTTTTAATCGGCGACGATGTTGATCTCATTCTTCGAATGGCGGTTCATGCCGGTCGAGAAGATCTGGTGGAAGGCATGCTGACCGATACCCGCGACCGAGAGCTGCTAAGTCGCATCGTTGCCCAGAGCGGCCGTTGAAAAACGAACTTTTCACCGATCACGCCATGACGCAGATCAGTAACAGCAGACCGTCCATTACTGCCTCTGCATTGTTCTTCGGGCTGCTTACCCTGATAGCCTGGCTGCCGGTGCCGCTGGGCAGCAATCGCGCCTGGTCAGCGGGGTTGATGCACGCGGCCGCCATGATTCTGCTGGGCCTTTGGTGCCTCCGCTTCGCCGGTCAAAGCAGCCGGGTGACGCCGGCGCTGCGTGATGGCAAAGCGGCACTCGCGCTATTCGTAATTTGGATTGCTTACGTTGCGCTTCAGGCGCTGCCGCTGCCGCCGGCGCTGCTGGCGGTTCTCAGCCCCAAGGCATTCATGCACTACTCCGCCGCTGCCGGTGAGGGTTACGCGCCGCTGTCGAGCTTGAGCCTGGATCCGGGATCGACCTTTTCCATGTTGCAGAAGATCGCGGCCTACGTGGCGCTGTTTTTTCTCACTCTCGTGCTGCTCACGTCACGGAGTCGACTCAGACTCATGCTCATCGTGCTCACCCTGGTTGGCACCATAGAGGCTTTTTACGGCATTCTGGCTTACGTTGGTCGGGGTCATTTCGTACTGTGGTATCCCGGCGTTGCGGGAAACTCCGTCTCCGGAACCTATGTCAACAGAAACCACTTCGCCGGCCTGATGGAGGTCACCATTCCTGCCGCCATTGGACTTTTGATCGCTCGATCCACGCTTCATTACGGCCGCGGTTGGCGCGAAGCTTTGAGGCGCGGCATGGACTTCGTGCTCAAGGACACCGGCTGGGTGTCGTTTTGCCTGCTTATCATGTGCACGGCGCTGATCCTCAGTAGCTCTCGGGGCGGCGTTGCGGCGCTGGTATTTTCCATCGGGTTTGCGGTCTCGCTGGCGGTCTTCTCTCGCCGCGGCGGCGCGGCAGAGTCCCGGGTGCCGCTCAAAATAGGCATGCTCGCAATGGTGGGGGTGGCATGGCTTGGGGCGGGCGGAATCGTGGAAAAGCTGGAGAACGTTGGCTTCGCCAACAATCGCGGCGACATCCGCGAGGCGATCTATCCCATGATCGGGGATTTCTGGCTCACGGGTTCCGGCGCCGGTACCTTTCAATGGGTGTTCCCCGCCTATAAGACCCAAGCGCTCGGGGGCGGCTACTACGAGCACGCCCACAACGATTTTCTCGAGCTGCTCGCAGAGCAAGGCCTTATCGGGTTCGTCCTGGCGGCTGGCGCAATTTGCATCCTGCTGTTCAAAATAATCTCCGGTTATCTTCGTCGCCGCGATCCGCTGATGCGAGGTGCTTTATTTTTTTCGGTTTGCGGTACCACCTCGCTGCTCGCGCATGGCCTAGTGGATTTCAATCTCAGTATTCCCGCCAACGCGGCGCTATTCTTCATACTGCTCGCCGTCGGGCTGGTGGCCGCTGACTTCGAGCGGGGGGGCGACAGGCGCCGGAGGGGTCACCACAACCAGCCGACATCGGATGACCCGAGCCGGCAGGAGATGAGGCCGGCAGCATGAAAGTCATCGAGGATAAACGGATCCTGGTCACCGGCGGCGCCGGTTTTCTGGGCTCGCATCTGTGTAAACGGCTTGTCGACGAGGGCCACGACGTGCTCTGCGTGGACAACTACTTCACCGGCAGAAAGCGCAACATCCAGTCGCTGCTGGACGCTCCGAACTTCGAACTCATGCGTCACGACGTGACATTCCCCCTCTACGTGGAGGTGGACGAGATTTACAATCTGGCGTGTCCCGCTTCACCAGTGCACTACCAGCACGACCCGGTGCAAACCACGAAAACCAGCGTGCACGGCGCAATTAACATGCTGGGCCTGGCCAAGCGCGTGGGCGCCACCATCTTTCAAGCGTCGACCAGCGAGGTCTACGGCGATCCGGAGATCCACCCTCAGACGGAAAAGTACTGGGGTCGAGTCAATCCGGTGGGACGACGAGCGTGTTACGACGAAGGCAAGCGCTGCGCCGAGACCCTGTTCTTTGACTACCGTCGGCAGCACGGTCTGCCGATCAAGGTGGGACGCATTTTCAATACCTACGGCCCCAACATGCACCCCAATGACGGTCGGGTGATCTCAAACTTCGTCGTTCAGGCGCTTAAAAATGCGCCCATTACCATCTACGGCGACGGCTCGCAGACACGATCGTTCTGCTACGTGGACGAACTAATCGAAGCCTTCATTCGCCTAATGGCGACACCCGATGAAATTACCGGTCCGATGAATCTCGGTAACCCCGGCGAGTTCTCCATCGCGGAACTGGCGAACAAGATCATCGACATCACGGCCTCACGCTCCAAAATCATCAAACAGCCGCTGCCCGAAGACGATCCCATTCAGCGGCGACCGGACATCACGATGGCCGAAAAAGTTCTCGGATGGACGCCTCGCGTCGGGCTCGAGGAGGGACTGAAAAAGACCATTGCGTATTTCGACGCGCTGCTTTCGGAAACCGAAGGCGAAAAGAACGATTAGTCCAGCGCGTCGGCCCAAAGCGGGATTCTTGCCCACGCTATCGAATATTAAAGGCGTAATGGCGCCGGGGCTTCGCCTGAACAAAAAGCGCCGGCGTATCGTCCTGAAACTTTCCGGCATCCTCCACGCTGAGCCGTCGGCGTTTCACCACGCTGCGGAGTTCGCCGCTCGCGTGGAGCGACGCCGTTTTGATCTCTTTTCCGAACTTCTTTGTCGCAGGGTCGTGCGCTACCCGCTTGTCGAGTTTGGCGCAGAGAAAAAATCACCCTACGAGGGTGCGCCTTGACGCCACACTTGTTTGAGCATGCTGAAAATCAATCACGCTGAGCTACTTGCCCTGAAGGCTCGTTTGCTACGCGCCCGCGCCGTTTGGGCAGCGACGAGTCGAAATCGAATGCCGCATTCCCTCATTGAATGAGCCACCATACTCAGCTCTGGGTGAAGTCCCTGACCGCCACCTGGCAGTTCCAGCAACAAGAGGCTCGACGGTGAACGGGGTGCCGCGCGAAGAGCATTCACTGTCCGCGCGACCGGCTTCGCAGGTGCGTCAGATTATAAGCGGCGCAGCCTGGTCCGCCGGCGGAAGCCTGCTTGGACGCTTGTTCGGTTTC
>JBFHVA010000144.1:0-9152 GCA_041589735.1 Gammaproteobacteria bacterium | reverse complement strand
TAGTGGAGAGCATCATCGAGCCGACTTTCCCGGCAACGAGCTGAAGCTATGGGGTGCAAGGGTCCGTGCAAGTTACTCTCACCGCGGGGCGAAGCATTTAATGAGAGGCGCGGACCTCATTGCCGACGCGCTGGTTTCCGGTGGTGTGCGCACCGTGTTCACCCTTTCCGGCAACCAAATCATGCCGATCTTCGATGCTTGCATCGATGTCGGCATTCGACTGGTCCACGTGCGTCACGAAGCGGCTGCCGTCTACATGGCTGACGCCTGGTCACAGCTCACCGGTCAAGCCGGCGTCGCCCTGCTCACCGCGGCCCCGGGATTTGCCAACGGATTGTCGCCGCTTTACACCGCACGGGCTTCGGAAAGCGCGCTGGTGCTCTTGAGCGGAGACGCGCCGCTTGCCCAGGACGTTCGGGGCGCGTTTCAAGAGCTCCGGCAAACCGACGTCTCCGCGCCTCTGTGTAAGATCGCTTTTCGGTCGCAAAACGCCGCGGAACTCGGCGAAGACATTGCCCGAGCGCTCCGGGTCGCACGAGAAGGCCGCCCAGGCCCTGTGCACGTCTCGCTGCCGTTCGATCTGTTGAACACGTCGGTGGCGTCGATGAGCCCGCCGAGTGCAGAACGGTTTGCTCGCCAACGGAATGATCTGGACCCCGCAGCTTTAACCAAAATCCTTGATACGTTGTCGGGCGCGAAATGCCCCGTGGTGCTCACCGGTCCCGCGCTAAACGCTTCCCGGGCAGGCGCTCTGCTCGAACGGCTGTCCGCAGCCCTCGACGTTCCCGTGATCCCGATGGAAAGTCCAAGAGGCCTCCGCGACCCCGCCCTGGGTAACCTGGCGCGCGTGTTTCCCGGTGCCGACGTAGTCATGAGCCTCGGCAAGGTCATCGATTTCACAATCGGGTTCGGCAAGCCGCCGGCATTTGCGCCTGAATGCCGTTTCATCGTAGTCGATCCGGAAAAAGAACCGCTCGAGCGTGCAAAGCGCCAGCTCGGTAATGGTCTGCTCGTCGCGCTCCAGGCCGATGCCGATGTTGCGGCCGAATCGCTGATTCAGTCCGCTAGAAAGGTAACTGGATCGAGACGGGCGTGGCGCGGTGAAGTCGCCGCCGCCATCGCCTTACGGGCAAAAAGCACTGAAGATCTCTCGACCTCGGGGCGCATCCTTCCGGCCACCTTATGTCGAGAAGTGCAGCGGGTTCTCAACGTCGCAAAAGACCCAATCCTGATCTGCGATGGGGGCGAATTCGGACAGTGGGCCCAGGCCTGTCTATCCGCACGAACTCGGATCATCAATGGACCCGCGGGCGCGATCGGCGGTGGGCTGTGTTATGCGATTGCCGCCAAGATCAATCGGCCCGAAGCCACCGTCGTGGCGCTCATGGGCGACGGTACGATTGGTTTTCATCTGGGCGAATTCGAAACGGCGTTGCGCTGTAACGCACCTTTCGTCGCCATCGTTGGACACGACGCCCGCTGGAACGCCGAGTATCAAATCCAGCTCCGCGACTATGGTCCCGATCGCCTGATCGGTTGTGAGCTCGAAGACACCCGATACGACCTGGCCGTAGCAGGGCTCGGCGGTCACGGCGAACACGTCACGGATCCCGATGAACTGGCAGGCGCCCTTCAGCGCGCGGTTAAAAGCAAGTTGCCTGCCTGCCTCAACGTGAGAATTGAGGGCCTTTCAGCACCGTCCGGCTCCGGCCACTGAGCCGCTTTGCCGGATTCAATACGCAAAAAATCCAAAACTGCTGATCTTATTTCGAAAGCCCCTTTAGAATTCGGCGCACGCGGAGTCGCGCGACTTCCAGTGGGATCATGGGCGACGTGCGTGAAATCGATGTAAAGGGACAGAGGAAAACGATGGCGAACGAGCAGAAGAAATTTTCCCGAGAGGATCAAGAAGCTGCGGAAGAGCGAGTGAGGCTACGCCCGCCGGTGGTCTACGAAATCGTCCGCCGTGAGGGCGAGGAGGAAATGCGGCGCCCGCTGGCCTCCCTGTGGTGGTCCGGGATAGCCGCGGGCCTGGGAATCACCGCGTCGTTGCTGGCCGAAGGCCTGCTTCACCATTATCTGCCGGACACACCTTATCGCCCGATACTCGAGAACTTCGGCTACTGCGTCGGCTTCCTGCTCGTCATCATCGGACGGCTGCAGCTGTTCACCGAAAACACCATCACCGTGGTGTTACCTCTGTTCGCCGGATTCAGTCTCGAACGGCTCTGGATCGTGGCCCGGCTTTGGATAGTCGTGTTTCTCGCCAACATGGCGGGCACCCTGGCCACCGCGATTGTCACCGTTTACGCCGGCACGGTGCATCCGGAGCACATGCCGGCACTGCTGGAAGTGTCGCACCACTTCGCGGACAACTCGCCGCTGGAGGCGCTGGTCTATGGAATACCCGCCGGGTTTTTCATTGCCTCCATCGTGTGGATGCTGCCGAGCGCCGAGGGTTCTGAGTTCTGGGTCATCGTCGCCTTCACCTATCTGATCGCCCTCGGCGATTTCACCCACGTGGTTGCGGGCTCGGCGGAAGTTTTTCTGCTGCAGATCAACGGTGACCTCGGTATGGTCGACGGAATCTTCGGGCTTATCCTGCCGACTTTTGTAGGAAACATTATCGGCGGCACCTGCCTATTCGCCGTGCTGGCCTACGGTCAGGTCCACGAGGAAATCTAGCTCCGGGCCTGAACGCGAATGTGACTAATCAAGCCATCCACTTTCGACTTTCTGCGTAGATTTTTTTCCTCTCCTCCGCCCCCGGCAGCGGCCCGCGGCGGCGCCCATTCGCACCGCGCATGGAGCCCATAGGCAGGCGGCATTTCAGGTCTTCACCCGCTGGCGCCACTCTTTCCCCGGGACGAAAGTAATCCTCCCCATAACCTTTTAAGTGTGTAACAGGAGTAATTTGATGAAACGAGCAACCCTACTCGCCACCGCGGCCGCAGCCCTAGCAGCGCCCGTGGAGTTGGAGGGCGAGCGCCTGTCCGCTTCGCTTCAGTCCCGGGGCCTGCCGCCGGTGCGCATCGGCGCCGCTGTGGCGGTGGGCTCGCTGCTTTATGGCGTGGTGGGCCACGAGTCTCGGCTCGAATTTACGGTCATCGGAGACGCGGTAAACCTCGCCGCCAAGCTGGAGAAGCACACCAAGTCAGCGGGAGTCCGCGCTCTGGCAACCGCTGAAGCGCTCGAGCTCGCCGAAGCTCAGGGTTTTCATATGGACTTGAGTGCGGGGATTCGAGATGCGGATTCGGTGCCCGGCGTCCTTTCCCCGTTGGACCTAGTGAGCTTTGCTTGACAGCAGCATCTATTTTAGAAGCAGTTCGAAAGCCTGAGCCAGCGATCGAGTATCTACCCTGCCCCCTTCTGCTGGCTGCGCCCCAGCCGCCAGATCAATTAAGCTGAGCGATTCAGAACGCTACCCAAAGTGAAATCTCTATCTCGCCGCTGTCCGCCGGACGCGGGCCAGATGCAGGGATACCTTGGCGCGGGATATGGCGCGGGCCAGCTGACGATCGGGGCGTGCGTCGGAAACGATGTCGTCCAGAGCTTCGAGTGGACAAATGCGATCTACGGCCCGAACACCGAACTTACCGGCGTCCACCAGCAAAAAGATTCGTTTGCTGCGATCGATCATTACTCGCTTGACCCATGCTGCATCGGTATTCGCGTCCGTTGGACCGTCAGCGGTCAATCCACTCGCTCCGATGAAACATTTAGTCGCGTGAAATCGGCCCAGAAACGCTTGCGTTTCAGCACCACAGACCCCGCCCTCATGGGGATCGTAATCCCCGGGGCATAGCACTACGCGGATACGGGTATTCGGGCCCAGTGCGGTGGCGACGCCGACGCTGTTTGTGAGCACGGTTAGCTCCATTGCGTCGGCCGCGAGACGCCGAGCAAAATGTGTCGTCGTGGATCCTGCGTCGATCATGAGCACGTCACCTGGCTTTACAAGCGCCGCAGCGCACTCGGCTAGGCGCCGCCGCTCAGCGACTCTAAGACGGTAACGTTCGTTGAACCCAGGCTCGCCGCTGCCCGCCGACGCCGCGCCACCATAGGTACGTGCGATCAGCCCACGCTCGGCGAGATAGTCCAGGTCGCGCCTGATGGTTTCCGTGGTGACGGCAAAGCGATCGGCGAGATCCGACACGCGCAGTGCTGCGTCGATCTTAAGCTCGGCAACGATACGCTCTTGACGCTGCGACTTACCAAGCTTTGCCTGGGTGACCTGGCTTGGAGAGTGCTGCCTTAGCTTCGTAGCCATAATATATGATGCAGTTCGCAAACAAGGCTTGAGATCACAAGGTCGCAGCGAATTCTTCAAGTCGACCCGCTTGCGCTGCAAGATCGAGAAAGGTGTAACGATTACGGATCTCGCGCGCATGGCGCACCGCGTCCCGATAAAAGTCATGTGACCAGCCGAGATCCTCGGGCGTGGATGGCGCTCCGGCCCGAGCCAGCGCGCGCTCCAACTCAGCGGCAGTGCGATGGCACTTTTCGATTCTCGCGCGCAGCTGTTCCCAGCTCTCTTTCAGCCGCTGGTTGAATTGGCGAACACCATCGCCCGCGAGCCTTTTCGGCTCGAATTCACGCCAGCAGGCGGGGCCGATTTCAGGCCCGAAGTGATCCAGCACTGCAGCCTCGCTGGGGTCGCTGCCGACGATCTCTGGAGCATCTTTTTCCAACAACGTTTCCTGTAGCCGCGCCATGGTGAGCGTGGCGACGCCGATCTGCTCGCCATGAAAGCTTGCAGGCCAGGCGGGGTTTGCAAGCATCTCGGCGTAGTGACCAATCAGGTGCTCCCCCTGACTCGCCGGCATGCTACCGCCGCAGATAGTCATGCCGAATCCAGATAACACCAGCGTCCGCGCAAGGCGTTTCATGGCGTCCAGGTCCCCGCCGAGCAGCGCGTCGCCGGAACTGAACAGCGCAGTCTCATCGCCAGCCAGTAATGCAAACGGTGCTTCCCGGTAAGGTTCGCCGCGCAGCACGCTGGCGAGCAGCCAGTCCGCCTGCGCGGTCGGCCGGCACAGGCTGTCTCCGAGGCCCGAGCGAATCATGCGCGGCGGGGCCGCTGCGAGCACGCTCAGATCCAAGAACACGCCTTGGGGCGCCCGGGCGGGGAGGGATTTTTTGTGTCCGCCGACGGTGATCGCGGCGTTGACCGAGGTGTAGCCGTTCATCGACGGCGCGGTGCCGAAGGCGACGTAAGGCTTGCCATCGAGGGCGGAGGCGTACTTGCACAGATCGTTTATGGTGCCCGAGCCCACGGCGATCAGCGCGTCTGCGGATGCACTCTCGTTTCGGATCCGTTCTACCGTGATCGCGTCTGCGTGCGGGTGTTCCGGCAGTGCGAGCAGGTGGAGCTCGGCGATCCCGGACACCGCGCGCGCTACGCGCGCGCCGAGCACTCGGTGGGTAGTGGGGTCGGACACCAATGCGAGCCGGGCACCCAAGTCGAGCGAAGCAACGAGATCCCGCTCCTCATTCTCCAGGGTTTCAGCAATGACGACGCTGCGAATGGGGACCGAAAGCGCCGGGCCACCGTCCGGATCGGGCAGCGTGCCGTCGATGAGTTGACGGATCACGTCTCCGTTCATGCATCCGGTTCCGTGAACATGGGTCGAAGCGACTCAAACAGCTCGCGGTATCGTTCATAGGCTTCGTCGTAGACATCGACCGCGGTGTCGTCAGGATCAATCCGCTCAGCGTCGGCGGCCGCGCATCGGGCCGCGGCTTCGAGATCCGGCTGGATCCCCGCGGCAATTGCCGCAAGCACCGCCGCGCCGATGGGCGAAGTGTCGATGGCCGCCGGTCGTTCGACCGGTAGACGCATCAGATCGGCGCGGATGCGGGTCCAGACGGGACTGCGTGCGCCGCCGCCGAGCAGCACCACGGAATCGAAGCTGATTCCAAGTTGACGCAGGCGGTCGAGCACGTCGCGCATTGCAAAGGCGCAACCCTCGAGCAGCGCCCGGGCCAGATGTCCACGTCCGTGGGCGGGCGTGAGCCCGTAAAAGCAACCGCGCGCGGTAGCAATCCACTCGGGCGCCATGGCGCCTGAAAGCGCCGGCAGGAACAGCAGTTTTTCCGCGCCGGGTGGGACGACTCCGGCGAGCGCATCGAGCTCCGCCGCATCCGCCAGCCGGCAGGTTTCGATAAGCCATTCCACTGCGCCACCGCAAAGCCAACCGGGGTTTTCCACAAAGAATCGTCCGCCGGCATAGCCGTGGGTTTCGACCAGCGCGCCGGGGTCGATGACGGCCTCGTCGTGTACCGCGCCGACGACTTCAGCGGTGCCGAGGGTGCATACCGCGCGTCCGCCTGTGACCACACCCGCGCCAAGGGGATTGGAAAAGTCGTCCCCGGTACCAACGGCGACCGCGAGGCCGGCGGGAAGTCCGGTCATTTCTGCACCTTGCTTACTTAACGTGCCCGCGGTCTCGGCCGCCTGGGCGATTCGAGGAAGCTCCTCGGCACGGATCCCGAAGCAGTCAAGCAGCTCCTGATCGAGGGCTCGCCGCTTCAGGTCATACAGCATCGTGGTCGACGCGAGCCCGTGATCGAACACGTGCTCCCCGGTGAGGCGGGAAACCAGATATGACACCGGCTGGTGAAACCGGACCGCACGCTCTGGTTCCGGAAGGTGGCGCTTTTGCCAACGGATCTTCGCTGCCATGTGAGTGGCGTCGAGTACGACGCCACCACGCTCGCGCACCAGCGCCGCCGGCACGTCCGAGATTTCCTGCTCCGCGCGCCGGTCCATCCAGATGATGCAGGGCGCAATGGCCCTGCCCTGCGCATCGGTGGCAACGCAGCCATCGAGTTGCCCACAGATTCCGAGGGCGTGGACATCAGCCGCTTGCACCTTGGCGGCCGCGAGCGCGCGCTTGATCGCAGGTGCAAGGGCGCGATCCCACACTTCGGTGTCCTGCTCGGCGGCACCGGGATGCGGGTAACTCGGCTCGTAGCTGACGAACGCCTCACCGAGAACCTCAAGGCCGTCGTCGGTGACGACCGCTTTGAGACTTTGGGTGCCGATGTCGAGACCGACAATCAAGTTCGGCCCGGTTGCGGTATCGCGATCATTGGTGACCAGTACGAAACCGGCTCCACTACGGACGCGCGGTTCACGAACAGGCTTCGAGCACGTCCCGAAGCTGCGACGTGACCGCTCCCTTACTGGGCGAAAAGGATCCGTCGAACACGGCAGATCCGATAGTGAACGCATCCGCGCCGGCCTGCGCGAGCGCTCGGATCCGCGCTGGGGAATCGACGCTGCCGGCGACGATCAGCCCCGCGCCTTCAAGCGCCCGCCGCGCCGCACGCACCAGGTCGATTGGATCCGCGTCCGTTGCCCGATAAGCAAGCAGGTCGACGCCGGCACAGCCTGCTTGCAAAAAGTCACGACAGTGCTGCGCCACCAGCTCCGGGCTGCCGCCGAGCCGAGTGGGATGTCCGACCGGCGTTCCCGGAAAGGGGTAGTAAGCGATACCGGTGCCGTCGAGTATCTGCAAAACATCACGGACGTCCGTGCCGCCAAGGAGCCGATCGACGCCGATCTCCGCCGCCGCCCGCGCCGAGCGCAGGCAGGCTTCCTTGCTGGTGCTGACCACCTCCATGTAGCTGGTCGCGCCGCTGTTCTTGATACGCTCATTGAGCAGCCGCAGCGTCGCCACGTCGACGCCCACATCTTTGAACCCAACGTGGGAAAGTCCTACCGGGGCGATGGCATCCATGACCTCGAGGCAGTCCTCGACCGTCTGATCGTGGCGGGTGAGCATGAAAATGAAATCCATCGGCCGATCCTCCACCGAGGGCTGACATGATGACACCACGATGTTGGAATTACCACAAAATATGTTGGAAGTCATGAATTATCGTGATAGGCTTGCCTCGGGCCCGTGCATCCTGGGATATCACGCGCCGGGCATAAGAAGACCGACGAGCGAGGAGGAGACAATCATGAACATCACGACAAAAATGCTGCGCGCCGGCCTGGTGCTCGCGGCGCTCGCCGGCCTCGGCCTCGCGGCCGCCGGCCCGGCGGCGGCGTGGAGCCTGGAGGAGGCAGCCAAACCCTATAAAGGGACGACTATCCGCACCATCGGCGAAGCGCTGCCGCCGCTCGAGGCGATGGCAAAGTTGAAGCACCGCTTTGAGGAGGCCACCGGCATCAAGGTCGAAATCGAGATGTACGAGCACTCCGAAGCGGTCAACAAAGTCATGCTCGATCTGAACTCACGCCGGGGGCGCTACGATTTCATTCTGCAGCCGCATCGCGAGCTGGGGCGCTTCGTAAAAAACGGCCATCTTGAAGCGCTGGAAAAATATCTTTCCAATTCGAAGCTGCGCGACCCGAGTTTCGGTCCGGAAAAGCAACTCTATCAGGGGCTGTGGAAAGAGATCTCCTGGTACGAAGGCAAAGTTTACGGATTTCCCTTTACCGCGCTCACCATGTACATGTGGTACCGGGACGATCTTTTGAACGATCCGAAGGAACGCGCCGGCTTTAAGGCCAAATACGGCTACGACCTTCAGCCCGCGAAGGATTGGAAACAATATCGGGACATCTCCGAATGGTTCACCCGCCCCGAGAAAGGCTTTTACGGCACCGCAATTCAAGGCAAGCGCCACGAAGCGCTCTGGTATGAGTGGCTCAATTTTCTGTACAGCTTCGGCGGCGACATGATGGAAGTCAGCGCAGGCAGCGAGTGCGGGCCGATCATCGTCAACAGCCCCGAGGCGATCGCATCCCTCGAGTACTACAAGAGCCTGATGAATTTCTCCCCGCCGGATACGCTCAATTACTTCTGGGACGATGTGATGGCGCTGATGCAGCAGGACAAGGTCTATCAGCTGATCATGTGGAACGATGCCACTTACGCGGTTGCCGAGGACAAGGAAGCGAGCAAGGTTGCGGGCAGAATGGGTTTTGACATCGTGCCCCAGGGCAAAGGCGGAAAAGTCGGCCAGGTGGAAGGCTGGACCTACCTCATTCCAAAGTACTCGAAAAACAAGGAAGCAGCATATCTTTTCATCCAGTGGATGATGGCCTTCGACCAGCAGCTGGATCAGCACCTGAACGGTGGTGCCAGCGCGCGGCCGGATGTGTATGCGCACCCGAAAGTTCAGGCGATCAGTTA
>JBFHVA010000143.1:0-9201 GCA_041589735.1 Gammaproteobacteria bacterium | reverse complement strand
GACGGCGTGCCCTACTGGGACGGGGGATACATGGGCAACCCGGTGCTGTTTCCTTTCTTCCGCCGCTGCCGGGCAGACGACGTGGTAGTGGTTCAGATCAATCCCATCGTTCGCGAAGGCACGCCTAAATCGGCCCGAGAAATCCTCAATCGCGTCAACGAGATCACTTTCAACAGCAGTCTGCTTCGCGAGTATCGGGCCATAGACTTCGTCGATCGCCTGCTGGAGGAAGGACGCATCGACAAGGCGAAGTACAAGCACGTGCTCGTTCACCGCATCAGCGCCGACGAGGAGCTGACGCCCCTCGGCGCCTCCAGCAAGCTCAACGCGGAGTGGCCGTTTCTTTCCCACCTGTTCGACGTCGGGCGGGCCGCGACGGCAACGTGGCTGGACGAGAACTTCGAACATCTGGGCAAACGCTCAACTCTGAACCTCCGCGAGCTGTTCGACGATCGCCCTTCCGCGCGGGCAAAAGCGCCCGGCGATCCCGTCGAAAGCGCGCTTTAAGGTCGAAGGAGTCTGCGCATGCTCGAGCTACGGCCAGACTGCGAGTGCTGCGGCAAAGACCTGCCGCCAAACTCTACCGAAGCGATGATCTGCACTTTCGAGTGCACGTTCTGCCGCACCTGCGTGGACACGAAGCTGTTCAACGTGTGCCCGAACTGCGGCGGCGGGTTCGAGCCAAGACCTGTACGCCCGAGCCGGGAACACCGGGAAGGCGCTTTTCTCGGCAGCGCGCCGGCGTCGACGACGCGCAGATATCGGCCGATAGATTTTGCGGCCCATGCAAAACTCGTAAAACATCTCAAGGATATACCGCCCGCTAAGCGGTAATTCGACTGCAAAGCTGTGCAGATACTTCCTCCCAAAGTGTTGCGGCGGCGTTTCGTCCGGCTCGGGTCGAGTAGGGCCAGGCTTCAGTAGGGGTGATGGCTCAATAGCGCCTGGATATTTTCAATACATGAACGCGCCGAGGCCGTGTATATGCTGGGGGCATCCGGTAACCGCTAACTGGGTACGCTATATTTAAACCTCATGCCCGACCGGGAACGCTGCGGTAACGACCTTCCACCTGAGCCCAAGCAGGCGAGGAACGGCACCTTCGAATGCAACTTCTGCCGGGAGTGCGTGTAGACCAGGCTCATGAAGGCCCGCCTCAGCTGTGGCGGCGGCTTCGAACAGCGAGCGAAAGGTTCGAGTTCGAATTGTGTCAAGGCGGCATCCTCGGCAAAGTTTCCGCGTCCACCGTAAGAAGACATCGCCCCATCGATCTAGAATCCCTCGGTGAAGTCGCGAGATCTTGAAGAGCGTCGCGCCTGACGTGCGCTGAATCGGAGTTAGCGGTATCAAGAAGATTGCGGTGATCAATGTTATTTCGAATACTTCGTGACCTCATTCTCAGAGATCTCTTTCCGGGAGATAAGGATCGCGGGCGGTCAGTCCTGGATAAGAACGATTCGGCCGGTGTCCAAATCTGCCTGAACGAGGCCTCCTCGCATTACCAGGATGGCGACCTCGAATCTGCCATCGAATCGTGCGAGCAGGTGCTTGATGCGCAGCCGCATCATGTGGATGCACTCTACTTGCTTGCTCTCGCGCTAGACGCGGCTGGAAAGTCGCTTGAAGCGTTATCAAATCTCGAACGCGCTATCGAGGTTTCGCCCGAGAACGTCGATGTTCGAGTTGCCGCCGGCAAATTTTGTCTTGATCTCAAGCGGTACGAGGACGCGCATGCGCATCTCCACACCGCGATTTCATCTAACCGCGGCCATGCGTTGGCGCACTTCTATCTAGGCAGGCTCCTCGAGGAGAGTGGAAAACGCGAGGAGGCAGAGCAGTGCTTCCGCAATGCGATCAATTTGGCTGAATCCTCTCAACAGTTCCCCATCGCACTGGAAGCATCCAAAGCGCTGGCGGCCCTTACGCCCGGTTCCGTGGAAGCGTGCGTGCATCTTGGCCGCGCATATAGCGCCAGCGGGTTTTCTGGGCAGGCATTGAATATCTTGAGGGAGGGAGTAGCGGCGCACACAGACAACCCGCGACTGCTCACGACCTGCGGTGAGGTCTGTATCGATATGGGGAAGTGGGATGAAGCGCTGGATTGCTTTGCGCGAGTGCTCGACGCTGATCCCGCAAATGCCTACGCGCACTATGGCAGCGGCATGGCACACAAGGGCCTGGGCGATTTGGAGTCGGCAGTGGCGGCATTCACGGCGGCAATTCGCATTGCCCCTGATCTTCGAGATGCGCATTTCAACCGCGGTCTTGCGCACTTCGAGCTGGGAGATCGGGATGCGGCGCTCGAGAACATCCGTTGGAGCGTATTCATGCGCACCGGCTCACCCTGGAACGAGAATGCCTTGCGGCGCCTAGAGGAGGCGGCTCCGGGAAGATCGCCTGCGTTCAAGACACTGACGTCCCGGTGCAAGCTCCGCCACGACGCTGAGCAGTTCAGCTATCTGGTGGAAAATGCGAAGCTTCCTAAACAGTTCCTCGAGGTCGCGAAGGCCTATGAGGCCGTTCGACTGCAGATTCCACCAGATACCCGCAGCAGACCCGTTTCAGAACTGCCGGGATCGAGCCCTGTCGAGCTACTTAAAACTTACGGACGCACGGTGTATCTGCCGCGAAGCACCATCGGTGACCAGCTGCTGATCAACCCGGAGCTCGATCTCGCAGAGGTTGAGCGCCGTTACAAATCGACCCGGCCAGAAGTGGTCGTCATCGACGGTTTGCTCACCAACGAGGCGCTCGAAGCGCTTCTCGCGTTCTGCCGTGAAGCAACGGTCTGGAGCGCCATAAAATCAGGGTATCTCGGGGCGTACATGCATGAGGGCTTTTGCTCGGAGTTGCTGCTGCGCCTCGCGGAAGATATGCGGGACAGCTTGCCGGGGATACTCGGAGGCCTTCAGCTGCAGACGCTCTGGGCCTACAAGTATGACGATCAGCGTGAAGGCATAGCAGTTCATGCGGATCAGGCGGTGGTGAACGTCAACTTCTGGGTAACTCCGGATGAAGCCAATCTGGATCAGGAGCATGGCGGGCTGGTCGTCTACCGCCACGAGCCTCCGGCGGATTGGGGCGCCAGGCGTTACAATCAGCGCACAAACGAGATCAAGCGTTTTTTAGAAAACGCACCGGAAGGCAGCGTTACCGTTCCATACCGTACAAATCGCGCAGTGATGTTTAACTCGAAGTTGTTCCACAAAACTGATGATTTCCACTTCAAGAATGGCTACGAGAACCGCAGGATAAACATCACCCTATTGTTCGGAAACGAGCACGAGCATGGGAAAATGAGAGATTCTGAAGACGCTTGAAGCGCAAGACCAGGTTCTGACTCAGGTGTCCGACACATACTGTTTGAACACCGGATGGCTGAGATTTTCTCTTCCGGACGGCACACTTGCCAGGAGCGACCAAAAGATAACCCGCTCATCTATGGATTCCGTATTCGTCTCGTCGATCTGCAGATCTTTGATGCGAAGCGTGTGCTTATCGAAAAAGGCAAATTCCGTCTCGGGATTATCCATTTCTTCGCAGGCGATCGCCGCAAACAGCGCAGCCTGGTCCAGATACCATTGCAGATTGCCGCGTTTGCGGAACAATTCAATGTAATATGCCACGCGACGTAGAAAGCGCATTGATTGGGCCGTCCGATTGATTAGCATCGCGGAGCCCTGATACTGGTCCCAAGGGTCATGGCGCCGCGGATCCAATCTGAACAAGCCGACGTCTTTTCCGGCAAGCGCTTTGAATAACGGATCCAGTTTGCTTAGCGTGATCATATCCGCATCCAGGATGAGTATCGGACCGGTGCTATCGTGCAGCAGCCTCGGCGCTTCGAGGAAGCGCGCGCATGCAAAATAGGTTCGCGCGACATACTTGTTCGGAAAGGTCTGCTGATCCTCCGACATTTCGATCAATGCCGTCGGAAGGCGAGTGCGCAGATAACTAATGTGATGCTGACAATCCTGGTCGGCGTTGACAACGTGAAAGCGGAAGCGGCACGAGACACCCGAGTTATCAGTCATCGAGCGCGCGAGTGGTTCCGAGAACTTCATGAAGTAAATCGGATCGCAGCTCACCAGCACGGTGAGCGTCTCATCGTCACCGTGAGTTTTCGGAAAGGACATCTCCCCGCTGGATTCCGCTCTCAGCTCGGCTAAAAAAGCAGGCTCGAGCCGCAAAACGCTCTCCGGTCCGCTAAACCCCAGCGGAAGACGTTTGAGAAACTGGCTCGCGGCTTCATATTGCCCCTGGGAGGCCAGGTGACAGGCGAGCCGGCTCAGCACCGGCGCTGATGCCGGTTGAAGCGAGAGCGCCTTGCGATACGCGTTTTCGGCCCCCCGTGATTCGCCCGCGTTTCTAAGCGCGTTGCCCAGACCGACAAGGGCGGCGAAGTTTTGAGGCTCTGGAGTCGTATTGCCGAATACGGTTGGATCGAGATCCGCGCCGAAGTCCCGGTAAGCAAGCTGTGCGCATTCCCCCACGGAATCGACGCCGAGAAGGAGAAAGGTCGCCTTGATCAGGCTTTCTACCGCTAAGCTCGCGTCCCCGAGCTTTATCAGCGCCTCGGTTCGATGAAGATAAAGCACTCCCTCGTCCGGTCGCGCGGCGATTGCGCGGTTGAGAAGTGTAACGGCGGCCGCGTAGCTACCCTGCTGGAGAAATGTGCGTCCGAGGCTCGTCAGCAATAGATAATTGCCCGGATTGAGATCGATTGCATTTTCCAGTGCCGTAATGGCGTCGTCGGGCCTGGCCAGCTGGCTCAAGACCCCGGCGAGCGCCACGGCGGCTTCCGCGAGCGTCGGGTCAAGCGCCACCGCGTTGTGCAAAGCCGCCAGTGATTCCTCGAAACGCGCCTGGGCGCTAAGCGCGGTTCCCAGCCTGAGGTGAAATACCGCGTCATCCGGTGCGTTCTCAAGCCCTTTGCGGGCGCTTGCCTCACACGCTTCCCAATCGCCCATGGCCGCGTATATCACGCAAAGATGAGCGTGGTATAAGGCGCTGTCCGGATCTATGGACGCTGCACGTTCGAGTTTCGCAGCAGCCTCAGGTTGCGCCCCGCGTTGATGACACAAGATGCCGAGCATGTGAAGTGCGCGGGCGTCGTCGGGGTCGGCGTCGAGGTGGCGGCGAATGAGGGATTCCGCACCTTCCGGATCACCGCTGGAGAGGTGTTCGCACGCCGTGGTAAAGAGATCAATCCCGGAAACCATTCTCAGCGCTGCCGGTGCTTCAATATCCCTTCTTAGCTTAGTAAATATTCCGAATTGCGGTCGCAGGTCGTCTTCATTGGCGCTTCCGAGCCAGTCCGCAATGAGGCCGAATCGTCTGCGTGTCCGCAGGTTGCCCTAAAAAGGCTCTGCTTTTTCAGGCTCTGGAAGGATGGTGGTGCGCTTTAGAAGCCTGTCATGACGGCCATCGAACGGATCCCGCCGGTGCATGGTGCAGGCGTTATCCCAGAGCAGCGCGTCGCCTTCCCGCCACTCGTGGGTGTAGATGAACTCGGGGCGCGTGCACCAGTCGAAGAGTTCGCCTAAAAGCGCATCGCTTTCGTCCTCAGGCATGCCCACGATCCGCGTGGTCATCCCTGGACAGATATAAAGCGCTCTACGGCCGGTATACGGGTGGGTTCGCACCAACGGGTGGCTGACGTCCGGTGTCTTTTCCTTCTGCTCCTTGCTGGTCGGCTCGCTGTATACGCGGTTGAATGCTTCGTACGACTGGATCGCCTGGCGTCCTCTGATCTGAATTTTTGTTTCCTCGGGCAGGGATTCGTAGGCGGCCTGCATGTCGGCAAAGTACGTATTGCCCCCGGCAGGTGGAATTTTCACCGAATAGAGCAGCGAACCTACCGCAGGGCGTTGCAGATAAATTTGATCGTAGTGCCAGCCGACTTCGCGGTCGGCAAGAATTCCTAGATTCTTTCCAGATTCTTTGACATTGGATACCAGCAGAACCTCCGGGTGTTCTTTGGAAAGATATTCCCGCCGCAGGTGGATCTCCAGCGGACCGAAATTCCGGCTGAAGCTTACCAGGTGCTCTTCCTCCAGTTTTTGACCGCGAAACAACAGCAGCTTGTGCTCGCGCCAGAGCTTCCGCACGGCGTCTATGACCTCCGGAGCACGATCCGCCACCAGATCGACGCCCGGCAGCTCCGCGCCGAAGGTTCTGGAGAGCCGCCGTAAATTTATAGTGTGTGCTGATGTTTCCATATTCTTGGCTCAATACTTCAATTCAAGAACGGCACCGCCATACCTTTTTTCACCGCGGGTCTTTTGGAGACCAGGTCGAACCAGCGCTTCACGTTGGGGAATTCGTTCAAATCCACCTGGTGCCGCGGATACCGGGCGACCCAAGGGTAGGTGGCGATGTCGGCTACGGTGTAATCGTCTCCCGCTAAGTAGGTGGCCTCGCCTAAACGCTGGTTCATGACCTTGTACAGCCGCTTGGTCTCGTCGTGATAGCGCTTCTTGCCGTAGGGCACGTCTTCCTTGGGCTGAAAAAGAAAGTGATGAGCCTGACCGAACATGGGCCCAACGCCACCCATCTGCCACATGAGCCACTGCATGGTGATAGCGCGCTTGCGGCCTTTATCCGGCAGAAGTTTTTTATTGCCGGTCTTCTCCGCGAGATAAATGAGAATGGCGCCAGATTCGAACAAGGCCAGCGGCTCGCCGTCCGGGCCGTCCGGGTCGACGATGGCCGGGATACGGTTGTTGGGCGAGATAGCCAGGAATTCAGGCTTATGCTGCTCTCGCTTGCCAAGCTCCACGGGGTGGACGTTGTAGGGGAGCGAAAGCTCCTCCAGCATGATGGAAACCTTGCGGCCGTTGGGGGTGGCCCAGGTGTAAAGGTCAATGGGTTTCAACTTCGAGTTTCCTTTTTTGGTCGATGGATTCCGAGATCGCTCGGAGCCGGTGCTGTTCATTTACCAGAAGACAAACGCGGTTTCATCCGGCCGGTCCCCCGTGAGAAACCCGGTTAACTTCAGGCTGCGCGGAAAAGCACCCGCCCCGGGCGCGCGTCGGTGCTGTGGCCGTGCTGCCAAACCGGCCGCCCGTTCACGATCACCATCTCGACGCCGGGCGAGATCACCGTAGGCGACTCGAAGGTCGCCGCGTCGATTATCTCTTCCGGGTCGAAGATCACCAGGTCCGCGTACGCGCCTTTGCGCAACGTACCGCGATCCTTGAGTCCGAACACTCCGGCCGGCACCGAGGTCATCCGTCTTACCGCCTGCTCCAGCGGAAACAGCTTCTGCTCGCGGGCGTAATGGCCGAGGACCCGCGGAAAGGTGCCCCAGAGCCGCGGGTGAGGATGGGTGTCGTGGGGCAGACCGTCCGAGCCGATCATGGAGTCCTCGAATGTGAGCACTCGTCGCAGGTCGGCTTCGTCCATCTGGTAATAAATGGCGCCGGCCGGCTGCAGCCTGGCCACCGCTTCTTCAACGCTCACGCCCCACTCTGTTCGAATGTCCTCGAACACGCGCCCGGCGCAGTCCGGGTGGGAATTCGACCAGGTGACCAGAACTTTTTCCGCGCCCCCGACCCAGTCGGCGAGCAGTACCGTGGAACTCGCGGTGTAGGGGTAGACGTCGAGATTCACCTTCTGGCGCTTGCGCGCCTCGGCAATGAGCGGCAGCGTCTTTTTCGTCAGTCCGAAGTTCTCTCGGCCCGAGCATTTGTGATGCGAAATCACCACCGGAACGTTGGCCCGCTCACCAATCTCCAGGGTTTCGCGCACCGAGTCCACCACCCCTTCGCGCTCGTTGCGCATATGGGTGGTATAGATCCCACGGTGCCTGGCAACGCAGCTGGCAAGCTGGACAACCTCGTCCGTGGGCGCATTGAAGGCGGGCGGATAAGCGAGCCCGGTGCTCATGCCGATGCATCCGGCCTCGAGCGCCTCTTCCAGGCGCCGGGTCATTGAATCGATTTCTCTCCCGTTGGCCGGCCGATCGAGGCTGTCCATGACTCCAGCGCGAAGCGTGGAGTGGCCAACCAGCATGGCCATGTTCACAGCCGGCGGATGGCCGCGCACCTCGTCCACGTATTCGCGCATGGATCCGTAGCGGAACCAGGAGTGATCGCCAAGCAAGTTGAGCGGCGGCGGCGGATCGCGAGCAATGAGGGGGGCAAGGCTCACGCCGCAATTGCCGGTGACGACGGTGGTCACCCCCTGGCTGACCTTGGGCGTCATCTTCGGGCCTGAGAGCACCGCGCGGTCGTCGTGGGTATGGGCGTCGATGAAGCCCGGCGCGACCACCTTTCCCGAAGCGTTGACGCGTGACGTGCTTTTGGTTTTGGAAAGATCGCCAATCGCAGCGATCCGGTCGTCTCGGATCCCGATATCCGCACCGATCCCTACGGCGCCACTGCCGTCGATGACGGTTGCGTCCGTGATCAGAATGTCGAATTCAAGATTGGCCGCGTTCATTATTAATGCATCAGCGTCGACATCAATTCGGATTGGCGTTCAGCCAGGCGATGACTTCGTCGGCACTTCTATCAGGGGGAAACACCGGATAAAAAACTTTCTCGATTTGGTCGTCGCGAAGAACGAGGGTAGTTCTTTTAATCAATGTCATGCCGTCGACGGTGAAGGTAGGCAGACCGAGCGCGTTGGTAAACTTCAGGTCCGCATCGCTTAGAATTTCAAAGGGCAGGTGCAGTCGATCGACCACCTCCTTCTGGTACTCCGTCGTCTGCGTGCTCAGCCCGAATACCTGGACGCCCAAGGATGCGAGCTCGGCATAATGGTCGCGAAAACCGCAGCTTTGCGGCGTGCAGCCGCGGGCGCCCGGAATCGCGTTCCAGCCCGTGGGCAGCTCCTGGTCCGGCCGGCCGGTGCGCGGGTAGATATAGACGACCACGCGACCCTTAAGCTTTGAAATATCCACGAAATCGCCCCGGGTTGAACGAAGGCCGATGGACGGCAGGGTGAAGCCGGTGAGATGGTCGCATGCGCCGTCATCCTCCGGTACCGGAAGATCTGCGGGCAGAGCGTAAACATTGTCGCTTCGGGCCATGAGAGCATTCCCTGGGAGATGCGTGGGGCAGACCGTTTCCCGGATATTGTCGCAACGGACGACGGGGCTCAAGAGCCGCTACTACAGCGGGACGTCTGAGGCCGATACACTAGCGTTTCTTTGTGTCCTTTCCCGAAATGCCGGTCCGGAGTTCATTCATGGAT
>JBFHVA010000142.1:0-9214 GCA_041589735.1 Gammaproteobacteria bacterium | reverse complement strand
GTGCAGCAGGGCGAGGCGGTTGTAGCGAACCTTTTTATCCTCGTCCATGACTTTCACGGTATCGAAAAATGCGTCCACGCTTTCGCGAAGTCCCGCGAGGCTCTTCATGGCGTTGGTGTAATCGCCCTTCTTCAACATCTCTTTGACCCTGGGGCTCAATCCCACCAGCTTGGCCGCAAGATTCCACTCCGCATCCTCAGTGAAAAGCCCGTCGTTGACCTTCATCGGAATAGCATCCTCGGCCTGTTTGAGAATGTTGTTGATGCGTTTGTTCGCAGCGGCAAGGCTTTCCGCTTCCGGTAGCTTTCGAAACTCGGTGACCGCTTGCACGCGCTTGGCGAAATCTAGCGGTCGTCTCGGGTCTCTCGCCTGCACCGCTAGAAAGACTTCAATTGGCACACCGCGTTCAGTGAAATAGGCCCGCAGTCGCTCGGTCATGAAGTCGTACACTTGATTTGCAACCGATTTGTCGTCGAACTTGCCTTTGTAACCTTTTAATGCTTCCTCAATGAGGCGTTTGAGATCCAGGTTCAGCTTGCCCTCAATGACAATCCGGAGCACCCCCAGTGCCGTTCGCCGAAGGGCGTAAGGATCCTTGTCGCCGGTGGGACCCTGTCCGACGCCGAAAACACCGGCCAGGGTATCGAGCTTGTCGGCAATCGCGACCGCCCGGCCGAGAGGGCTCGCGGGGATGCCGTCGCCCGCGAATCTCGGCTTGTACACTTCCGTGATGGCTTCGGCCACCTGGGGGGGCTCACCGCTCTTGGTGGCATATTCTCCGCCCATCACGCCCTGAAGCTCGGGAAATTCTCCAACCATCTCGGTGAGGAGATCACATTTGCAGAGCTGGCCCGCCCTACGTGCGAGCTTTACGGAGTCCGGGCTCTCGCCCATCGCAATGGCAACGTGGGAAGCGAGTCGAGAGATTCGCTCAGCTTTGTCGTACATGCTGCCAAGCTTTTCTTGAAATACGATGCCTTTAAGCTCTTCCTGACGCTGGTCGAGCGTGCGTTTTGAGTCGCGCTTATAAAAGTAAGCGGCGTCTTTTAGCCTGGGCCGCAATACGCGTTCGTTGCCTTTGCGGACAGTTTCCGGATTGATGCTTTCGATATTGTTGATGGCTATAAAGTGAGGAAGGAGCTTTCCTTTCTTGTCGACGATGGGAAAGTAACGCTGGTGCCCCTTCATCGTGGCGACCAGCACCGCGTCCGGTAGTTCCAGAAATTCTTTGTCGAAACTGCCTACTATGGCGGAGGGCCATTCCACAAGCGCCGTGGTTTCTTCGATCAGTTCTTTGTTTATGAGCGCTTTGCCCTGGACCGACGACGCGGATTCGACTACCTGCCGAGTGACGATATCTGCCCGGGTCTTGAATTCGGCGACCACGTGTCCCGTACTGTAAAGGGTCTTGGAATAAGACGAGGGCTCTTCGATCGCGATCGCTTCGGGGTTATGAAATCGGTGGCCGCGGGTCATTCGTCCGGCACTCACGCCGAAGATCTCTCCGTCCACCGTCTCATTTCCGAATAACAGAATCACCCAATGCACCGGCCGAATGAATTCGAAATCGAAGTTTGCCCAACGCATTCGCTTTCGGATCGGGATTTTGTTCAGGGCATCTTCCACCATTTTCGGGATGAGAGAGGGCGTCGCTTCTCCGACCTCGGTGCTACGGTACATCAGCCAACTGCCGTCGGATGTTTCCATTTTTTCCAGCTCATCGACGGCGACGCCGCAGGAACGGGCGAATCCGAGCGCCGCCTTGGTTGGTTTTCCGTCTCCATCGAATGACGCATCCAGTGAGGGTCCGCGGCGCTTGAATTCGCGGTCCGGTTGACTTGCTGGAACGTTAGAGATCATCGTCGCGATTCTTCTTGGCGTGGCAAAGACCGCAACTTCGCCATGGCTCAAGCCGTGGGAGGTGAGCCGTTCGCAAAGTTCGTTAGCGAACGCCTCCGATAACGATTTGAGGTCCCCGGGCGGTAGTTCTTCAGTGCCAATCTCGACCAGAAGGTCGGCGTTCTCAGCCATCTACGGTCTCAATCCTGTCGCTGCTCAATAACGGAAATCCCAAAGCCTTTCTTGTTTCGAAGTACCTATGCGCCACCGCTCTTGCCATGGTGCGGACGCGCAAAATGTAGCGCTGGCGTTCGGTGACCGAAATCGCACCTCGCGCATCGAGCAAATTAAAGGTATGGGAAGCTCTCAGGACTTGTTCGTAGGCGGGATACGGCAGATCTTTTCCCGCCAGAAGCGCACACTGTTGCTCCGAGGACTCGAAGGCGTCGAAAAGCGCGGCGGTATCCGCGAACTCGAAATTGTATGCCGACATTTCGGTTTCGCTCTGTTTGAAGACGTCACCATAGCTCAACTTGCCCATGGGCCCGTCGGCCCAAACGATGTCGAAAACGTTGTCGACCCCCTGCAGATACATTGCAATGCGTTCTAGGCCGTAGGCAATCTCTGCCGTCACGGGTTTACATTCGAGGCCGCCCACCTGCTGGAAGTATGTGAACTGCGTGATCTCCATGCCGTTCAGCCAGACTTCCCATCCGAGACCCCAGGCCCCCAGGGTCGGCGATTCCCAGTTGTCTTCCACGAAGCGAATATCGTGCTCCAGAGGATCGATACCGAGCATGAAAAGGGAGTCTAAGTAAATCTGCTGGATGTTCAGCGGCGACGGCTTGATAGCTACCTGGTACTGGTAGTAGTGCTGCAGCCGGTTGGGATTCTCGCCGTATCGTCCGTCGGAAGGGCGCCGTGACGCCTGCACATACGCGGTGCTCCAAGGCTCGGGCCCGATGGCGCGGAGAAAAGTCGCAGGGTGGAACGTGCCGGCACCGACCTCCATATCATAAGGTTGCAGTAACACGCATCCCTGCCGGGCCCAGTATTGCTGCAACGCCTGAATCAGACCCTGAAAGCTTGAGACGTCTTGGTCAGCTGACATTATTATTTCATCGCCGCGAGTGCCGCCGAGGATCCCGGCGATGCGGCGAAAAGTATAGCCCGGGGGTAGCGCGATTGGTACGAGCAACGGCGAGGTCGGTGTTGGTTACAAAAGTTCGTTAACCGTACTTCGATCACAGATCGGCTTTTCGCGCTCGCAAGCGTTCGATATGCTATCAGGTTGTTGAAAAGCTGCGTTTTTCACCTTCTTCGTGCCGAGTATGAAGTACGCGATCGGGGGCACAAGGCAATGACGGCGCCCTCGTTTAACTTCGAATGTCCGCCATTCTTTCGAATCAGATATCGGGTCGGACGTGGATAAAGGAATTTTCCGAATGCAACATCCCGGGCGTTTTGACGTCATCGTAGTCGGAGGAGGTCATGCTGGCACCGAGGCGTCGCTGGCGGCGGCGCGCATGGGCGCGCGAACGCTGCTGCTCACGCAGAGTATCGAGACGCTGGGCCAGATGAGCTGTAATCCGGCCATCGGCGGTATCGGAAAGGGTCATCTGGTCAAGGAAATCGATGCGCTCGGTGGTCTGATGGCGGTCGCCGCGGATCACGCGGGCATCCAGTTTCGAACCCTCAATGCGCGAAAGGGACCCGCGGTTCGGGCCACCCGGGCGCAAATCGACCGCGCCCTGTACAAGGCCTACGTGCGTCAGGTGCTTGAGACCCAGAAAAACCTGACCCTGTTCCAGCAGCCGGTGGAGGATCTGATCATCGAGGATGACCGGGTCGCGGGGGTGGTCACTCAGATGGGGCTCGAGTTCCGCGCCCCTCAAGTGGTGCTCACCGTGGGTACTTTTCTCGGCGGGCGGATCCACGTGGGGTTGTCCAATTATGCCGGCGGTCGCGCTGGTGATCCGCCGGCCAACGCGCTGGCCGCTCGGTTGCGGGAGCGGCCGTTTCGCGTCGATCGATTGAAGACCGGAACACCGCCAAGGCTCGACGGCCGCAGCATCGACTTCGAGCGGCTCGAGCTTCAGCCCGGGGACGAGCCGGTGCCGGTATTTTCATATCTGGGCGACGCCGCGCAGCATCCGAGGCAGATCCCCTGTCATATCACCCACACCAACGAGCGTACCCACGAGATCATCCGCTCTGGCCTGGACCGCTCGCCCATGTATAGCGGCGTAATCGAAGGTACCGGTCCCAGATACTGTCCCTCGGTGGAGGACAAGGTGGTACGTTTCTCGGAAAAGACTGCCCATCAGGTTTTCGTCGAACCCGAGGGACTCGACACCACCGAGGTCTATCCCAACGGGATCTCCACCAGCCTGCCCTTCGACGTGCAGTACGCGCTGGTACGCTCCATCGCGGGTTTCGAAAAGGCCGAGATCACCCGGCCTGGCTATGCCATCGAGTATGACTTCTTCGATCCCAGGGACCTCAAGCCGAGCCTAGAAACCCGTCATGTGCAGGGTCTTTTCTTCGCCGGTCAGATTAACGGCACCACCGGATACGAGGAAGCGGCGGCCCAGGGAATCGTCGCAGGCATCAACTCCGCACTCAGCGTTCAAGGGGAAAAAAGCTGGTACCCGCGCCGGGACGAGGCCTACATCGGGGTGCTGATCGACGATCTCATCACCCTCGGAACCACGGAGCCTTACCGGATGTTCACCAGCCGGGCCGAGTACCGGCTGGTGTTGCGGGAGGACAACGCCGATCTTCGCCTGACCGAGCAGGGACGCCGACTCGGACTGGTGGACGACACGCGCTGGCAGACGTTTTGCGCCAAGCGCGAGGCTATAGAGCGGGAGCAGGCAAGGCTCAACCAGACGCGGGTCAAGCCGGAGAACCTGTCGCCGGCGGAACAGGAGCGGGTATTCGGCGGGCCGCTTGGGCACGATTATACGGCCATGGAACTGCTCAAGCGCCCGGAGGTGAGCTACCAGGCTCTGATGTCCCTGCCCGGAATCGGACCTGGGGTATCGGACGCTACGGTGCGCGCGCAGATCGAGGTGCAGACCCGGTACGATGGCTACATCGAGCGACAGCTCAAAGATATCGAACGAACCCGCGCCAATGAAGCCATGCGGCTCCCGAACGATCTGGACTACGCGACGGTGCGCGGTCTAGCCGCGGAAGTACAGGAGAAACTCGCGCGTCATCAACCCGAGACCCTCGGCCAGGCGTCGCGCATCTCGGGGGTGACCCCGGCCGCCATCTCCCTGCTTTTGGTCCATCTGAAAAAGCGCAGTCTCCGTGCCGGATCGCCGCAAAGCGGCCCGGGCGCAGCCCGGCGCCGCGCCTGACGACGGCGCAAGATAAAAGGGTGAACACTGCGCTGGACGCGGCGCGTGAAGCGCTCGAGGCCGGACTCGTCCTTATGGGGCTCGACTTAGAGACGGAATCCCAAACGCGCTTGCTTCAATATGTCCGGTTGCTGACCCACTGGAACCGCCGCTTCAACCTGACCGGTACCCGCGCGCCCCGGGAAATCGTCACCCGGCATCTGCTGGACAGTCTCAGCGTAATCCCACATCTGCGCGGCGATCGGGTGCTCGACGCCGGCACCGGCGCCGGGCTGCCGGGTCTGGTGCTGGCGATGGCGCGCCCGCAGATCCAGTTCACGCTGCTGGACAGCGCCGGAAAAAAAACCCGTTTTTGTATTCAAGCCGCCGCTGAACTCGGGCTCGGCAATGTCACCGTGGTCCGGGCACGACTCGAAGCCTTCGAGCCGCCGCAGCGCTTTTCCTGCCTGGTGAGTCGAGCCTTCGAAAGCGCAATCCGGCTTTTAAAGCCCGCGACGCGGCTTCTACAGCCGGGGGGCCTGGTGCTGGTGATGAAGGGAAGCTATCCGCAATCGGAGCTCGAAGCGGTGGAGGCGGCGGGATTCAAGGCCCGCGTGAAGCCGGTTGCGGTGCCGGGTCTCGCTGCGGAGCGCCATCTGCTGCTGGTCGAAGCCCCGTGAGCCGGTGGGTTTCCGGTTGAAGTTTCCCGCTCACGATTTTTCCGCCACAATCGCGATCCTGCCGGCGGACGCTTTGACCTCCGGCGTCCACCATTTAACCCCGCTTCGAGATCATGGCAAAAGTCATCGCGGTCGCTAACCAGAAGGGCGGTGTAGGTAAGACCACTACCAGCATTAATCTGGGCGCGTCGCTTGCAGCCGCCAAGCGCCGAATTCTGCTCGTGGACCTGGATCCCCAGGGCAATGCAACTATGGGAAGCGGCATCGACAAAAATGCCCTGACGCTCTCGACCTACGACGTGCTCATGGGCGAGGCCAAGCTCGAGGACGTGGTGGTACCGGTGGAGCACAGCAACTATACGCTTGCGCCGAGTAACGCCGATCTCACCGGCGCGGAAGTGGCGCTGCTCGACGAGCTGGCCCGAGAGTTACGCTTGAGGCACGCGCTGGACCCGGTGCGCAAGGAGTATGACTACATCATCGTCGACTGCCCGCCGGCGCTTTCCATGCTCACGGTCAACGCCCTGGTAGCCGCCGACAGCGTCATGATTCCAATGCAGTGCGAGTATTACGCCCTGGAGGGGCTGTCCGCTCTGCTCGACACGATCGAAAAGATCCGCAAGATTCTGAACCCGGGGCTTCGCGTCGACGGGCTGCTGCGCACCATGTACGACCCTCGCAACAATCTTTCGAGCCAGGTTTCCCAGCAGCTGGTCAAGCATTTCGGAAACAAGGTCTACAGTACCGTCATTCCGCGCAACGTGCGCCTTGCGGAAGCGCCGAGTCACGGTTTGCCGGCGCTGCTCTACGACAAGAACTCCAGCGGGGCATTGGCGTATCTGGCACTCGCCGGCGAGATACTTCGCCGCGACGGCGCCCATTTGAAAGCGGCGCAATGATTTGGGTTTTATTTAATGGCTAAAAAAAGAGGTCTCGGGCGCGGTTTGGACGCGCTGCTCGGCAGCGCCGCCGTGGCGCACGCGGAAACTGACGGAGAAAACGGCACCATGCGGGAGATTCCGGTGGATCTCATCCGCCGCGGTCGCTATCAGCCGCGGATGGACATGAATCCGGACGCCCTGGAGGAGTTGGCCAACTCGATTCGGGTTCGCGGCGTGGTGCAGCCGGTGGTGGTGCGTCCGGCCGCCGACGGCATCCACTATGAGCTGATCGCCGGCGAACGTCGCTGGCGGGCCACTCAGCTCGCCGGTCGGGAAGCTATTCCCGCGGTAGTCCGCGCCGTCGCTGATGATGCGGCAATGGCCATGGGTCTGATTGAGAACATCCAGCGAGAAGATCTCAATCCTGTGGAAGAGGCAAACGCGGTAAAGCGGTTGATCGACGAATTCGAGCTCACCCATCAGGCCGCCGCCGATGCCATCGGCCGCTCCAGAGCAGCGGTGACCAATCTGCTGCGTTTGCTGGAGCTGGATCCCGAGGCGCGGACAATGCTCGAACGGGGAGAGCTGGAAATGGGTCACGCCCGCGCGCTGCTCGGGCTCGAAGCGTCCCTGCAGCGCCAGGCGGCGGCGGAAGTTGCGCGCAGGGGGCTTTCCGCGCGGGAGACGGAATACCTGGTCAAGCGCCTGAAATCGCCGAGAAAATCAGGCGAAAAGGGGCGGCAAAGCAAGGATCCGGACGTTCAGCGGCTCGAGAACGAGCTGGCCGGTGAGCTCGGGGCGGTGGTCAAGGTGCGCCACGGCGCCTCGGGGCGCGGAAGTCTGACAATCGAATATTCCAACCTGGAACAGCTCGACGGTATTATCGCCCGGCTGAGGAGCTGAATTTGCCGCCCGTCCGTTGATCGTCACGAGGAGGCAAACGTATACTGCGCCGCTCGCTTGGGGGTACGCGCGGGCCTGAGCCGAGAAAAGGCCGGAACCGGCGGTCGCGGAAGGAAAAAAACAGCGAATTTCCGGTTGTCAGCCGCGCGCGAATTCGTCAGGCTGCGGACTGTTGGTGTACCGGATCATCTGGATCCAGCTCGTTGTAGCCCTCACCGTCGCTGGCGTGGCCTCCACATTCGGTGCGTCAGCGATGTGGTCGGCACTGGCAGGCGGGCTGAATAGCCTCATCCCGAACGCCTACTTTGCTCGAAAAGTCTTAGACCCTTCGGTCGACGGCTCACCGGGCAGGATGCTGTCGAAGTGGTTTCGGGCAGAGGTGGCGAAAGTTGCGATGATTGCGGGGCTTTTCGTCGCAGCGTTTGCCTTGATTGAAAATCTGAATGTCGTAGCGTTGTTTACGGCTTTCGTATGCGTCCATGTCTGCGGCATTATCGCCTCGCTCGCTCTGGACCCGTACGGTGGCGACAAACCTAAAAAATGAAGAATTGAGCCCATGGCAGCGGAAGGCACACTCACCTCCACAGGGTATATCAAGCATCACCTCCAGAACCTGACCTTCGGGATGCACTCGGAGAACGGTCTCAGCTTCGCCCATACGGCCGAGGAGGCGAAGGAAATGGGCTTCTGGGCCATCCACGTGGACACCATGTTCTGGTCGGTGTTCTTAGGTGCGCTGTTTCTATGGGTGTTCAGAAAGGTGGCGAAATCCGCAACCAGCGAAGTACCGGGCGGGTTTCAGAATTTTATCGAAGTCGTCATCGAGTTCATCGATAACAACTGCCGGGAAACCTTCACCGGCAAGAACAACCTCGTCGCCCCAATCGCCCTGACCTTGTTCGTGTGGATCCTTCTCATGAACACCATGGATCTGGTGCCGGTGGACTGGATCCCCATGGTCGCAAGCCTGCTCGGGATCGAGTACATGAAGGTGGTACCCACGACCGACCCGAACGTGACCTTCGGCCTCTCGCTGTCAGTGTTCGCGCTGATGATCTACTACAGCATCAAGGTCAAAGGCGCGGGCGGGTTTTTCGGCGAGCTCGCCTTTCAGCCGTTTCCCAAGTGGATGTTTCCGATAAATCTGTTTCTCGAGGGCGTGTCGCTGATATCCAAGCCGGTGTCGCTCTCACTGCGCCTGTTCGGCAACCTCTACGCTGGTGAGATGATTTTCATCCTCATTGCCTTGATGTACAGCGGGGGGATCGCTTTGGGACTCGCAGGCGGCGTGCTGCAGTGGGCGTGGGCTGTATTCCACCTTCTGATCGTGCTTCTGCAAGCGTTTATTTTCATGATCCTCACGATCGTGTATTTGGACATGGCGCACCAGCACCACTGAGAACAATCGAAAGGCTTTGACCTTATAAATCTGATAGGAGACTAAAAATGGAAACTGCGTTGTTGTACATCGCCGGCGGCCTGATGCTCGGCGTCGGTGCCGCAGGGGCGGCGGTGGGAATCGGCATTCTCGCCGCCCGATTCATCGAGGGTATCGCGCGCCAGC
>JBFHVA010000141.1:0-9388 GCA_041589735.1 Gammaproteobacteria bacterium | reverse complement strand
GGCGACGGTCTTCAGGGTATCGGGATCGATGCCGTACTCGGACTCCCCCAACAGGGCCTCGCCGCTCAGCTTGAGCAGTACGCGGCGATATTTCGGCCCGGGGTTTTTCAAAAACCTAAGCTCTAAAGGGCTATTCCGGACACCGCGGGGACTGGGACTTCGATGGAACGCCGGTGTAAGGCCGAATCACTATACGCATTCGATGGCCGCTGCATTCAATTACCGCGCACCTGGGCCATCACTTCTTCGGCGAAGTTCTCCGATTTCTTTTCGATACCCTCGCCCACCTCGAAACGAGTGAAGGCCATCACCTGCGCGCCGGCGGATTTGAGATATTTTTCGACGGACGTCTCGGGATCCTTGACGAAGGGCTGGCCGAGCAGAGTGACCTCTTTAAGATACTTGCTCAGTCTGCCGCTGATCATTTTTTCCTGAATCTCCGGCGGCTTGCCGCTGTCGGCCACCTGGGCTCTCAGGATCTCCCGCTCCTTCTCCATGTGCTCGGAAGAGATGTCTGCATCACTCAGCGCCAGCGGCCGGCTGGCGGCCACGTGCATGGCAATGTCCCGGGCGGCGGACTCGTCCCCGCCCTTCATGTCCACCAGCACGCCGATACGACCGCCGTGAACGTAGGCGCCGAAACGATCGCCGCGCGCATCTGCCGCGTGCACCCGCCGAATAGTCATGTTCTCACCGATCCTCGCAATCAGCTCACGGCGGCGCTCGTCGATGCTGGGCCCGCCGTTCTTTTCCAGCGCCAGGGCGCCGAGGGCTTCGGCATCGTTGGCTTTCTCTTCCAGCGCCCGCTTCGCCACTTCCGCCACGAATGACTTGAACTCGACCTCTTTGGCGACAAAGTCCGTCTCGCAGTTGACCTCCACCATGGCGGCGCTGGATCCGTCGGCGGACAGCTCGATGGCGATCAGCCCTTCCGCCGCAACGCGCCCGGCTTTCTTGTCGGCTTTCGCCTGCCCGGACTTGCGCATGTTCTCGATCGCCGTGTCGATATCGCCGTTGGCTTCTACCAGCGCCTTCTTGCATTCCATCATTCCGGCGCCGGTGCGCTCTCGCAGCTCCTTGACCATTGATGCAGTTACTGACATTTACTGATCTCCTTGACTCGTCTTGCCTTGCTCAATCCCAAGCGCGCGGTCAATCGCTGCCCGAGGCTTTCTTCTTTGCTACTTTCTTCTTCGCCGCCTTTTTCTTGGTGGTGACCTTCACCTTTTTTTTCGCCGTAGTGGCGGCTTTCTTTTTGGCCGCTTTTTTCTTGGTGGCCTTCTTTTTGGCGGCTGCCTTTTTCTTGGGTTTTTTAGGCGCGTCGGCACTCTTTGCCTCGGTCTTCTCAGTCTTGTCTTCGGATTCTTGCGCAGCCGCCTTCTCCGTCGGCGGCTCCGAGGTTTCTTCTTCGGCTAAGGATTCGACCGCTTCCACTGCCGGTGCTTCACTGTGCGCGGCCTCCACGGCCTCGGCCTTGGCCTCGTACTTCTCTGACACCTCGGCTTGCTTCTCTGACACCTCGGCTTGCTCAGCCACCGGCTTCTTGGCCGCACGGTGGAGGGTGGCTTTGGCTTCCAGGGAGGCGGTGGCCACCGGCTTGTCCTGGGCCGCGGACTTTATCTCCCGGGTGGGCTTGGTTTTGATCTTGGCTGTGGTCGCGGCCTCAGCCTTGTCCTTCTTACCCTTAGCCGATGATTCGGACTCGGCCGGGGTCTCGGCCTGGTTGGCGGCGACATCCAGCTGGGCCGCGCGGCGGCCTTCCACCACGGCCTCGGCAACGCCCTGCACGTAGAGCTCGATGGAGCGAATGGCGTCATCGTTGCCGGGAATTACGTAATCCACGCCATCGGGGCTGTTGTTGGTGTCGACTACGCCTACCACTGGAATACCGAGCTTGACCGACTCCGCGACCGCGATCTTCTCGTGGCCTACATCCACGATGAACAAGACGTCGGGGAGACGCTCCATGTTCTTGATCCCGCCGAGACTGCGCTCGAGCTTCTCCAGCTCGCGCTGGAGCGAGAGGCGCTCCTTCTTGCTGATGTGGTCGACGCCTCCGTCGGTAAGCATCGCCTCCAAATCCTTCAAACGTTTGATCGACTGTTTGACGGTTCTGAAGTTGGTCAGCATGCCGCCGAGCCAGCGGCGGTCGACATAGGGCATCCCGCAGCGCGTGGCCGCTTCCGAAATCACCTGCTGAGCAGCGCGCTTGGTGCCTACGAAAAGTATGGTGCCGCCGTTTTGGGCCATCCTGCCGATAAAGTTGGTGGCGTCCCGGTAAAGCGGCAGGGACTTCTCCAGATTGATGATGTGGATCTTGTTTCGCTCCCCGAAGATGAAGGGCATCATCTTGGGGTTCCAGAAGCGCGTCTGGTGGCCGAAATGAACGCCGGCCTCCAGCATCGTGCGCATGGTGACGTCAGCCATGTCTTGACTCCATTGTCGGGTTGGGCCTCCGCGCGTCCCGTGCACCAACCCTGCCAGGGCAGGGCACCCGGATGCACTTGTCTACGCGCGTGCGGATTAACCGTCCGGGGTGCGGCAAATGAGCCGCGAACCGGATCGGGGATAAACACTTGGTAATCGTGCCCCGGCATTTGCTTGCCGAGGGCGCGCTTTATACCATAGACGCTTTAAAAGGCCAAACGGTAAGTGTCGGTAAAAGAAGGAAATTAACGGACGTCCGCTGTACTCAGAAAACGGATCGAGGGTCGCAGAAATCCGCCGGGGGCAAAAGCGGCCGCCCAGCAGGCGACGGTAACGGGCCTCTGGGGCACCGTTTCGAGCCTTTTTTGAAGTCCGCTCAATCCACTCCCATGGGCTACGAAATCAAGACGCCTGACGAAATCGAGAAAATGCGCATCGCGGGACAACTCGCCGCCGAGGTGCTGCATATGATCCGGCCCCACGTCAAACCGGGCGTCACCACGGGCGAACTCAACGACATCTGCCACGACTACATCGTTAACGTGCAAAAAGCGGTGCCCGCGCCGCTCAATTACCACGGTTTCCCCAAGTCAATCTGCACCTCCGTCAACCACCAGGTTTGCCACGGCATTCCGGGGGACAAAACGCTCAAGGACGGCGACATCATCAACATCGACATTACGGTGATCAAAGACGGCTTTCACGGCGATACCAGCAAAATGATCTTCGTGGGCGAACCCTCGATTCTTGCCAAGCGCGTGGTTCGTATTGCCTATGAATCCATGTGCGTTGGTATAGAAATGGTGAAACCCGGCGTGCGCCTTGGTGACATCGGCCACGCGATCCAAAAGCACGCAGAGTCCAACCGCTGCTCGGTGGTGCGGGAATACTGCGGCCACGGTATCGGCAGGAACTTTCACGAGGATCCTCAGGTGCTTCATTACGGCACTCCGGGCACCCGGGAGATGCTCGAACCAGGAATGACTTTTACTATCGAGCCGATGGTCAATGCCGGCAAGCGCTATGTGAAAACACTCAAAGACGGCTGGACCGTGGTCACCAAGGACCGCAGCCTTTCAGCGCAGTGGGAACACACGGTTCTTGTCACCGACGACGGTGTCGAAGTGCTGACTCTGCGCCCGGGCGATGACCTCTGACCTGTTTGTGTATTTCGGTGCTGACCTCAGATCTTGAGCAGATCTTTTAGCGCTGGCTCAAGAACCCTGCGACTTCGCTCGCGCGAACAATCTCGCTTCGCAATCGGTCAGAAAGTCTTTCAAAGCTACAAATTTCCGCCATTTATTCGACGCTCCCTCCTTTCATCCCCTCCTGTCCCTCACCCATCAAGGGGGAGGGAAGCATGAGATCGGGGAGAGTAGAATCTTGGCTGCGATAAATCTGCGCAGATTCTAGTGTTTCACAAGTGAGTACATCTTCAGCTCAGGATTCCGCTGCAAAGGTCGATCCGGATTCGATCGATCTGGGTTCTCGGTTGAACGATCCCGGCACCGAACTCAGATCATTCAGATCCTTACTTTCGGCAACGCAGAAATCCCTGTGCGACAGGTTTCTTGACGGCGAGCCCGCCGACCGGCTGGTAGCGGAGCGCGCGCGCGTCGTCGACGACACCCTCACGGCCGCCTGGCGTCGCCACGGCCTCGCCGGCACCAGAGCCGCTGCTCTGATCGCCGTAGGAGGCTACGGACGCGGGGAGCTGCATCCCGCCTCGGACGTGGACATCCTGGTACTCAGAAAAGACAGCGGTGAATCGGCGCTGGAGAAGAAAATTCAAACCTTCGTCACATTCCTCTGGGACCTGGGTATAGAGATCGGACACAGCGTCCGCACAGTCGAAGAGTGCGTGGCGGCGGCGAAGGAAGACATCACCGTTGCCACCGGCTTGATGGAGTCCCGGCTGCTCGACGGCGCGAAGACGCTGTTCGCTCAAATGAAGCGCCGCACGGGACCCGACAAGCTTTGGCCCAGCCGGGCTTTCTTCGAGGCCAAGTGGCAAGAGCAGCAGGAACGCCACCACAAGTTTGACGATACCGCCTACAACTTGGAGCCCAACGTCAAGGAAGGGCCGGGCGGCTTGCGGGATATTCAGATGATCGGCTGGGTTGCGAAGCGCCACTTTGGCGCCACCCATCTTCACGAGCTTGTTGACCACGGATTTCTCACCGAGCCCGAGTACCGCAGCCTCATCAGCGGACAGAATTTTCTCTGGCGTGTGCGATTCGCGCTGCACGTGCTCACTGGTCGGCAGGAGAACCGTCTGCTGTTCGATTATCAGCGCACTTTGGCTGACCAGTTCGGCTTCGAAGGTGACGACGCCAACCTTGCGGTGGAGCAGTTCATGAACGGCTATTACCGCACTATCCGTGACTTGAGCCGTTTGAACGAAATGCTGCTCGAGCTTTTTCAGGAAGCCATTCTGTTAGACGGCCGGGATGAAGCGCCGCTTCGCATCAATCGACGTTTTCAGTCGGTGAATGGGTTTCTTGAAGTGAGCGGCCCGGACGTGTTCAAGCGTTATCCGTTCGCGCTACTGGAGCTGTTTTTAATCCTGCAGCAGAACCCGGAACTTAGAGGCGTGCGCGCGTCCACCATTCGTTTGGTTCGCGAGCACCGGAGTCTCATCGATGACGCCTTCCGAAGCGATATTCGCGCGCGTAGTTTGTTTCTTGAGATCTTGAGGCAGCCCCAGGGCGTAACCCACGAGCTCCACCGAATGCATCGATATGGCGTGCTCGGCGCCTACCTACCGGAATTCGAGGCCGTGGTCGGTCGCATGCAGTACGACCTGTTTCACGTTTACACCGTGGATGAGCACAGCCTCAAGGTGGTAGGCAACCTGCGCGCCTATGCGGTGAAGGGGCTGCGAGAGGAGATGCCGCTTTGCGCCGAGATATTTGATCGGCTGCCCAAGCCGGAGCTGCTTTACATTGCGGGTCTTTACCATGACATCGCCAAGGGCCGCGGTGGAGACCACTCCGAGCTTGGCGCGCAGCTGGCAATGGAGTTCTGCTTGAACCACGAACTCAGTCAATACGACGCCCGCCTGGTGTCGTGGCTGGTGCGCCATCATCTGCTGATGTCGCTGACGGCGCAGCGCAAGGACATATCCGATCCGGACGTGGTGACGGAGTTCGCAACCATCGTCGGTGACCGCAATCATCTGGATTATCTCTACCTTCTGACCATCGCTGATATTCGCGGCACCAGTCCCAGCTTGTGGAACGACTGGAAGGCGACCCTGCTGCGGGACCTTTACCTAGCCACGGCCCGGGCGCTTTGGCGCGGACTGGAAAATCCCATTGACCGCCGCGAGCTCATCGAGGAAACACAGAGCCAGGCGCGGACCCTGCTGGCCGATTCTGCCAAGGGTTCACGACGGATCTGGTCGCGTTTCGGCGACGAGTATTTTTTGCGCCATACAGCCGACGAGATTGCCTGGCACACGGAGGCAATTCTCAAATCGACTGCCAAAACCCTGCCCCTGGTTCTGGTGCGCAATGGGCGCGGTGGAACCGAAGTGTTCGTTTACGCCAAAGACCAAGAGTTTCTGTTCGCCGCCACCACATCGGTGCTCGGAAGGCTTGGGCTTACGATCATGGATTCGCGCATCATCACCGCGGACAACGGCATGACCCTGGACTCTTATGTGGTTCATGAGATGCACCAGAGCGGCCCCTGCGACGAGGACCGACTGGAGGAAATTTCCTCGAGCCTGCACCAGGCGCTGATGTCTCCGGGCAGAGCGCGCCAGGTGGACACGCGCATGCCGCGGCGTCAGCTGAAGCATTTCCCGCTCAAAACCGAGGTGAGCTTCGGCGAAGACCCCCATAACCGGCGCACCATCATTGACGTGGTGACCCGGGACCGGCCGGGTCTTCTGGCCCGGATGGGGTGGGCGCTGGCAGACTGCAAGGTGCGGCTGCAAAACGCCAAGATCGCCACCTTCGGCGAGCGCGCCGAGGACATTTTCTACGTCACCGACACCCACAACCAGCCGCTGCACCCCTCGCGCTTCGAAGAAATCCGAAAAGCGGTGATCGAGGCGGTGGATGAAAAGTAGTGATAAGTAACGTGTGACATGTGACAAGTAAGAATCCATCGGCCATTTGCACCGCTTTCCCACTTGTTACGCGTTACATGTCACATGCCACAAATCCTAAATACCCGAGGTATGACAGGCGCTGTCCACGCCCAGGCCCCGGAGCCTGCGCGCTCTAGCCGCCCGTCACCGGCGGGAAGAAGGCCACCTCGTCGCCATCTTTCACCGGGTGATCGGTGGAGACGTAGGTGAGATTGACCGCGGCGAGCACGTTGCCAGGCAGCGGCTCGCCTCCGCTCACGGCATTCCAAACCTCTGCCACGGTGGCGACGTCGCCGCTGTCCAGCTCGTCCTCGGCGCGACCGAGACTTTCTCTCAAGCTGGCAAAATATCGGACGGTGACGCTCATGGAAGTGGATCTCCGTAGCTGTTACGGTTTTGTCGGCACAGGATCACAATATCCTAGATACTTAGCAGATCCGAGTACACCTTGGTTTCCGCTACACTGTGTCGGCGTATCCGCCAGTGAGCGGCTTTTCCAAAACCAGCCATGAGCCGACTGACCCATTTCAACCGAGCCGGAGACGCCCACATGGTGGATGTGGGCGAGAAAGCCGAGACCCGCCGCGTGGCCGTGGCCGAGGGACGCATTCTCATGGCTGAGGAAACCCTGCGTCTGATCACCGCTGGCGAGCACCGCAAGGGCGATGTGCTCGCGGTCGCCCGGGTGGCCGGCATCATGGCGGCGAAGAGAACCTCGGAGCTGGTGCCGCTGTGTCATCCCCTGATGCTGTCCAAAGTGGAGGTGGTGCTGGAGACGCTCTCGGACGAAGGCGCGGTGAGCTGCAAGGCAACCGTGGAGACCGTGTCCCGCACCGGCGTTGAGATGGAAGCGCTGACCGCGGTGCAGGTCGCGCTGCTCACGGTTTACGACATGTGCAAGGCGGTGGACCGGGGCATGACCATGACCGGTATCCGATTGCTGAAGAAAACCGGCGGCAAGTCGGGGACCTGGAAACGGGGGACTGACTAGGGGTCCGAGGCCGGAGACCGAAGTCTGTAGCTACTTTTCGGTACCGGACTTCGTTTCCACCACTCACGGACAAACTACCGGCACGCGCTTGTCGAGGTGGATCCCTTTCGGATTTACCCGGGCGCGGTAGGCGAGCACCTCGACCCCGGCATTGATGGCCTGCCGAAGGGCTTGTCCATAGTCAGAGTCGATCTCATCCGCCGGGCGCACTTCTTTGACGTCGCCCCGCTGGACGCAAAAGCAAAGCGCCGCGCGGGCGCCGTTGCCGACGACTCTGATGAGCTCGCGCAGATGACGGGTGCCGCGAACGCTCACCGCGTCCGGGAAAAGAGCCACCCCGCCGTCTACCGCGGCGGTGACGTTCTTCACTTCGACATAACACTCGGGCTTTTCCCTGCCGTCTTCGAGCAGCAGGTCCACCCGGCTGTTCTCCTCGCCAAAGCGTACTTCCCGGCGGATGCTGGCGTAACCACGGAGCTCTGAGATCAGCCCGGACTCGAGTGCTTCGCGCACCAGATGGTTGCTCAGGCCGGTGTTGATGCCCACGGTTACGCGGCCGCGAACTTGTACCAGCTCCCAGGTGTAGGGGTACTTCCTTCCAGGCTTCGACGAGTGACTGAGCCAGACGGGGGAACCCGGCTCGGCGCAGCCCATCAGCGAGCCGGTATTGGGGCAGTGGGCCGTGATCGCTTCGCCGCTGGAGAGACCCACGTCGGCAAGAAAACGTTTATATCGGCGCTTTAGAATTCCCTTAACAAGGGGGCGGTCGAATTTCATGGAACAGGCGGTTTGTACTGGTAAATGGAGCCAGGGCCAGGGAATATATAGGCAGTGTTAGAATCCACCAAACTCATGAGACGGGGATGTCGGCGCGACTGTCTGCCGGTCCCAAGAAAAAAACCAGGAGCCGGCGGCCCATGTTTGAAAACGCGCTACAACTCAAAAAACACCTAAAGAAGCTCCAGGACCACCTGGAACAGGAGAACCCCGTTCTCCTGGAGATCGTCAAGTCTTTCCGGCGGCTGGACAAGATCGCGTACAGGCTGGGCTGCCTGCCCCGCCACGAATCCATTGCCACCCGGGTGCCGTGGTGGCCCATGATCTCCATCCTGGGGACCTTCTCCAGCGGCAAGTCTACCTTCGTCAACTACTACCTGGGCCGCAAGCTGCAGTCGACCGGCAACCAGGCGGTGGACGACAAGTTCACCGTGATCTGCTTCAGCAGTGAGCATACCAGCCGCACCCTGCCGGGGCGGGCGCTGGACGCGGATCCGCGCTTTCCCTTTTACCAGATGAGTCGAAGCATCGAGGAGGTGGCTGAGGGGGAAGGCGCCCGGGTGGACGCCTACCTGCAGCTCAAGACCTGTCCCAGCGAGCAGCTTCGGGGAAAGATCCTTATCGACTCTCCTGGATTCGATGCCGACGAGCAGCGAACCTCGACTCTTCGCATCACTGACCACATCATCGACCTGTCGGATCTGGTGCTGGTGTTTTTCGATGCGCGTCATCCGGAGCCGGGCGCCATGCAGGACACCCTGGAACACCTGGTGACCGAAACCATCCACCGTCACGACTCCACCAAGTTCCTCTACATCCTCAACCAGATCGACAACGCCGCGCGCGAGGACAACCCGGAGGAAGTGTTTGCCGCCTGGCAGCGCGCACTGGCGCAGCGGGGCCTGACCGCCGGGCGCTTCTACACCATCTACGATCCGGAGGCGTCCATTGTCATCGAGGATCAGGCGCTCAAAGAACGCTTCGAGTCCAAGCGCGCCAGCGACATGGCCGCCATCAACGAGCGCCTCAACCAGGTGGAGGTGGAGCGCGCCTACCGCATTATCGGCGTGCTCGAAAATACGGCCAAAACGATC
>JBFHVA010000140.1:0-9516 GCA_041589735.1 Gammaproteobacteria bacterium | reverse complement strand
GCGACCCGGGTTAATTGCACCGCAGGCGGAAACACTGAGTACGGTGAGCAGCAGTGCCGATCTCGTCTTGATCATCGTCTCACCAAGAGTCGCGGCAGATCTCCTTTCGATTCTTGACCGGCACGTTACGATTACGATCACACGGGGTCACGGGCTGGCGAGACGCAATCAAGCGGCCGCATAACGCGCGCATATCGTGTCGAACACCGTTCTCAATCCCATGGCTTCACCACCTTCGGGTCGGCCCGGTCGCGACTTGATGTTCCAGGCCATGAGATCGAAATGCGCCCAGGGAATATCAGCGGGCACGAAGGCGTCGAGAAACAGAGCCGCGGTGATGGCGCCGCCGAAGGGCCTCGAAGCGGAGTTGACGATGTCTGCAACCGTGCTTTCAATCAGTTCCTTGTAAGGAGTGTAAAGCGGCATGCGCCATACGGGATCGTGCACCTCCCGGGAGGCACGCAGCAGACTCTCGGCCAGGTCGTCGTCATTACAGAACATTGCCGGCACGTCGGTGCCCAGCGCCACCCGGGCCGCGCCGGTCAAGGTGGCGAAGTCGATCATGAGATCCGGTTTTTCTGCGGCGCCTTCCGCCAGAGCGTCGCAGAGAATGAGACGGCCTTCGGCGTCGGTATTGTCCACCTCCACCGTGAGTCCCTTGCGCGTGGCCAGCACGTCGCCGGGGCGAAAGGCGCTGCCCGAGACCGCGTTGTCCACCGCGGGCACCAGTAGCCGCAGTCTCACCGGCAGATCGGCGCTCATGACCAGACGGGCCAGGGCAATGGCGTGGGCGGCGCCGCCCATGTCTTTTTTCATCAGGCGCATGTTGCTTGCGCCCTTTAAGTCCAGTCCGCCGGTATCGAAGCAAACACCTTTGCCCACCAAGGTGAGCTTGGGGCCGTCCGGTTTGCCCCAGCGCATGTCAACGAGTCGCGGCGGGTGCACGCTGGCGCGCCCGACGGCATGAATCGCGGGGTAGTTTTCCTGGATTAACGCGTCTCCGACGGTTTCGTTGACCACGGCGTCGAAGTGGGCCGCCAGATCCTTGACCGCGTCGGCAAGCTGCTCCGGCATCATATCTTCGGCCGGCGTGTTGATGAGATCGCGTACCAGAAAAACGGCGTCCACCTGGTCCTGAATGCGTTTCGCATCCAGGCGTTTGTCCACCACCAGCTGAGCCGGCTCCTGTTCTGCGCGCTTGTAGCGGGTAAAGCGGTATCCGCCCAACGCCCAGCCCACGGTGGCGCGCTCTGCGACCGCCGGATCCCAGTCCGCGTCAATGAAATAGATGCCGGGCGTCAGCGCGGTCGTCAATTGTGCCAGGCAAAACGGATCGTTCGCATCGGCAATGCCCGCGAGCACGCCGGTTGCCCTGCCATCCTTTCCCGGGATCAGGCAATGGGTGTCGGGCTTCGCATCGAAGCCTGAAGACTCGACCCAGCGTTTCGCCGCGGTCTCGGCGCGTTCGAGCCAGGATTTGAGATTGTCCGAGGTCAGTGGCGTAATCGGGGTGGCGCCTTTGGCGCGTTTCGTCGTCAGTGTGGACTGCATTTTCTTGTGACCACCGTTGAAGTTTCACGCGCGGGGCGTGTGCGGACCATCTGCGTTCACGTGGAGGAGGCGACGCGAAGCGAAGGGATCAGCCGGCCGTGGCCCGGTATTTTTCCTCCACCGCTGCATCCGGTAGATAGGCGTCTTCAAGCGCGCGGTATTCCTTCATTCCGATGAAGCTTGTGAACTCTTCGAACGAGGGTACCCAGTCTGGCTGATCCGAAAGCGTTCCCGTGGGCGATGCGCGCAGGGCTTCAAAAAAGCCTTTGAGCGCCTTGTACGCCACCAAGATCGAAGCAACCGGAATTGAAACGCGCGCAACGCCCATGGCCGCGAGCTCCGGCACCGGGACCATTTCCGTTTTCACCCCGGTCACGCCGTCCATCAGATTGACCGACAGCGGGCCGTTTATGCCGTTCACGGCGCGTTCGATGTCGCTGCGCGTGGCAATCGCATCAATGAACACCAGATCGGCGCCCGCCTCTAGATAAAGATTGCCCCGACGGATCGCCTCCTCCAGGCCGTACGCGGCGAAGGCGTCGGTACGGGCGTTGATGATGAAGTCCTTGTCCATGAGGTTGCGTACTTCGGCGCAGGCGCGAACCTTCCCGATCATTTCCTCCGCGGGGATCACCTGTTTTCCGGCCATGTGGCCGCAGCGCTTGGGGAATACCTGATCTTCGATATTCATTCCGGCCGCGCCCATGGAAATGAAACGTTCCGTCACCCAGCCGGCGTTGACGGCGTTGCCGCCGCCGGTGTCCGCATCCACCATCACCGGCACGCCTGCGGCTTGGACGATGTTCCATGCGGTGTCGAGCACGTCCTTCATCTGCACCAGTCCGACGTCGGGTTTCGCGAGCAGGGCGCCTGCCACGCCGAAGCCGGATATTTGCACCGCTTCGAAACCAACACTGCCAATGAGCTTGGCGCTCAAGGCGTCGTGGCAGCCCGGGACCACCACCGCGCGGCGCGCCATGATGACCTCGCGAAGGCGCGTTGATTTTTTCATGGCTTAGACCTCCTTCAGCCGGTAGACGGGAGTAACAATCGGATTATTGTCGTTGACGGCGCCGGGTCACGGCAACAGAGAGGGGAATCAAATACAGCGGCCGCCGTCCACTTCAAGGCACACGCCGGTTATGAAGGAGGCTTCGTCCGAGGCGAGGAAAACACAGGCGCTGGCAATGTCCTCGGGTCTGCTCAGTCGTCCCAAGGGAATGCCGGCAATCACCTTGGCGCGGTTCTCCGGCGTATCTTCGCCGGGAAGGAACTTGCCGATGAGCCCGGTCTCGCCCATCACCGGGTTGATGCCGTTGACGCGGATATTGTCGGGCGCGAGCTCCGCGGCCATGGACTTGGTCAGGGTGATGGCGGCGCCCTTGCTGCCGTTGTACCAGGTGAGCCCCGGTCGCGGCCTGACCCCCGCGGTGGAGGTGATGTTGACGATGATTCCGTGCTTTTGCCCGCGGAAGACGGGAACCGCGTGCAGCGCGGAGAGATAAATGCTTTTCACGTTGACCGCGTAGATATGGTCGAAGGTCGCCTCGTCCACGTCGAGCATCGGGGCGTTCTTGTGGGTTACGCCGGCGTTGTTGACCAGAATGTCCAACCCGTTGTAGTGCTCCAGCGCAGCGGAAATCATCATTTTGACTTCGCTGCTGCGGCTGACGTCCACGGCGACCGGAAGGGCGCTGTCCTCACCGCCGATGTCCCTGGCCACCCGCGCCGCGCCATCGGCATCGATATCGGCAACCACCACTTTGGCGCCCTCGGCGGCGAAACGCCTGGCAATGCCTTCGCCGAATCCGCTCGCGGCGCCCGTCACGATGGCAATCTTGTTTTCGAGTTTCACTGTTTCTCCCCCGGATGCTGAAATCTGGGGCATGGATTCACGCGCGGCGATGAGCGCATATCCATTAAACTATCGAGGAGCTTAGTCGACCGCGCGGGACACAATACACGATTCCACTATGAAGGCCACCGATGTTCAGCTCACTCCCGACGCGTTCGTCGAAGAAACGCTTTCGGATCCGGATTCGGGCTACAGCATCGGAGTCTCCGGCGCCATCGCGGAGTTCATGCGCAGTAACGGCGAGGCCGAGATACGGCGCCAGGCGCGGGCCCATACGGTAACCACCCGCGACGGCGCCATGCGCGTTGCGCTGACTTCTCGAGTCGTTCCCGTGGCGGCGGAGTTCCCGAGTAAAAATCTCAAGCACTGGCAACAGCAGGTGGCGTTTTGTCTCCATCGAACACACGCTGCAATGGGCGGGCGGCAGGTGCTAACCGAGCTTGGCCCCGACGAAGAGGCTATCGTCACCTCCGGGCGCAATCAGGTTCGCTTCGATCTGGGTCTGGATATCCCTCACGTGGATGCCTGCATCCGCACTGACGACACGCATCTGATCGCGCTGCTTCGTCGCTACCAGGGCCGCGCGCTGCTTAGCCAGGCGCAAGAAGCGTGTGAGGCCGTCATCGCCATAAGCCCGCCGCGGGTGTTCTGCTCGCGTCTTGGACGTATCGAGGTGTTGGCTCCAATCCCGGAGCGTAAGACACCGGTTGGGCCCCATACCCACCTGCTTCCTGCGCTGCTCGGCCGGGCTTCGCCCATTGCCGAGTTCACTCCGCGAGGCCTGGTGTCTTGCCTGGACGTCTATCCAGCCAACCCCTTGCGGCGGATGTCCGGAAAAGCGCGTACCTTCGACCGTAAGCGCCACGCTCGGTTTCAGCAGGCGCTCGACGCATGGGGTCCGCCGGAATATGTGGCGGAAAAACGTCGCTTCGCCGACTGGGTGCGTCAGGGCAAGGCCCCCGAAAGCTGTCCACCGGCCAATGGATCGCTGGCCGAGCTCGGGCGCCGGGTCGCCCTGCGCCAGCTCGCACAAGAAACCGCTGATCAAGGAACGCTCGCTGACTGGCGAACGGTTCTCGACTCGCTCTGATGCCCGCCACATCGATGCCTTGGTTAGGTTTCATTGACACCTTCCGAGGCCAAGCCATAGACTCGAACCGCTTGCCGCAACAGGTGCTTTGAGGGCGTTCGCCCGAGAAGTGAAACGGGAAGCCGGTGAAGCCCGCTTGATGTCGGGCCATTCCGGCGCTGCCCCCGCAACGGTAAGCGAGTCGCGGCGTTTCTTCGAGCCACTGCGCGAAGTCGTGGGAAGGCGAAACGCCCGGGGTGAATTTTAAAGACCCCGCTCGCAAGCCCGGAGACCGGCCTGAATGCGGTGACTTCGTGCCACGGGCGGCGGCGCGGGTTCTCGTTTTTGACCTGCGATTTCCTCCAGTCCCTGTGGCGGTTCCTGTTTGAGCGCGCGGGGTTGCGCGCCAGCGGAGGAGATCGCCCCATGATCCAATCGACCAATTCGAGAAAGGTCGGAAAATCGCCGAGCCTGCACTTCATCGCGCCGTTCGTGATTACGCTGTCCTTCGCCGTTTCCCTGGGCGCCCAAGAGAAGTCCGCGCTCGAGGTGGAGGAGGTCGTGGTCAGCGACATCCGCTCCGAGCGCAGTGAAGTTTCTACTCCGGCCAGCATCGTCATCATCGGTCGCGAGGAGATCGAGAAAAGCGGCGCCGCCCACTTGACCGAGGTGCTTCGCGCAAGAGGCGGAGTGCAGGTGTCGGATACGTTCGGGGATGGCACCGGAGCTTCTGTGAGTGTCAGAGGATTCGGTGAAACCTCCAACGCCAATACCCTGGTGCTGGTGGATGGCCGCAAACTCAACAACAACGACATCGGCGATCCGGATCTGAACAGTATTCCGTTGAACGATATCGAGCGCATCGAAATCGTCCAGGGCAGCGCCGGCACCCTTTTCGGTGACCAGGCGGTCGGCGGCGTCATCAACATCATCACTCGCCGGCCCGAGAAGCTTCGAGCGGAGATCAATGCCAGAGCAGGAAGCTACAGCCGCAGGGGCGGCCACGCCAGCCTGAGTCAGAAGCTCGACAACGGCGTTTACTACCGGCTTTCAGCGGAAGGAAGTGAAACCGACAACTACAGAGACCACAACGAATCCAACCTTCGCAGTCTTTTCGCAACGGCGGGTTACGAATACGCAACCGGCGATGTATTCGTCGAGTTGCAGAACGTGGACGAGCGGCTGGAAACGCCGGGCGCACTGTTCGCGGACGAGGTCGCTGCCGATCGGCAGCAGAGCGTCTCGAACTTTGCCAACGACTTTGCCAACACCGAGACCAACGTCCAGCGCGTCGGAATCAGACAAACGATAACGGACTGGCTCTCTTTCGAGGCCGAAGGCACCAACCGTGAGGTGGAGTCGGAATTCGTGCTTTCCGGCCGGACATTCGCTGGTACGCCCAGCGATCAGTCGCGGCACCTGATCGGATTCACTCCGCGACTCATTGTCGCCTATCCCACGCGCAACGGTGATCTCCTGCTCACCGTCGGGCACGATCTCGAGCTGTTTGATTACAACCTCAGCACCGTATTCGGCAATCAGGACAACGAGCAGAAGATCCGCGGCACGTATTTTCAGGCCGTCGTGCCAGTTCATCGGAAGCTGTCGCTGACGATTGGCGCGCGAAACGCGAAGGTCGAAAACGACCTGAGCGATGATTTCACTTTTCCCGCAGGAATCGAAATCGACGACAGCGAGTTTCTCACAGAGCTGGGGTTCGCCTTTCGTCCCAACGACGCGTGGCGATTTTTCGCCAGGCGCGACGAGTCGGTGCGTTTTGCCAAGGTCGACGAATATCTCGACCCCGAGCCCGGCACCATTCTGAGAACTCAGACCGGGGTTTCCTACGAGCTCGGCGCAGAGTGGTCAAACGGCGGTCACAACGCCAGGGTCGTGGCCTACCGGCTGGACATCGACGATGAGATTGCGGTGGTGCCGGGGGTCGGATTCTTCGGTTTCCCCGCGAACACCAACCTGCCGAAGACCCGCCGCGACGGGTTAATTCTGTCGGTGGGTGCTCAAGTGATGGATCGTTTGCGGATTCTCGGCGATTACAGCTATGTCGACGCGCGAGTGGAGGAGGGGCCCGTGCAGGGCAATCGCGTGCCGTTGGTTGCCGAGCATATTCTGCGCCTGGCGGGTGAATATTCGCCGGCGCCCGAATGGCGCTTGTTCGGCGAGATCCAGTACGTGAGCGACAAGGTATTCTCGGGAGACTTCGACCGTCAGCTCGAGACTCTGTCCGGGTATACTGTGGTCAACCTCAAGGGGGATTATCGATACCAGAACGTCACCGTCGAAGCACGGGTTAACAATGTGTTCGACGAGGAGTACAGCGAGTTCGGTGCGCGAGCGACCCGCGGAGCGAGCGAGGTGCCGTCCTTTTTCCCAGCGCCCGAGCGAAACTTCTGGCTCAGCGTGAGACTGGATTTCGACTGACGCGCGATGCAGAACCAAGAAACACTCCGCTGGTCGGCGTTCCTCTTTGCGTCCTTCGCGCTGCACGCCGGCGCGCTCGCCTGGCTGGACCTGAGCGGCGGCGAGATCGGGCGGCTGCCCACCACGCTCACGGTGCTGCTGGACTCGCGCGGTGAAAACGACTCCCGAAATGTCGCGCCGGTACCCGCCTCCGCTGTGCGCAGCCGGGATCTGTTCGACCGCCCAAAGGCGCACCGGTCCGAAGTCGAACCGCTGGAGACGGTGGAAGCGCCTCCTGAGCCGGTTGAGCAGGTGGCAACGCCGGAGAAGGTGGAGACAGCGGAGCGCAATCCGAAATTGATGGTTAAAACGGAGAAGGCGATCGAGGTTGCCGGGGCGCCGAAATCCGAACCGGCGCCGGTCCGCACCGCATCCAAACCAGCAGCCGCCGCGGCGGTCGAGCGCGCGCCGCCTGAGCTGGATTCGAGCGAGTCCAATGATTCGATCCCCGCGCCATCCGATATCGCCGCTGTCGGGTCCGCTTCAGCGCCGCAGGGGTCCAGCGACAGAGCCGGACAAAACCAGGGTCAGCTTCTGTCTCTGCTGCACCAGGCCATCAGCCGGGAAAAGCGCTATCCGATGCTGGCCGTGCGCCAGCGCCGTGAAGGCACCACCACGGTGAGCTTCAGCTTGTCCCCCAGCGGCGAGATGGACGCCATCGATGTGGACCGGTCGAGCGGTTTCAGCGTGCTCGACACAGCAGCGGTGTCTGCCGTGAGTCGGGTCGCGCCATTCGCGCCTGCGCGGATTTTTCTTTCAGACGTCACCCGCTTCAAGGTCAAGGTGACTTTCAAGCTGAATTAGAAAGCGGTACCGCCATGGGACACAGACTGTCGAAGATTTACACGCGCACCGGCGACAAGGGCACCACCGGGCTTGCTGACGGGTCGCGGGTGGAAAAAGACAGCGCCCGGGTGGAGGCGATGGGGGCGGTGGACGAGCTCAACAGCCAGATCGGCTGGGTGCTGGCGCAGAAAATTCCGAATATCGTCCGCGAGTGCCTTACCGACGTGCAGCATGGGTTGTTCGACATCGGCGGCGAGCTGGCCATTCCCGGCGCAACCACGGTGACCGCCGAGGACGTTGCGGCGCTGGAGAAGACCCTGGACCGAATCAACGCCGAGCTGCCGCCGCTGAAAGAGTTCATTCTCCCGGGCGGCAGCACGCCGGCGGTGGCGGCCCACGTGGCGCGCGCCGTTTGCCGCCGCGCCGAGCGGCGCCTTCTGACTTTGTCGCGGGAAGAGACGGTGAACGAAGAGAGCCGCAAGTTCTTAAACCGGCTCTCCGATCTGCTGTTTGTCATCGCCCGCGTGCTGGCGCGACAGACCGGCGGCGAAGTGTACTGGGATCCCGGGCGCAGAAAACGCTGATGTAAATGAAAATCGAAAACTTTACGACGCAGGGCAGGGCGATCATCGCTCGCCGCGCTTCAATTCATGGCCGGTTGCGGATATGCTCCGCGGCATCGTGGGCGTTCGCCCGCCGCGGTCCGGGCCGGTCGCGGCATCACACTCGAAATGACAGGGGTGAGACATGTTGAGCAAGAAGTACTGGCTGATCGCGGGCCTCGTGCTGGCGGCCGCGCTGCTGCGGATCCTTCCGCATCCGCCGAACTTCGCGCCGGTTGCGGCCATGGCGCTGTTCGCAGGCGCCCACCTGGACAACCGAAAGCTCGCCTTTCTGATACCGCTCATCGCCATGGCCTTGAGCGACGTCGTGATCGGATTGCACGACGGCCTGGTGCTGGTCTACGTCTGCATGTGCATCGTGGTGGCCATCGGCATGCAGCTGCGCGGCAGAATTGGGCTGCTGACCGTGACCGGCGGCGCGCTGGCAAGCTCGGTGATCTTTTTCGTCATCACCAACTTCGGTGTCTGGCTCACCTCCGGCATGTACCCGCTGACGATGAGTGGCCTGGTGGCCTGCTTCATCGCCGCGATTCCGTTCTTCCATTACACCATCGCCGGCGACCTGTTCTACGCGGGCGTGCTGTTCGGCGGCTTCGCCCTCATTCAGATGAAGCTGCCCGCGTTCCGAGGCGAGCCAACCGGCGTCTGAAATTCAGTCAACAGGCACTGAAACGCAAACGGTCCGCTAGTGCGGGCCGTTTTTTTTAGTTCAGTTGCGATTGAAAACAGAAACTGCGTAAGGTTTTTTAGCTCAAGTGACAAAATGTAGAAATGTAGGGCGCAATAGCGAAGCGTATTGCGCCGATTAATATTTCTTCCGCAGCTCCATCACCCCATCCTCCCGCTTGATGTCCAGGCGGCCTAGAAAGGACATCCCGAGCAGAACCTCGGTGGGGAAATTGCCTTCGTGCACCGAGCCCTCCACGTCGGTCAGCTCGATTTCACCGACCTTCACTCGCTTGAGCTTCACCAGGTAAGCCTTTACTACCCCCGAGGCTGTCTGCGACATCGCTGGGCGGCCTTCCACCGCGAAATCGATGCCAAGCCGGCGCGCATGACGCTCGTTCATGGAGACGAAAGTCGCGCCGGTGTCGATGATGAAGTTAACCGGGTAGCCGTTGATGCTGCCGACAATGGCATACAAGTTGCCTCGG
>JBFHVA010000139.1:0-9549 GCA_041589735.1 Gammaproteobacteria bacterium | reverse complement strand
TCAGCCAACCGCCAGCTTTGACCAGTTCGAGCAACGTTTTCCTCCAAATATAAAGCGTTCGCGGTGTCGCGAAATTTATCAGACGGTCCCTAAAGCGCCTAGCTGAGAGCCGGTAGAGGTGCGTCTCGATGCGCGCGCCGAATTCAAACTTGCCCTTAACATCGTTACCTGCAGTATGGATTACAAATGGCGGGATCGCGCGCGCCGGTCAAATTTTCGCTGCAGCAGCGACGCGCGCGCGGTATCGCGCACGATCGAGCGTGGCCTCGAAACGAGACGGCTCAAGGCGAAGCCGACGGCCAGGCGGTATCGGTCGCCGGAGGACGCCAGTAGCGCGCTGCCCGCGCTCGATAGGCCGAAACACGCGGCGGGACGCCCGCACGCAGCTCGACGCTGACGGCGCCGGTCTCGGCGGAAATCAGAGCCCGCGCCCCCTGCGCAAGATAACGCGCCACCACGCCCGTGTCCGGCAGACGCGGCCGCCGCCGATCAGAGGCGGAAAACAGCACGTAATCCGGACGCACCGCGCGGACAAACGCTGTCGTGGAAGAAGTGCCGCTACCGTGGTGAGGGGCCACCAGAACGTCGGATGCCAGCGCGGCGCCGAAGCGCGCCACCAGCCGCTCTTCCGCCGGGGATTCGATGTCCGCAGCGATGAGTATGCTGCCGCCGGGCCCGTTGATCCGCAGCACGCAGGAGGCGTCGTTGCCCTGGAAACGGCGGATTTTTCGCGGATGCAGCAGCTGAAAATCATATCCCTCCCAGTGCCAGCCGGTTCCGCCGACGCAGGGGCCTGCAAACGCCTTACCGGCTGCGCCGATGATGGTTCCGGCGCGAATATTGGCAAGCAGGCCGTCGAGGCCCCCGGAGTGATCGTTGTCCGAATGGCTGATCACCACCCGGTCGACGAAATGGATCCCTTGGTGGCGCAGAAACGGTGCCACCACCCCCGAGCCCGCGTCGAATCCCCCCGGGTAGCGGGGCCCGGCGTCAAACACCAGAGTGTGGCTTCGGGTTCGCGCCACGACTGCGAGACCGTGACCTACGTCCAGCAGGGTGACCCACATCGCCCCCGTCGGCGGCGCCGGCGACGTCACGCCGATCAGTGGCGCCATCCAGAGCACTCCGAGCCAGCGCCCGGGAACTTCTTTGGGCAAAATCAGCATCAGCACCCCGACCGCGGCTGCGGCAAGCGTGATCCAGGACAGCGGACCAAAAACCGTCAAACCATATTCCGCCGCTGCCAGCCAATCGAGCACCGGCCACAACATCTCCAGCAGGGTGGCGGTGGTTGCCAGCACCCAGGCGCCGGCCGCCGGCCAGATGAACACCAGGGCCGCCCCGGCAATAGCCCCCGGTACCACCAGGCAGGCGGTCCAGGGAATGGCCAGCAGGTTAGCCAGCGGCGAGAGCAGCGGCTGCTGGCCGAAGGTCGCCAGTAGAATCGGCGCCAGTCCGAGAGCGGCGAGGCACTGTGCCCTTCCCCAAAGCCGCCAAATTCCGGTGAGCCCCGGGCCTTCGACGCCCTGCCGGTGCGACATACCAAAGGCCAACACCGCGACGGCGGCGAAGGATAGCCAAAGCGAGGGACCGAGGACGCTGAACGGGTCGATGAGAATGACCGCGGCGAGCGCGGCGCATAGCACGACCGAAAAGGCCGTAGCGCGGTTGCGGCTCAAGCACCACATGACCACCGCGAGCATGATCATCGCCCTCTGGGTGGGCAGGGAGAATCCCGCCATGGCTGAATAGATGACGCCGGCGGCGAGCCCGGCGACCGCCGCCGCCCTTTGCGCCGGCATCCAAAGACAGAGGTAAAAGCACCGCGACCATACGAGTCTTGCCAGCATGAACGCCAGAGTCGCGACCAGCCCCACATGCAGACCGGAAATCGCCATCAGGTGCGCGGTGCCTGTATCGCGCAATACCCGCCACTGGTCCTCGCTGATGTGGCCGCGAATACCCACCGAAAGCGCGACGACGATTCCGGCAAGCCCGCGCTCGGGCAAATATTTGATAACTCGTTCGCCCGCAAGCTGGCGCCACCGATGCAGATTGAACGGGTGCCCGGCATCAAGCCGCCTCGCCTCCCCTCTGGCGCGCACGTAGCCGGTGGCGCGAATTCCCTGGGCGAACAGCCACCGCTCATAGTCGAAACCACCGGGGTTGAGATAACCCCGCGGAGCTCGCAACCGCAGGCGCAGCAGCCAGCGCTCACCTGCCCGGAGTTGGGGCGCCCCGTACCAGGAGAGACGCACTTTACCCTGGAATTGCGGCAACTCGATGAGAGCTGGCGCGTCTTTCGGATAAGAAAGCGATTCCACCTCGAATTCGAAACGGGCGCGCCGGGTCGCCGTCAGCGGCACGCCCACGATCCGGCCGGCGGCCACCACTTCGGCACCGTCCAGCCGGGCCGGCAGGATCTCGGCCACCGCCATGTGAGCGCGAAAGGTGGCCCAGAGCAGCCCGCAAATAAACAGCGCCGGGAGCCTCAAGGATCGGCAGAAGATACCGATGAAGAGAACAAGGGGAAGAAACTGGACGAAGCACTCGTCCAACAGGGCGGGCATCTGTTGAACGAAAACGATGCCCAGTAATAGCGCGATCGTCCCTGAACGCATTGATTTCCCAGTCCTTTGGGATTATCGGATAATCGATGCGGCCCCACGCGGTTCGAAGCCCCGAGCGCGAGGGCCGATGGCCGCCAAGACGCATTAATGCGTCAATGATAACAAACCAAGGGTCAGCGTCTCGTCATGATGTTTGTTTTATCCATCCCGCTTCCGCGCGTAGGAAATCCGGGTTTCCGCATCCGCTGATGCGAAAGATTCTCAGCAAGCGCCTGATTCCGTACAGCCGCAGCATTCGACGCGACCATAATATGCGCAGGCTGTTCGGCCGCCTGATGCACTCGCCGAACCTATGGCACCTGAATCGTCATTCCGTCGCCTGGGGAGTTTCCATCGGCCTGTTCATGGCCTTCGTGCCGGTGCCGTTTCAGATGCTGCTTGCAGTGGCGGCAGCCATTGCCTTGAGCGCGAATCTGCCGGTATCGGTGGTGGTGGTCTGGGTAAGTAATCCAATCACGGTCGCGCCGCTCTTCTACTCCGCCTACAAGTTGGGGGCGTTGATTCTGGGCACCCACCCGCAACCGATTCGCTTTGAAATTTCTTTCGAATGGCTGATGACCCGTCTCGTCGACATTTGGGAACCGTTTCTGCTTGGGTGTTTTGTCCTCGCGGTCATCAGCGCGCTGCTGGGTCACATGACGGTAAAAATCATCTGGCGCATACACGTGGTGCAGTCCTGGCGCATGCGCCACCGGCGCGCTTTGGAACGGATTGCCGAGGCGCGGGCGAAGAAAGCCGCCGCAGAAAAGATGGTTGGGCGCGGCGAACGCGCCGAGTGACAAGGATCATCCACAAGCTCGCCTAGCCTGTCGAGTCACTGGATCGCGTCTTCCTTCCGCAAAGCGCCGTCCACCAGGTGCATCACGCGAGCCATGCGCTGAGACAGGTTCGGATCGTGAGTGACCACCAGGAGACTGGTGCCCAGCTCGTCATTGAGCTCCAGCATGAGGTCAAACACGCGGTTCGCGGTTTGCCTGTCCAAATTTCCGGTGGGCTCGTCAGCGAGCAGGCAGGCCGGCTCTGTAACCAGCGCACGCGCAATGGCAGCGCGCTGGCGTTCGCCCCCGGAGAGTTCTCCCGGCTTGTGGCGCACGCGTTCGGAAAGACCCACCCGCTTCAGGATCGCGTTAGCGCGGTCTTTAGCTTCCCCGGTGGCGCTGCCCCGGATCAAAAGCGGCATTGCCACGTTTTCGAGCGCGGTGAATTCCGGCAGCAGGTGATGGAACTGGTAGACGAAGCCCAAGGCTCGATTGCGTAAGCGTCCGCGGGCGCTCTCTTTGAGCCCGGAGAGATTTTTACCCAGGACGAATACATCACCGCTGGTTGGTCGATCCAGACCCCCAAGCAGATGCAGCAGCGTGCTCTTTCCGGAGCCTGATGCGCCCACCACCGCAATCTGATCGCCTCGCTTTACTTTGAAATCGATTCCTTTTAACACCTCGACGTTGAGCCCGCCTTCGGTAAAGTTGCGGTGCAGCTTGCGGCATTCCAGCGTGAGCACATCACTCATAGCGAAGTGCCTCGGCCGGCTGGGTGCGCGAGGCGCGCCAGGCAGGATAGATGGTAGCCACCATGCTCATGATGAAGGCCACGCCCGAGATCAGAAACACGTCCGGCCAGCGCATGTCCGACGGCACTTCGGAAATGTAATAGATGTCCGGCGGCAGAAACTTCATCCCGAACACCGACTCGATGGCCGGCACCACCGTTTCCACGTTGCTGGCGAGCGTTATCCCGCCGATCATTCCGAGCAGCGTTCCTATAAGCCCGATGAGGGTTCCCTGGACAATGAATATCACCATCACCGAGGTCGGTGATGTTCCCAGGGTGCGCAAAATCGCTATGTCCGATTCCTTGTCCGTCACCACCATGACCAGTGTAGAAACGATGTTGAACGCCGCCACCGCCACGATCAGGGTCAAGATGACGAACATCACCGTCTTTTCCGTCTTCAGAGCGCGAAAGAAGTTGGCGTTGTGCTGGGTCCAGTCACGGACCCAGTAGCGGCCACCAAAGGAACCGGCCAGCTCCTTGGAGATACGCGGCGCATCGAACATGTTGTCGAGCTTGATCCTCAAGCCGCTGACCCGCTCGTCGAGCTGAAATAAACGTGCCGCGTCATCCAGATGGGTCACGGCCAGCGCCGAATCGAACTGCCCGTGATCCACCCTGAAGATCCCGGTCACGGTGAAACGTCGCAGCCGTGGCAAAACGCCGGCCGGGGTCACCGTGGCCGTGGGCGCGATGAGCGTCACCTTGGTGCCCACCCGCGCCCCCAGCCCGCGGGCCAGACCGATGCCGAGTAAGACGTTGAACTCACCCGGGCGCAGGCTGCTCATGCTGCCTTCCTCCATGAAGCGGTCGATCTCGGAAACTTCCGGCTCGGTTTCCGGCAGCACCCCGCGGACCAACGCGCCGCGTACGGACCCGCCCCGGTTGAGCATGGCTTCGGCCTGGACATAAGGCGCGACGCCCACGACGTCGGGGTGCGCCCGCGCTCGGTCGATGAGTCCGCGCCAGCCGGCGAGCGTGCCATCGGTGCCGGAGATGGTGGCGTGGGACGCCATCCCAAGTATGCGTTCCCGCAGCTCGCGCTCGAATCCATTCATCACTGACAACACCGTGATGAGCGCCGTCACGCCCAGAGCAATTCCGAGCATTGAGGTCAGGCTGATGAAGGAAATAAAGTGATTGCGCCGCTTGGCGCGCGTGTAACGCAGGCCGACGTAGACTTCGAGAGGCCTAAACATGGGCCGGCATTAAAGCACAAATCCTTTACGCGTTTGAAAACGAATACGCCGGTTTGCCGCGATGAAATGAAATCCGATCAGCTGTAGGTGACCCGATCGCGAAGATAGACAGGCAGTGCCGCTTCAGGGCTCACCGCCTCACCTCTGCCGAAGCCGAAGGCGGCCAGAATCGCGACTTCCCGCGCCCGCGGATAGGTGGCCGTATGGATCCGCCCGACGCGATCTCCAAGTCTTGCCCGAAGCCGCGTTTCATAGACCTCCCAACCGGGACCCACACCGGTCCAGGGTTCGCCGTCCGGCAACAGCACCTCTTCAGGCGGGCAAACCCGCTCGCGCTGTACGGGTAGGGCGATTCCGCCGGCGTCGATTTCAAATGCCCCGAAATAGACTTCATCCATTCTTGCATCGAAGGCGGCTGCACAGCGCCGCACTCCGTGCGCCTCGAATGCAGTCTGCGCCAGTGCGCCAAGCGACGAAACCGGAACGACCGGCAGATCAGCGCCGAAGGCCAATCCTTGTGCGGTCGCGGCGGCGATCCGCACTCCGGTGAATGATCCCGGTCCGCGGCCGAAGCCGATCGCGTCAAGATCGGAGAGTTCCCATCCCGCTTCCGCCAGGACTTCATTCACCATGGAAAGCAAAAGCTCCCCATGTCGGCGCGGCGCAAGCGCAAAGCGCTCATGAACGACGTCGTTCGAATAGGCTGCCGCTGAGCAGGCGTCGGTGGCGGTGTCCAGGGCAAGCAGTTTCATCGGGATTGAGATCAAGCCGCTCGGAGCAGCCGGATTAAGATCGAAAGCCGTTGCGCCGGCCCATGTTTAACAAAGGGCGCGCCCGAGCAATGGCGTCCTGACCCCCCTCGCCGTGCACGCTCAGCCATACCCGCAGCTCGCGAAATGCGTCGGCCCTGCACATGTCGCCCAAAACGAGCACCGGCATTACCTCTCCGCTGTCGAGCCGAATGCTGAAGCAAACCGCCAGCGGATGCACCAGGCGATGGCCGATCGGTTTGCCGTGAAGGACCTTGCCTGTTCCGTTGCTCAGTTGCCAGTCTCCGCTGGAATGAAAGGTAATTTCCCTCACTCTCAGACGTCGCTGCGCACCCGTGTGAATATATAAGTCGCATAACCCGCTCAGGATCAAAAAAGCGAACATCAGGCCCTTGACGCCCAGTCCAAGGTCCAGCAGCCATAGGCAAACGCCCGCACCGGCGTAAGCGGACGCGAGCGCCAGAACCAGCATTCGCGATGGGTGAAGCAAAATGCGGAAGCGGTCGCGGGCATCGTCCATGGCAGCGTTTCCCTGACGGCGCAGTGCTTGCGGGCATACCGCCCGTGGGGTGAATTAAGCGCATTCGATGCGAGAGCGCAAGCGCGCTGGGAAGGCGCCTTGCACTTGGATTTTGACCGCTGCATACTGCTATTTGTGCGATGCACAACGCAGAAATCGGATCAAGGCGCGACCCCCGCGGGCGCGAACCCAGACCCTGAGGCGGGGGAAGGCGTTGCCCCTGACGGCGGCGAAAATACGGCTGGCGAGAAGGCCAAGCCGAAGGAAGTCGGCGGTCCGAAGGGCCCGGAGCCGACCCGATACGGTGACTGGGAGCGAAACGGCCGTTGCATTGATTTTTGACTCCGGTGGCACGAATCGTGCCGCGCCAAGCGGGATTACTTGCGGGCACAGTGCCAAGAAAGTAAGTTAATCGCGACGCGGGGCACATAAAAATATAATGTGTCGGCGTGCAGAAATTCCCGGGATCTCCCCATCGCTTCTCGAGATCGTGTCTCGATGCCGATGCGATCGAGAATCCGCCGGATGCCTCAAATAATGAGCAGCTGATCCATGGCAGCAAGTAACCGACCCCTGTCACCGCACCTTCAGGTGTACAGGCCTCAGCTCACTTCGGTGCTGTCCATCACTCACCGCGCGACCGGCGTTGCGCTGGCGCTGGGACTGCTGCTGCTGGTTTACTGGCTGTTCGCGCTTGCGGCGGGGCCGGAAAGCTTTTCCAATGCCCGCGAGCTGCTCGGTTCCTGGATCGGCAGAATCGTGCTGCTCGGATTCAGCTTCGCCCTTTTTTATCACCTTTGTAACGGTATCCGGCATCTGTTCTGGGACGCGGGCTTAGGCTTAGAGCTCAAATCTGCCTATGCGTCGGGATGGGCGGTTGTCGCGGTGTCTTCTGCGCTGACCGCGCTGGCGTGGATCGTTGCGCTGTCTTAATCTGAGCAATGAAAAATTTCCGCACCCCGCTCAATCAGGTCCGCGGCCTGGGCTCCGCCAAGGAAGGCACCCACCACTGGTGGCTGCAGCGCCTCACAGCGGTCGCCCTGGTGCCGCTTTCGATATGGTTCGTGGCGTCGCTGATATCCATGTCCGATGCCGATTATGTATCGGTGGTGATGTGGCTCAGCTCTCCGCTGGTCACGGTGCTTTTGCTTTGTCTTATATGGGCTCTTTTCCATCATGCTCAGCTGGGCGTTCAGGTTGTGCTCGAGGATTACGTTCACGCGGAATGGCTCAAGATTGCCAGCATCGTGACGGTGAAATTCGCCGCGGTGGTGCTCGGACTTGCGAGCGCAATCGCGGTGCTCAAAGTTTCACTAGGGGGGTAATGGAATGAGCGGGGCCTACGAGGTGATCGATCACGCGTACGACGTGGTCGTCGTCGGTGCCGGAGGCGCCGGTCTGCGGGCCACCCTTGGCATGGCGGCGGAAGGACTTTCCACCGCTTGCGTCACCAAGGTCTTCCCCACCCGAAGCCACACGGTCGCCGCCCAGGGCGGCATGAGCGCGTCGTTGGGCAACATGGGCGAGGACGACTGGCGCTGGCACATGTACGACACCATCAAGGGATCGGACTGGCTGGGCGACCAGGACGCCATCGAGTACATGTGCCGCGAAGCCGTTCCCGCGGTCATCGAGCTGGAACACTATGGCGTGCCGTTTTCACGTACCGAGGACGGAAAGATCTATCAGCGACCCTTTGGCGGCATGACCACGCATTACGGAGAAGGTGTCGCCCAACGCACCTGTGCCGCCGCTGATCGCACCGGACACGCGATCCTGCATACCCTCTATCAGCAAAGTCTCAAGCATCAGGCGGAGTTCTTCATTGAGTATTTCGCGCTAGACCTGTTGATGGACGATGAGGGTGCCTGCCGGGGCGTGCTTGCGTGGAACCTGGACGACGGCAGCATCCACCGCTTCCGAGCGCATATGACGGTGTTGGCGACGGGGGGCTACGGCCGGACCTATTTTTCGTGCACCTCGGCGCATACCTGCACCGGCGACGGCAATGCAATGGTCTTAAGGGCGGGACTGCCGCTGCAGGATATGGAGTTCGTGCAGTTTCATCCCACCGGCATCTACGGCGCCGGCTGCCTGATTACCGAAGGCGCACGGGGAGAAGGGGGCTACCTCACCAACTCCGAGGGCGATCGCTTCATGGAGCGCTATGCGCCCAACGCCAAAGACCTCGCCTCCCGGGACGTGGTCAGCCGCGCCATGACCATGGAGATCCGGGACGGCCGGGGCGTCGGCCAGGAGGCGGATCATATTCATCTGCACCTGGAGCACTTAGGCCCGGAGGTCATCAACGAGCGCCTGCCGGGTATCGCGGAGACCGCCAAGATCTTCTCCGGTGTCGACGTAACCAAACAACCGATTCCGGTGCTGCCCACGGTGCACTACAACATGGGCGGCATTCCCACCAACTATCACGGAGAAGTGGTGACGCTGAAAGATGGCGACCCCGACGCCGTGGTGCCGGGGCTGATGGCTATCGGCGAGTGCGCCTGTGTCTCCGTACACGGGGCAAACCGGCTGGGCTCCAACTCGCTTCTGGATCTGGTCGTGTTCGGACGTGCGGCGGCGAAGCGCTGCGCCGGCGTGGTCGAGCCCGGCTCCTCCCACCCACCGTTGAACAACAGCGCCGAAGATACGCTGCTTCTCAGGCTCGACAAGCTGAGACACGCAAGCGGCTCGGAACCCACCGCGGACATCCGCCTTCGCATGCAGCGCGTGATGCAGAATAACGCGGCGGTGTTTCGCACCGGGGAAATACTGGAGGAAGGTTGCAAGCTGATAGGCGAGGTCTGGTCTTCTTTCGCTGAGGTCCGGGTTTCCGACCGCAGCATGATTTGGAACACCGACTTAGTGGAGACGCT
>JBFHVA010000138.1:0-9585 GCA_041589735.1 Gammaproteobacteria bacterium | reverse complement strand
GCGCGCAGGCGCGGCTTGTACAACCTGCGGGTCGTTACCGCCGACATGAACGGCTTCGATATCGATGAAGACTTCGACCGGGTCGTGTCGGTGGAGATGTTCGAGCACATGCGCAACTACCGCGAGCTGTTTCGCCGCATCAGCGGCTGGCTCAAGCCCGGAGGCAAATTCTTCATGCACATCTTCTGCCACCGGAGCGCGCCCTACGCCTTCGAAGACAAGGGGCCTTCGGACTGGATGAGCCGCTATTTCTTCTCCGGCGGCATTATGCCGTGCGACGACCTGCCGCTTCGATTTCAAGACGATCTCAAGTTTTCAAAGCTCTGGCGCTGGAGCGGTCAACACTACGAGCGCACCGCCAACGCGTGGCTCAAGAATATGGACAGGCGGCGCGAGCTCATCTGGCCGATTCTGGAGCAGACCTACGGCAAGGACGAAGCCCTGCGCTGGTGGGTGCGCTGGAGAATCTTCTTCATTGCCTGCGCCGAGCTGTTCGGCTACGAGAACGGCCAGCAGTGGTGGGTAAGCCACTATCTGTTCGAACGTCCTTCAACTTAAGGAGGTCAATTCCATGAAAGTCTCTACTCACTTACTGCAGCGTCGGGAACCGCCGATCGGCAGCAAGATCAGACTCGGCGCAGTGCGCGCGCTGGCGCTGGTCTCAACGTTTTTCAGTCCCCTTGCCTTCAGCGACGAGGCAATCAAAGAGCGGGTCGGATACGCCTACGCGGCCGGGTCCGAAACGCTGATCTATTCCGAGCATCACCAGGAATGGTGGAAAGGCGGCCGCATCATGCGGGACACGGTGACTTACCGGGACGCCGACGGCGACATCATCGGAGAGAAACACGTGGATTTTCGAAGCGTAGAAAGCGCGCCGGAGTTTCTACTGCGCAACATTCGGACCGGACACTCAGAAGGCGCGACCACGGACTCGAGCAAGCTCCGAGTCAACTTCAGGGCGAGCCAGGGGGCTCCGGTAAAGGAAGAAGCGCTGGATCTGCCCGAGGGAGCCATTGTGGATGCGGGCTTTGACCGCTTTGTCGAAAACAATTGGGAAGCGTTGATGCGGGGCGATACCTTCGTGCGCCCGTTTCTGGTTCCCAGCCGGCTTCAATTCATCGACTTTCGAATTCGCCGCATCGACGACGGCAGCGAGCCCGAAAGCGCGACCTTCGAGATGGCGATTGACTCGGCGCTGCTGAGATTCTTTGCCCCCGCCATTAGAGTGGTTTACGACACCCGCGACCGGACCCTGCTGGAGTACGACGGCGTGTCCAATATTCGCGACGCCGGCGGCGAAAACCTGGATGTCGAGATTCGGTTCGATCCGTCAGGAGGTGCAATCAGCGCCGCTTCCCGTTCGAATCATGGCGGTCAAACGATTCACACACCGTAAGACGGAAACCGCGACTGGCCCGTATGATCTCCCGGACGCTCTGAGTCATCGTCCTATGCGGCGCGAGACAGCAGGAAGATCGCCGCGGCGGCGAATCCCACGGCGACGCATTTTTGCGAGGTGAGACGCTCGTATCCAAGCCCGACGGAGATGGCCAGCGCTACCACGAAGCTCAGGTTGGCGATGGGAATAACGATGGTGGCTTCGCCGTAGCGAAGCCCAAGCATGAGAAAGTTGACGATGGCGAACACCACCAGGCCCGAGCCCACGCAATAGCCGATCTCTTTTAAGCCCACCGACATACTTCGCTCTCGGTAGAGGGTGTAGCATAGTCCGCCGGCCATCCAGCAGGCGGCTGCGCTGACCATGATCATGGACGGGCTCGCGCCCGCCATGATGCCGCCCTTGGCGATGACGCCAAAAGCCGCGCGCAAGATCGCGGCCAGAATGATGACCCAGAGAAACGCGTTTATTAGACGTCCCCGATCGCCGTCGTGGCGCTGGTAGAGGAAGATGACGGCGATAACTGCACAGGCGATGCCGAGCATCTTGATGCTCCCTAAGGGCTCGGCGAGAAAGAGAAAACCGAGCATCACGACGCCAACGGTGTTCAGCCGGTAGATTGTGGCGCCAAGGCTGATATCGAGATGGGTCATGCTCTCGATGTAGAGCAGGTTGGAGAGCGTTACCATTGCTCCAGCCGCGATGCCGTAACGCAGTTCGGTTGAATTGAACTGCAGCGATTCACCGCGCGCGCCGAGTTCGACAAGCTGCAGCAGGAGCCACACCAGGCCCATGCCGAACAGATACACCCCGCGGGAGCGCGCCTTTCGCGCGTAGACCTTGTACAGCGTATCGATGAGCCCGCCGAAGGTCATGCTGAGCAGCGCAAACGCAACCGCGTAGCTCATTTCACGGGATCCCCTGTAAACGGGTGGCCTCTTATTCGTGCCCGCCGCCCGGCCAAGACAGCGGTTCGGTGCTCGCGGCGAAGGCCCGCCGAGGCGTGGGCTTGACGCCCCGGCATGCGTCTCAATCAGCGTATTCAGTCGACGCCCTTTTGATTACCATCCTACACGATGTGAGTCGCATTCCTCAGCGGTGGAGATGCCTTCCGCGGCAGTGCAGGTTCGACCCAATAGCTGAAACGAGCGCATGCGATCCAGCCTAAAAAAGGGAGTAGAGCGGGTGGAACGGCTCACCGTCGATCGGGATCGGACCATCGCTTTCCTTGGTGAAGACAGGCGCGTCTACTCCACCCCGGCCATGGTCAGCGACATCGAGTACGCCTGCTACCGACTTATCAACGAACATCTGGAGCCGAGCGAAAGTTCGCTTGGTATTCATGTTTCCGTAGACCACTTGGGGCCCACGCCTATGGGCGCAGAGGTTACGGTACGAGCGCGGGTGGCCGCGGTCGAGGGCAAGAAGGTCACCTTCGAGGCCGAGGTCTCGGACGCCGCCGAGCTGGTGGGCCGGGGACAACACGTTCGCTTTGTCATTGACGTGGAGCGTCACGAAAAGCGGCTCAAAGCCAAGACCGACGCGCTGAATCGCGACCGATAGAACTCCCACGTCATGGGGTGGCCGGGTAGGCGGCTGCGCGAAATCCGGCTTAAAGCAGATCCCGAACCCCTGCTGGGGGTGGCAGCGTATCGGGGTCCGAGGAGATTTTCGAATATTAAAATTTCGAATGGCGACAATGAGCACATGGGCCGAGCGGACAACGCCGCAGTTCGACAGGCGCGCTCCCGCCCCCGAAATTGGCGCTACAATGGGAACATCGAAGCGCTGACCCATTTCCGACGAAATGTCCTGATTTCGAGCGAGCTGACACCATGACGATGCGGATTTTCGGCGCCGGCGGAAACGTTGAGCTGCTGCGCGTCAAGCCACCCGCGGTCGCGGGAATGTTCTACCCCGCAGATCCCGAAACGCTGAAATCACAGGTTTCTGCGTTCCTCGACGCTGCGCAGCCGGCCGAGTCGGCGCCGCCCAAGGCGGTGATTGCTCCCCACGCCGGCTACCGATACTCCGGGCCGGTGGCCGGAAGCGCCTACGCCCCTTTGCGAGCGTTGGCCGGGATGGTGAAGCGCGTCGTGCTCCTTGGACCGGCTCACCGGGTAGGCTTCAGCGGCGTGGCGATCAGCGCGGCCGAAGCATTCGATACGCCGCTTGGCGCGGTGCCCGTTGACGCCGACGGCATTCGCCTTTCGCGAAGCTTTCCTTTCGTTGCCGAACACGATGCCGCCTTCAGCGAAGAGCACAGTCTCGAGGTACACCTGCCGTTTCTCATCGAGACCCTTAAGACTTTCCGCCTGGTGCCGCTGCTGATCGGTGATGCCAATCCTGAGGACGTGGGCAGACTAATGGACGCGCTCTGGGGCGGGCAGGAGACGCTTTTCGTCATAAGCTCCGACTTGAGTCATTACCACGACTATGACACCGCGCGTGAGCGGGACGCGGCGACGTCGCGCGCAATCGAGTCCTTGGATTACAGCGCCATCGGTTACGGCGACGCCTGCGGGAGAAACGCGGTTAACGGGCTCTTGTACCTGGCGGGCAGCCGCGGGCTCACGGCTAGAACCGTCGATTTAAGGAATTCCGGTGACACTGCGGGCGGACGCGATCGGGTGGTCGGCTACGGCGCCTACCTGGTTCACGAATCCGGATCCAAGCGGATTTCATTTGGCGACCGCCGCGTGCTCTTGGGGCTGGCGGCCAACTCCATCCACCACGGGATAGAGCACGGCCGGCCCAAACCGGTTGAGCCAAACGAGTTCTCCGATTGCCTGAAGGAGCTTCGAGCAAGCTTCGTGACGCTGAAGCTCAATGGAGAGCTCAGGGGCTGTATCGGCAGCCTGGTGGCTTCGCGCACCCTGGTAGAGGACGTGTGCTACAACGCGCACGCGGCGGCGTTCAGCGACAAGCGCTTCAAACCCGTAACTGCGGAAGAGGCGATGCGGCTCGCCATCAGCATCTCGGTCCTATCGCAGCCAGAAGGCTTGAGCGTGGTCTCGGAAGCCGACTTGCTCAGCAAACTCAGACCGGGAGTAGACGGGCTTGTCATCGAGGAAGGCAGGCGCCGGGGCACGTTTCTTCCGGCGGTGTGGGAGAGTCTGCCCGAGCCCGCGGATTTTTTCCGCCAGCTCAAGCAGAAGGCGGGATTCAAGCCGGATTACTGGTCTGATCAAATGCAGTTCAAGCGCTATTCGGTTGAATCGTTTTCTTGATTCACCCTTGTTTGCTCATGCGAGCAAAGACTCGGCATAGCTAAGGACCGTTCCGAGAAGTAAGGTGCTTCATGACCAGCACGGGTAGATCGTCAGCACCTTCATAGAAGTGCTCATCCAGCTCCGCAAGAGTCTCCTCGTGCTCTGAGTCGACACGCTCTAAGCGGTCGTACCATTCGTCCAGATCGTCCGAAGGGGGCGCGCCGTAAAGCTTCATTGCCCGGCGAAGCAGCGATGCGGTCTCTTTGGCGCCCACACGTTTTAGTACGTCGACCGTCACCGCGGCGTGCTGACCTTCGGTATTCCAGAAATACTGGCTGAAGCCGCCGTTGTTGACTTCTCCTTCCAGGAGTCCGACCACATAAATGTCGCGGGCCTCCGGTTCGAGTTCGGTAAACCGATCACTATCGACGTTGGTTACGATTTCGACGAAACGCTTGTAGAAGCCTTGTCTCAAGTCCTCCAGCGCTTCTTCGCCCGGACTACGCTCGGCGGGCTCCGCTGCCTCATACAGGACATGCACAAAGCTGAACTCGCTTGAAAGACAGGCGCGAACAACAAAAAGGCGCTCGCCATCCGAAAGCCTCTCGCTGTACTCCGACAATTCGCCGTCACTCGCCACCAGTCTCAACTCGTGGCCATTGTTATTGAGTAGACCGATGGCTTCATCGACCCCTTTCTTACCGTTCTCGTTCATGGCCTCGAGCAAGGCTAGCTCGAGTTCGGCTTTCAGCCTTTTCCCTGCGGGGGTGCCGGGGTCCAGGTTCGCGATTGCGTCGAAAGAAAACTGAGATGCATCCATCTTCGACTCTGAATCGATTCCGCTGTCAGCCGTGGTCGGCGATTCCTTCCACGCCAACGTAGCCAGGCAAACTCTGCACCCGGCGGATCCACCGGAGCACATTCGGCCAGTCGACGAGAGAGATCCCTCCTTCCGGAGCCAACGCGGCGTAGGGGTAGCATGCAATATCGGCGATTGTCGGTCGGCCCGCGGCCAGCCACTCCCGATCTTCAAGCTGAGCATCCAAAACCTCAAGTCCGCCTTTGCCATATTCCTGGCATGACTTGAGGTCGAACTCTCGACCGAATTTTTTCACCGCGCGCGCTCGAAAGAGGCCGAATAACAGCTCGTTTTCCGAAACGGCAAGCCATTGCGCGACTTCAGACGGAGGTGGCGGATCGAGCGGTAGCCAGGATTCCCCACCGTAGCGCCTGGCGAGATAGACGAGAATAGCCTGAGAATCCCACACAACTGTTTCCCCGTCATCCAGCACCGGGATCTGTCCTCGCGAATTTCGTGCCAGAAATTCCGTGTTGCGGTTTTCGCCGGTCCTCAGATCAACCGGAATCTTTTCGTACTCGATTCTGAACAGCGCGAGAAACAGCCAGGCCTTGTAAGCATTACCAGATAACGGCGAGTCGTAGAGCTTCATCACGGCATTTATTATTTGCCTTTCGAGACGGCTGGTATTTTCCCCGTCGTCCTGTCTCCGGCGCGACGCCGATATTCGTATGGTAACGTTCCCGGCGCAAGCGCTGTGCAGTGTGTCCAACCACCCAATCACTAGCCGTCCGCCCCGAAAGCGGGCGCGAAATCACCGCCGTTTCGACCGCGGACGCGGCAACGACGCGGAGTTCGCTCGCGCCTGAGTTTCCGGCGAGTACGGGCACCCCCGCTACAGGATGCCCGATTCATGAATTTGAGTCACGGCACCGGTAACCGCGTTTTCCTTGCGAGTCCCGGAAAAGTGCTTTCTCCAGGCCGCTAAAGGACGCAACCGCGCCCGCTGTGTTCCAATGCGGTCTGCTTGCGCAACCGCAGGTCAGCCGAGATTTGCCTGCAAAAATTTGCTTGTGCGATTGTTGGCGAGCTTTGCTGCCGCTTCGTCGTAGTGGACTCCGTTGTGTCGCGCGAAGGCATGGTTGACGCCGGGATAATTGTGAATGGTGACGCAGGGATGATGCGCAAGGGTTTCGTTGATCTTGGATTGTGCTTCCTTTGACACGAACTCGTCCTCATCGGCAATGTGCAGCAGAGTCGGGGTAGTAATCTGCGGTGCCTCGTGCAAAAGCTCGTCGAGGCCAACGCCGTAATAGCTCACGTTGCAGTCGGCGTCGGATCGACACGCCATCAGGTAGACCAGCTTGCCTCCAAGGCAAAATCCCACCGTCCCCACACGGCCGGTACAACCTTCGAGATCCCTCAGGTACTCAAGCGAGTCCTTGAGATCCACGACGCCGAAATCGGCGTTGAAGCCTTGAAACAGCTCGAAGGCTCGAGCCCACTCGTCTTCGGATTGATCCGTGAGCTGCACTCCAGGCTCCTGGCGCCAGAATAGGTCCGGGCATAAGGCAAAATAACCCTGTGACGCAAGGCGGTCGCAATGATCGCGCATGTCTTTGTTCACGCCGAATATTTCCTGGATCACTAGCATGCCGGGGCCGTCGCTGCCAGGGGTGGCCAGGTATGCGGAAAATTCGCCGTCGGAAGATTTTATGGTGACTTCTGGCATCTTTGTCTCCCTCCCTCTGCCTATGCCGCTTGCGTCGCAACTGATTGTTCATATTCTTGGTTCATTCTCGGGCCTAAGCCGGGAATGTTGCTAGCCAAGCCCGCTACCGGGTGGTTTACGACGTGCGTTTCAGCAGCGCATTGTACATGGGTGAGAGCAGCGCGGGGAGCGTATACATGGGAATCTGCGCGATAGCGAAGTAAAGCAACGTGTCAGGCGCCGAAGTTTCGGGCATCACGGCGAGCAATAGCCCCATATTTCGATTACCGCAGGCGAACGCCACGGTTAGAGCGCTACTAACGCCCGTGGAAAAGAAAGCCACGCCACCGACAAGCTGCAGAAGTATGTTTGCGGCAAATGAAATCGCGATGACAGCGAGCACATATTCAGTCTCCACCGAGATCCTGTGAGCGACACCGTCCATAATTGCCACTGCGAAGGCCAGCAACAGCGCGAGTCCCAGCACGTCGAGAAACGGCTTGCTCTCGTTGATGCGTCTCGCACCCAGTGACAGCCGCAGGATTGCGGCAAACGTGAAGCAGCTGGCAATAAAAATCGCGAGCCGCAGAGCCAGATGGAAGGGGTTAACTCGAAGCTCGGCATCGACGAACCAATCTGCCGCAAATCCTAACGTAAACGGTGCGAACAGCGTTGCCCCGACAACGACTGCCAGCATGCGGGGGGCATTCAGTCCCAGCATCAACGCCATTGCTGGCGCCGCCATGATGGGCGGAGCCGCCGCCATGAGTACCAGCGGGGGCTTGAGTCCGGCGGGCACCCCAAGCACGGTGACCAGTATCCACGTGAGCGCCGGGGAAAGGCAAAGCAGACAAAATATTATGATTGCCGGAACGCGCGGTCGCTCAAACTGGCGTCGGAACTCGGCGTAGTTCGTTTGCATGACCGAGAGCACGAGCAGCCCGGCGACGGCGAAGGGCAACAGCGGCCGCAACTGTTCGGCCATGCCAGGCAGCGCCAGCCCCGCGAAAACACCGAGAGCGAGCACCCAGGCGGCATTTCGAGAAAGAAAAAGGAACACGGATGATTCGACTCAAACGGTATCCGCCGCCCAAAGATGCGGCGACTTGCGCACTATCGGTGCCCTCGCGGTCACTATAGTCGACGCGATCGGTCGCTTAAGGCGCGGCTCTTCAGACCCGATGTCACCACTTTCCGAAGCCCGCTCGAACCCCAAGTGGGCCGAGTATTCCTATACCTGATGAGCAGCGACCATGCCCCGATCAGCGCGCGGGCGCGTATGGCTGAAGCAGCGTCTAGGCGAAACAGGAACCGCGGAGTGAAAGCTACAACCGGATGGTATAACTCCCACGTCGCGCTAGTGAAGGGAATAGTACCGCCGAATGATCTGAATACCGTCGTCGCCAGCTTTTTGTGACCAGTCGACGGTCATCTTGCGCCCAATCTTGTAAAGCGCTTGCATCAGCCCATTCTCGGGCCTGTGTACGCTGATTCCGTTGTCCCGCAGAACATCCAGCTTCTGACTTGTCTGTTCCCTGCTCGCTTCCCAGCCGCGCAGCTCGGCCCGATCCGCAGCGTCCAGAACCGCCTTCTGCACGTCTTTGTCAAGCCGACTGAAAGCCTGCTTATTGACAACCACGATGTTCTTCGGCAACCAGGCCTGAGTATGGTAGAAGTACTCGACGAAATTCCACGCCTGCGCGTTTGCTCCGGTGAAAGGAGAATTGATCATTGCTTCTATTTGCCCGGTAATGAAGGCTTTTGGAACGTCCGGCGACTCGATCCTGGTCGGAATTGCACCGGCAAGCTTGGCGAGTTGCGTGGTGGCGATGTCATCGGCGCGAAACCTTAGACCTATGAGATCATTGATTTCTCTCAACGGCCTTTTGGAGTAAAGCCCCTCTGGAGGCCAGGGAACCGCGAACAAAATCATCAGACCCTGCCGATCCAGTAGAGAAGCGATGGCGGGTTTCGATGCCTCCCAGAGATAAGCGGCCTTTTCATAGGTACTTGCAAGAAAGGGCACGGCGTCAATTTCGAACACTGCATCTTCGTCGCTCAAACGAGAGAGCAAAAACTCGCCAATGGGAACCTGTCCCCAGCGCACCGCGTTCTTAATCTCAGAATGTTTATACAATGAGCCCTCGCTGTGTACCCTGATTTCGAGCTTACCCTTTGTCCCGCTCTGAACTTCCTCGGCAAACTGCTTGATGTTCACGGTATGGAAGTTGTTGTCTTCGTATGGGGTTGGCATGTCCCAAACAATCGCCTGAACTGAAAGCGATATACTCAGGACAAACAGTCCACAGATCGACGCTAAAAATTTCATATTGGTCTACTCCAGACGGTGGCTGGATTCGAGGCTGTGAGGTGCTCGCAACGCAATCGCATCTTCGAGCTCAGACGTTGAATAACGACCCTGGGGAAACTTGAGCACGCAGGCGGAAAATTTTTTCGAGTC
>JBFHVA010000137.1:0-9593 GCA_041589735.1 Gammaproteobacteria bacterium | reverse complement strand
GGGGGAATCGCGGACCGGCCACTCGTCTTTACGCACGTTGAGCGGTTCGTCGCCGGTGAAAGCGAGAATGCCGTACTTGCCGTAATGGGGAATTTTGCGGGCCAGGCCGGCCATGGCCCTCGGGTTGTCGCAGCCGATGAAGCCGATGTTTTGCGTGCGGTCGTGCGCTCTCCGCGCGGCGATCACGAGGCACGCTACGCCGCGCTCGTAAGTGTCCGCGCCGAGGCGCAGGCCGTTGATTCTGAAGACGACTCCGTCCGCAGCGACCGCCGAGGCGAGTGCATCAAGATGGGCGTTGTCCCAGCCGAGCAGCCAAACGCTCTTGTTCGCGGGCAGGGGCGCCGAATCGTCAACAGTCGCGTCGCCGCCGAGTGCATGTGCCAGACGTTCATAGGCCGCCCTGGAGCCCGCCGGCTCGGTTGCGGGCAGGATGAAAAGGGCGTCTTTAGCGCCGAGCAGGTCGCCCAGAGAAGCGGGTGCCTCGCCGGGGGCGAGGCGGCGAAAGAGATCGAATTCGGGATCGAGGTGCAAGGCAATTGGACGAGCCGCCAGCTCGAGCTCGAAATCCTCGCGTTTATTCTCAATCGAAAGTACATTGCGCGCCGCGTCAACCTGCCCCTCGAGTTGAACGGCCACAGGTACGCGCAGCCGATAGGGCGCGCCCGGCTGTAGCTGGGCGACCACGCCTTTCACCCGGTAGCTTTCTCCGTCCAATTCGACTTCGACATTGCTCAAGCGCAGCAGCGGTGCGCCGGTGCGCTTCACCCACTGCTGAAACTCGAAAGAAAGATCGACCCCGCTCGCAGATTCCAGTGCCCGGCGCAGATCGTCGTACCCCGCCGGCTGAAAGCGGTGCCGCGCGGCGAATTTTCTTAAGCCGTCTAGAAAGTGTGCGTCGCCGAGACGCTGCCTGAGCATGTGGAAGAACATCAGCGCCTTGTTATAACCGACCGCCTGGGACACCTCGCCGTGCTTGCCGCGAAAAGCCCTTAAGGGGAAGTCGTCGGCGGCATCGACGTAGCTCGCGTATTTCTGTAGCGCGGCGCGCCGGTAGTCTGCGTCGCGCCCACGCTGTTCCTGCACCAGGTGGTCGGCGAGGTAGGCGGTCAGGCCCTCGCTCCAGTTGCCGCCGGCGGGCTTGAGATATACGCCGTTGCCCCACCAGTTGTGCAGAATCTCGTGGGGAAAGGAGGAGTGCAGGATGAAGGGGAATCGGATCACGCGCGGCCCCAGCAGCGCCAGCGAGGGCATGCCGTAACCGGTTTCCCAGAAATTCTCTACCAGGGCAAACTTGCGGTAGGGGTAGGGACCGAGCAGCCGTGAATAGAGATTGATGTAGCGCACCGTTGCGTCCTGATAGCGCTCGGCCAGAGCAGGGTCGGGGCGCCTGAGATACACCCGCGCATCGAGATCCCCCGATCGGCGCGTGTAGGCTATTAAGCGCCCTGCCAGCAGAACAATATCCGTTTGCGGCCGAGTTTCCCGCCAGGTGTGCGTGTGTGACGCAGAATCGTTTTGTGGATCAGCGTCGCTGCCCTGACTGATCACGGTCCAGCCTTGTGGCGCGCGCACCCGCATGGAAAACGTCACCAGTGCGTCGTCGAAAACCGGGTACCAGGCGCTAGCTCCGGTCAAATATACGCCTTCGTCACCAACATGGCCCAATTCGTATGCGCCATCGGCTTGCGCAATCTTGCCCGAGTAACTTAATGTCAGCATGTTCGAATCTTCGGCAAGCCTCACGCGGTAGCGGCGCAAATTTTTCGATTTAGACGCCGGTAAAAGCTTGAGCGCTGCGGTGGAATCGATGAGCACGGGCTCGAACGCGGCGTTCAGGTAAAGATCGGCGGTCTTCACGATGCCCCCTAGTTCCCCGGGCAAGCGAATCCGGTCGACCACCTTGATCTGCCCGCGGTCGGGATCGAGATCGACCGTAAGGTCGTGCTGCACCACGGCGGGGGCTGCGCTGGCGCTGAATGAGAACGCGAGCAGAGACGAAAAGATGATGTTTTTAGAAGCAGACAACGAGGTGGCGAACATTGGTGAGTGCGCATTGTAATACTGCCGGCCGTCTTGGTGGCGAAACACTGTATGAAAACCTCCGAGGCGACGGCTCGAGAAATCCAGCGTATCGGCGATGCCATTTTCGCCTTATCCGCACCTTTTTCGCGCTCATGGCGGCGGCGGTCTTGAATTTGAGCTGGTCCGCGCCGATCCACGCCGACGTCTGCGAACAGGCGCTTGCCGGCGCCGGATGGCGGCCGCCGTCGGTGGTTTCCGGGGACAGAGAGCTCGAATTTGAAGACCTCGTCTCCCGACTCTCGCAAAATCGCGTGGTGATGATCGGAGAGACCCATGACCGCTACGAGCATCATCTGAATCAGCTCGCGCTCATCTGCAGGCTGCATCGGAGGCATCCGGAGCTGGCCATAGGCCTCGAGTTTTTTCAGCAGCCTTTTCAGCGGCCGCTCGACGCTTACGTGGAGCGGAGCATCGACATCCGCGAGATGCTAGCAAAGACCGAGTACTTCAGCCGCTGGCAGTTCGACTACCGGCTGTACGCGCCGATACTCGAGTTCGCCCGGGAGCAGGGTATTCCACTCGTCGCGCTCAACGCGCCTCAGGAAATCAGCTCCAAGGTGGCGCGGGAGGGGATTTCAGGGCTGGGCGAGGCAGAACGGAGCCAGATCCCGCAGCAGCTAGACCGCGGCGTGCCCGGTTATCGCGAACGCCTGCGCGCGGTGTTCGATCAGCACCCGGAGATCCAACACATGAGCTTCGAGAATTTCGTCGAGGCCCAGCTGGTCTGGGATGAGACCATGGCGAAGGAGGCTGCGCGCTATTTGAAAGCGCATCCGGATAAGTTTCTGGTGGTGCTCGCGGGCGACGGTCACGTCATCCGCAGCGGTATCCCGGCGCGCTTCGCCCGGCTGAGCGGGGTAGAGCCGGCCACCGTGCTCCAGGGCGAGGCCAAAGAGATCGCGCCGGAAAACGGCGACTACCTGCTCGTCTCCGAACAGATCGAGCTCCAGCCCACGGGCAAGCTCGGGGTAATGCTCGATACGAGCGGAGACCAAGTCGTGATTTCAGGCTTCGGCGAAAACAGCGCGGCCAAGGACGCCGGCATGTTGGAACAAGATCAGATCGTCAAGATCGACGGGAAATTCATCGGCAGTTTTGCCGATCTCAAGCTCATCCTCATGGACAAGCGGCCCGGCGACAAAGTCTCGGTAACGATAGAGCGCGCCGGCAGCGGCCAGATGACCCGCGAGGCTTCCTTCAGCCTTAAGCTGCGCTAGAAAAGGCGCCAGGACAACGCGGGGCTGAAACGATGCCCGGCCAGCACCGGCTTAACAATCCTTGCCCGGGTTAATGTATGGATTCTGTTCGCTTTTCTTCTCTCTCTGGTCAGACCCGGAGGGGCAAACGCGGATTTCATGTCCAGGGCCGCCTTAAAGGGTTCTCAATTTGGATTGTTTTCGGCAACGCTCGCGTGAAAAAGTCAAGATAAAAGCCACGTATAATTCCGTCGTTTCGATGATCCGGGTCAAACCAAGGCATTCGTGATCGTGCTAGAAAAATCCCAAATAAGGAGAATTTTTCCATGTATTGAAGTGCAAGGAGAACCGACATGTACACACGCCTAACAATTGCAGTAGTCGCGGTTTGTGGCATGCTCTTGGGTTCTCCGGTTACCCGGGCCGCCGATACTTGGCCCGTTCAGATGGAATGGGACCGGACGAATTTGTTTATACAGTTCGGGGAGTATCAGAACGACCTGATGGTGTATCCGGGTAAACTCACGCTTCAAGAAGGCGAGTTGTATCGCTTCGTCGTTATCAATCCGAGCGATATGACCCACATCGTGGCGGCGCCCGAGTTTGGCGAAAGGACGCTGACCTCGGCCCTCATGAAAACTCCCGCGAGCGCAGATCTGACAAAGGCAAGCCTCGCAGAAGGAATTGTGGTGCGACCGGGTGAGATGATGGAGTGGTACTTCATGCCCGTAAAAGAAGGCACCTACAAATTCGGGTGCGCACAGCCCGCTCACGCAGATGCGGGCATGCACGCGATAGTAGAAGTGCTGTGAAGCTGGTTCGCGTTCAATGAAAGTGCCCTTTTAAGACACGGGACACTTGAAAAAACGCGAGCGGTGCATGCTATAACGTTGGCCCGCCTAGCGCGGGCTTTTTGTTTTTCTTCTGGACCTCAGAATCCCGATGCCGTCGAGCCGCCAGTGTAAGCCGTGGCTGAAGTAGAACGGAATTAATGAAAGCTGAATTCTGTGTGGTGACAGATTTTGAGCGCTCAACTGGCCTTCTGGGCTGCGAGATCAAGCGGCTTTTCCAGCATATCCATGATTTGATCAGGGGGAGCGGGGTGCGCGAACAGAAAGCCCTGGGCCAGGTCGCAACCAAGTTCCTCCAGTCGCGTCACCTCTTCGGGACGCTCGACGCCTTCTGCGATGATCTCCATATTCAGACTGCGGGCCAGACCGACGATGGAATTGACGATCTGGTCGCTTTCCTTGTCGTGCAGCATTCGGTTCACGAAAGAGCGGTCGATCTTGAGCGTATCGATCTGAAAACGGTGCAGGTAGCTCAAGCTGGAATACCCCGTGCCGAAATCGTCGATGGCCAGTTCGAGTCCCAGATTTTTCAGCTTGCCCAGTCCGGTCCGGGCAACCTCGGGATTGCTCATGAGCACAGCTTCGGTAATCTCCAGCTTGATGTTGTCAGGATCAACGCCAACATTCCGAATTACGGCCGCGATGGTATCGACGTCGGAAGCGCTTTCGAGCTGGCGGCCGGAAACGTTGGCGCTCATGAACAGGGCAGGGTGATCCGGAAAGACTTTTCGATGGCGGGCCTGAAACCGAGCGAGATGGTGCAGTGAATGCTCGACCACCCACAGCCCAATGGGAACGATGAGCCCGGTTTCCTCCGCCATACCGATGAACTCCCCGGGCTGTACCAATCCGCGGTCCGGAGAAAACCAGCGAATCAGCGCTTCAAATCCCGCGATACTGCGGTCACGAAGTCTAATGACGGGTTGGAAGTGTAGCTCGAACTCCCGCCGCTGAATGGCTTCCCGGAGGGCCTTCTCGAACTTGATCCGCTCAATTGCCCGGGTGCGCGCCGCCTCGAGCACTTCATCCGGTTTGATTCCCTTTGCGGTGTTGGACGTCTCTTCCGATTTGGCACCAAATAACGCTTTATTCTGTGTCGCGCGGAATCGGTTCAGCAGCAAGCGTAACAACAGGTTCACCAGTGGATGGGTTTGACTGACCAGCTTCTGCAGGTGCTCGGCGCTGATAGGCATAACTTCCGTGTCACATAAAGCCGTCGCCGTGGCTGAGCGCTTCTGGTTGTCGAGTGAAGCCATTTCGCCGAATAGCTCTCCTGGGCCCAAGACACCCAATTTCACTTTTTTGCCCTCAACCGCACGCGATATCTCCACCATGCCTGATTCGATCAAAAAGGCATGACCCTCAGTTTCCCCTTCCATGAATATGGTAGAGCCGGTTGTATAGGTAATGGAGGATAGATGCTCACCGAGCGCTGTAGCGAGCGCGGCCGCTAAGTCGTCTGGCTGAACCGCAATGTCCGCTGGCACTTTCATCCAAACGCCACGTCATCCGCCTGAATATCGTTCCAGCACGTGACGCAGTTCCGACCGTTGTTCTTCGATGCGTAAAGAGCCTTGTCCGCCTGATCTACGAGCTGGGAGGGATCGGTTGCTCCGAACTCCAAAGAGGCAACGCCAAAGCTGAGTGTGACGGGCCGGTCAAACATGCTGGAGCGTGAAGCGCTGTACTTGGCCGCAACAAGACTGCGCAAGCGCTCTGCAATCTCCAGCGACTTAACGGCATTGACGCCCGGAAGTACGATGCAAAACTCTTCTCCGCCATAGCGGCCGAGCAGATCGATGCTTCGAAGCCCCATTCGCAGCACGTCGGCGATTTCCCGGATGACCTTGTCGCCCATGGCGTGACCGTAGTTGTCGTTGATCGACTTGAAATGGTCGATATCCGCCATGATGCAGGACAGCGGGACATCGTCCTTGCGCGCGGTTTCGAATTCCCGCTCGAGCTGCTCGAAGAATGAGCGCCGATTGAGACAATTGGTGAGGGTATCGCGGGTAGCGAGAATCTGAAGTTTCTCGTTCTGACGCCGCACTTCCCCGCGGGACGCGTCCAGCATCTGGAGCATTTTTTTGAGCTCTTCGTTCTTCTTTTCGAGCTCGGTTACGTCGTCGAATGTGGTCAACACGCCGCGTGTATTGCCACGTTCATCCAGGATCGGCGACGCGTTGACCATGAATGTGCGTATGATTTTCTCGTCGTCCGACAAAGATATCGTAATTCCGGATTGATTTTGACCCTCGTTCATGACTTTGTGCCACGGTAAGCTCGGGGCCGCCTGGTTGGATCCTGGAGCGGTCCAATCCAAATCGGAGAGCCTTCGTCCCAGAAGCGAACCGGTCGGCGCGCGAACTCTTTGCTCGAATGCCGTGTTGGCCAACACGATGCGCCCGGTCTCATCCATGAGGACGACTCCTTCCGACAGCGCGTTAAACGCAAGCTTGACCCGCTCAGGAATGACCGAGGCGGGATCAAGATGGGCAAGGGTTCGACGAAGAAATACGAAATACGCCGCAAAGCTGATGATGCCAATAAAAAAGACCAATTGAACCAGGGGGTGGCGGAAAAACTGCCAGAAGCCTGAGCGGGACAATGGAACAAAGCCAACTTCCAGCTTTCCCCAGCGCTTTGATCCCTCGAACAAGGTGACCTGAATGTGAGTGGGCGTCGAGCCTGCTTCTGATACCTTGGCCCAGTGTTGTTCGTGATCGCCAACTCTTACCAAGATAGTACCTTTGGCGTCTCTCAGAGCCATCGAAATCAGATCGTTGTTTCTTATGGTGAGTGCCCGCATGCTGGACTTGACCGAGTCAAAATCTTTTTTACCCGCCAGCACGCTGAACTGAATCGCGAGACTCTCAGCCAGGTTTTTTCTAATTTCCAACTTGGCCTCGAGTCGTGCCCGGCTGATCCCGAAAATCGCGTCCGCCGCCAGCAAAATACTGATGGTAAGTAGAGCCAGGCCGATGCTTATGCGTACGATAGGGGTCAGCTTCAGCAACGCTAATCTCCCTGGTCGCCCTTTTTGGACTTCGTTTCACCGAAAAGCGCTTCAATATCTCTTTCTTCGTCCGGCTGATCGTCCCGCTCTTTGGCGGAAGCGAGATCTTTGTCTTTACGTCTCTTTTTCTTGCCGGCGAGAATCGGTAAAGGATCAAACTTTGTCCACATGGGCATCGAAGACAGCGCGCTGGCAAGCAATGTACCCGAGCTGAAGATCCAGCTCAGGTAGCCCACAGTGAGTGAGATACCCATACCCGTGGATACATTGAGAATAATCTCACGGTGCTTCGCTTCCAGCTCCGCGACGTCCCTCAGCTCCATCTCCATTTTGTCCAGGGATTTCCAGATGGAATCACTCTCGGTGCTTAGCTCGAAACGTTCAGCAGACCCGGAAAAGTCCATTTCGTCCTCAGTGAGCGTGAAAAAGGGCTTGTTCGTAGTTTTTTGATCTTTCTCATCTGCCGTCTTCCGGGTGTGCTCCTGGTTAAGCGGAGCGGAACCTTCCGTGCGATCCGGAAACTCGATCGGAACGTAATCCGCTACGCCCGGATTCCCGTTACCGCCGGATAGCGACGTCCCTTCGGAGGCGCTGAGCTCCGGAGTGCCGGAGGGATCCGTGGATCCGTCCGGGGCGGGGTCCCCGGCCGGCGGCGGATCGGGGGTTATGGGCGGCGGTGCCGGAGGATCGACGGTTCCGCCTCCGGGGGGAGTCGTTGGTCCCGGGCCGCTCGACTGGACGGTTACGCTGAAGGTGATTGGACCGAGCGTGCCGCCAGCGCCGTCAGAAACGGTAAAGGAGAAGCTGTCACTGGACGCTGCGCCTCCGCCATGGGCGTAAGTGACGCGGTTGTTGTTGATGTCGTCCTGGGTGAAGCTGTCACCCGTACCCAGCGGCACGCCGCTGAGAAACAGCGTTCCACCGATGGGAATATTGGTCAGCGTGTAGTTGACCTGAGTCGCGGCATTGTCCACGTCAGTGACGTTCAGCGCACCGCTCGTGATCGAACCTGTATCTCCCTGATTAAGCGTGATCCCTGCGTTAGCGCCGACTGAAGGCGCGTCGTTGACCGCGTTGACTGTGATGGTGAACGTGGTTTCGACGAACGCACCGGCGGTATCCGTTGCTCTCAGCGTAATATCGGCGGTGCCATTGGCGTTCGCGGCGTAATTCAGCGTCATCGTGCCGGCCGCGCCGTCGATGGGCGTGCTGGAGAACAGCGTGGCGTTCGTATTGCCCGTCATCGTATAGGTCAGGGCTGGATCGGGATCCTCGTTGTCGTCAAAGGCGTTGAATAGATTGACACCTGTCGCCGGCGCATCCTCGTTCACATTGACGTTTGCAATGCCCGTGGTCGTCGGCACCGCGTTGGTGGTCACCGTCTTGGTGCCCGTCACCGGCGGGGCGACGCTGTCATCAACGCTGGTGGCGATGGTGAAGTTGCTGTTGTAGTTCAGCGCCGGGTTGAAAGTGACGCCGGCGAGCAGACTATTGACGTCAGCGATCGCACCGCTGGCGGTCCAGGCGCCGCCGACGAAGGTCGAGGTGACTGCACCTGATGTACCCGTGCTGAGCGTGCCCGCAGCCACATCGGAGAGCGCGAGGGTGACGGTGACGTTCCCACCGTCAAAGTCCGTTACCACGATATCCGTTAGGTCTACCGGCGTGTTCAGCACATATGTTTCCGAGGCGCTGAGGTTGGTCGCCGTCGGGGCATCATTTACCGCGGTGACATCCATGGTCATCGTGTTGGGGGCGGCGTCGAAGGCGCCGGCCTGATCGCGCACGCTGAAGGTGAAGCTGGCGTAGCCGGCGCCGTTGGCATTGGCGGCGGGCGTGAACACCAGGTTGGGGATGTCGGCGACCAGGATCACCTGTCCCGGCGTGACATCAGTACCCGAGAGCTGCAGGGTGCTGCCCGCGGGCAGGCTCAAAGCATCAATGCGCACGGCGCTCAAGCTGTCGCCCGAATCCACGTCGCTGAAGCCGAATTCGGCGGCGCCGAAGGCATGGTTGCTGTCTTCGTTCAAAACCATAGTGTTGTCCGCGCCAGTCGGCGCTTCGTTGACGTCGGTCACCGAGATTGACAGCGGCGTGGTGCCGTCCGGAGTGCCGGTGATGGCGGCGTCGTCCACCTCGACGGTGACGTCGAGGTTGGGGTTGGTCTCGAAGTCGAGCGCAGCGCCGGCCTTCAATCGAAGCTCGGTGCCGACGATCTCGAACATCGCGGCATCGGTGCCAGACAGGGTCAGCGTGTTGGTGCCGAGCGCGTCGTCGTTGACCACGATGTCGGCCACCTTGATCGCTGCGGTGGTGTCCGTATCTTCAGCCATGGTCGTGGTGACGTTGGCGAGCGACACGGTCGGCGCCTCGTTGACGTCGGTCACCGAGATTGAAAGCGGTGCGGTGTCGTCCGGGGTGCCGGTGATGGCGGCGTCGTCCACCTCG
>JBFHVA010000136.1:0-9619 GCA_041589735.1 Gammaproteobacteria bacterium | reverse complement strand
GGCCTTGCGCACGCTCTACACACTCTTTCACTACTTCATGCTTCCGGCGCTGTTCCTCAGGCTCGCCTGGCGCGGCACCCGAAACCCGGGATACTGGCGCCGATGGCCAGAGCGTTTGGGCTTTAGCGCCGCCATTCCCAAAGAGCGAAAAGTCGTATGGGTTCACGCCGTGTCGGTGGGCGAAGTGCAGGCTTCGCTGCCGATAATCAATGCCGTTCGAAAGCGTGTTCCCGACGCCACCCTCCTGGTGACCACCACCACGCCAACCGGTAGCAGCCGCGTGATGCAGTCCCTGGGCGAGGACGTGGCCCATTGTTACATGCCCTACGATCTTCCGGGACCGGTGCGCCGATTTCTGGATCGCACTCATCCCTCGCTGGCGGTGATTATGGAAACCGAGCTGTGGCCGAACCTGTTTTACGCCTGTCGCGTGCGTGGTGTTCCCGTGCTGCTGGCCAACGTACGACTGTCGGAACGCTCGGCGGCCGGCTACCGCCGATTTTCGTCGCTGGCGCGCGGGATGCTCGAGAGCGTCAGCCACATTGCCGCCCAGGGTGAAAGCGACGCCAAGCGTCTCATTGCCCTGGGGGCGGATCCCGCGCGACTGACGGTGACCGGAAGCGTCAAGTTCGATGTGCATATTCCGCCCAGCCTTCGCGAGGAAGCAGCGTCATTAAGGCGGCGGTTCGGCTCCGGTCGCGGCGTCTGGATTGCTGCCAGTACCCACGACGGAGAGGAGCGCATGGTGCTTGACGCGTTTGACCAAGTGCGAAAGCGCATGCCCGAGGTGGCGCTGATCGTCGTTCCACGTCATCCGGAACGATTCAGTATCGCCGAGGCCCTGGTGAAGCGCGCCGGCTGGCGGTACGCGTTGCGCAGCCGCATGCCTCCTTCGCTCGAAGACGTCGACGTGCTGGTCGGCGACACCATGGGCGAGCTGCAAATGCTCTATGCCGCAGCAGATGTGGCCTTCGTCGGCGGCAGCCTGATTCCGGTGGGCGGCCATAACATGCTCGAGCCGGCGGCGCTGGGCGTACCCGTCATCGTTGGCAGTCACGTGTTTAATTTTCAGGAGATCAGCGAACACCTTCTTGAGTTGGGAATTGCCCGTCAGGTGTCGGGTCCCGCAGAGCTGGCGACTTCGGTCATGGAATTACTCGGCGATGCCAACCAGCGCCACAACGTGGGCGAGGCGGCGAAGCGTTTCGTCGAAGATAACCGCGGCGCGCGGGACAAGGTGGTGGCAATGGTGGACGCCCTGCTCTGAGGCTGGCGGCGCATCGTTACGGGTCGACTTCCCGCTCGGTCGCAAATTCAGCGGCTGGTTTTTTTCTCGGCATCACCCGCATGCGCCGAGCGGCGGGTGCGAAAGCTCAAATAGACCAGCACCGCCGCCAGCGGCGCCAGGACCACCGAGGCCACAAGCAGTGTTTCGCCGTATCCCAGCCACATGGCGATGGGGATCACGACCATGATGTCGTCGGCGTCGAATCCGGCGAAAGCACCGAAGGCACCGCGCCCGGGGCCCAGATCACGCTCCATCTTCATGATCAAATAGAAGATAAAGGCCACGCTCAAGCCCGCGACCAGGCCCATGACAACGGCCAGCTTGCCGAACGGGCCGGCGCTCAATCCGATGCCGATGCCGGCCAGCACCGAAGTGTCACATACGGCGTCGGCGAAGATGTCGTAGAGCTGGCCGAAGCGACTACTCTTTGCGCTCAATCGCGCCAGCTCGCCGTCGGCCCGGTCTAAAAGCATCGAGATCACGAAAAGCGCCACCCCGGCGCGGATCCAGAGATCTCCACCCACCGCGAAGGCGGCCGCGGCGCCGAGCCCGGTGAGCAGGCGCGTGGTGGTGAGGTGGTTCGGCGTCACTCGGGTGCGGGCTAGGGGCCGCACCAGCACCCGCACGCCGCGATGAATCCAGGTGTCGTGACTCATGTGAAAGGGATCAGGTGCCAGGGCCAGCGAGCGCGAGATCATAGTCGCCGGCGGTCCTTTAAGTGAAATATGCGACCGGGCCCGGAATTCCGTTCCCGCTGTTCTAGACTTTTCTTAACAGGCGCCGTGCCCTGCCCGAAATTTGTCGCGTTTTGTGAGTGAGCGGTCATTGCCCGTAAACGCTCGGCGCCTCGGACCAGGCAACGGCGGTTTCAAGTATACGGCGCCCTTGGCCGATAAAGCCCTGGCCGGACCTTGGCCAAGGTACCGGTCGCGCTCATGGACTGATTAATGCGAACAGCCCCGCTCCCGACGTTTGCCCGTACCGCGGTCGTGCTCCTGGCCTGCCTGCTCCAGTGGCCCGCGAGCGCGGATGATTACGATTACGGCAAGCTGGTGGCCCGCAACAGCATCCTGGTGCTTCACAGCAGCTACCAGGGGAACCTCTTCACCGACCGCATGGATGAAGGCCTTCGCCGGGGCCTGGCAAAAGCCGGCCCGGAAATCGAGCTTTGGACGGAGTACATGGGTCTGCCGAGAGCCCGGGGCCAGCGCTATCGAGACGCACTGGTCTCTCTTCTGGAGGCCAAGTACGCGGGGCGCGGCTTCGACGCGGTGGTGACTGTGGGGCGTCCGGCGCTGGAGCTGATCATGGCCCACCGCGATCGGCCCCTGTTCCAGTCCCCGGTGCTGTTTTCCGGAATCGATGCCGCCTCCGTGGCCCGCTTCAAGGGCGTATCGCGGCTCAGCGGGGTGCTGGTCTCCGCCGATCTGAGCGGCACCCTGGACGCCGCTCTGGCGCTCCATCCACGGATCGATCGGGTGGTTTTCATCAGCCCGGACTTCGAAGGCCATCTAAGCGTGGCGCCTATTGCGGCCAGTCATCCGGAACTCCAGATCGACGTCTGGCACGACGCCCTGCTCGAGGACATCAAAAAGCGCCTCCATTCCCTCGCTGATGACAGCATCGTGGTTCCGCTGGGCGCGCCCCTGAATGCCGCCGCCGTTCCGGTGGATATCCAGACCTTGTCAGCCATCATCGCCAGTTATACCGATGCCCCCGTATACACGCCATGGGATTTGATGGTGGGTTACGGTGCGGTCGGGGGGCACGTCACCGACACCCGGGCCCACGGTGAAGCACTCGCTGGAAAAGTGCTGCGGACGCTGGGCACCGACGGCGCCCTGCCGGCGGTAACCACGTCCCCCAAGCATTACCTATTCGATCATCGTCAGCTTCAGCGACTTGGCGTGGCGTTGTCCGCTCTCCCCGTCGACAGCCTAGTTATCAACGCGCCGGCACGCTTTTTCGAGGTCGAGCGCGATACGCTCATAAGTATCGTTGCAGTAATGGTCGCGCTGCTGGCGGCGGTAGTGGTGTTGACCCTCAATATTTTGCAACGACGCGAGATGCAGCGTGTGCTTGCGCAAAGCGAGCGACGCCTGAATCTGGCGCTTCAGGTCAGCCAGGACGGCTTGTGGGACTGGAATCTGCTGACCGGCGAGTGCTATTTCAGCCCACGCTGGTGTGAGGCGATGGGTCTGGATCCCGCTCGGGTGCCGGCGCACATCTCCACCTGGGAGGATCGAGTCCACCCCGACGATTTGGACGAAATCCGCGCCAAAGTTGCCCGGCACCAGGCCGGCGCCAGCGATCTTTACGCATCCGAGCATCGCGTCATGCACGGGGATGGCCGATACCGCTGGCACCGGGTGCGGGCCAAGGTTGTGGCCTGGACCGACAGTGGACGTCCGGCGCGCATGATCGGCGTCGAGTCCGACGTCACCCGTCGGCGGGATACCGAGCGTGATCTGACCGAGAAACAGGCCCAGCTCGACGCTATTTTCGAAAACTCTCCGGCAGAGATCTTTTTAAAGGACACCGAAGGTCGCTACGTGCGTATCAGCCGGGAATTCGAACGTCGCTTCAACGTGCGCAACTGCGACGTGGTGGGCAAGTTGCCCGAGGACATTCATTACGAGAGCCTTGGAAAGTTCGTTCGCGAGCACGATCAGGAAGTGTTGAATACCGGTAAGCCGGTGCTGCGAGAAGAGCGGGCTTTGTTGGAATGCGACGGTCAGGAGCACATCTTTCTCACCCTCAAGTTCCCGACCTTCGACGACAGTGGCAAGGTGACGGGGCTCGGCGCCATCGCCACTGACGTCACCGACTACAAGCGCACCGAGCGCGAGCTCGCCGAGCGGAATCGCCTGCTGCGCCTAGTGTACGACAACGTGCCCATGCTGTTGGCCTACGTGGACCGCGAGCTGCGTTTCCGCGCCGTCAACCGAGAGGCCGAGCAATGGTACCAGCGGCCGCTGGATCAGATCATCGATCAGCCGCTGGAAGAAGTGGTGGGTGCGAAGGCGTGGGCGCAGATCCGGCCCGACGCCGAGCGCGCGCTCAAAGGAGAGCGAGTGCACCTGGACGGGCCCCGTAACTATGCCAGCGGCACCCGCTGGGTCACGGGCTCGGTGGTGCCGGACGTGGACGACGACGGAGAAGTTCTTGGCTACTGCCTGATGGCCGTGGACATCACCCAGCGCAAGATGGCCGAAGAAGCGGTGATTGAGAATGAGCGCCTGATCAGGCTCATTTACGACAACGTGCCGGTGATGCTGGCTTACGTGGACCGGGATCTTCGCTACCGCACCGTGAACGCGGCCTGCGCCGAATGGTTCGGCAAGCCTCTGGACCGAATCATCGGCCACCGGGTGCCGGACGTGGTGGGGGCCGAGGCCTGGGTGGAGATCGAGCCGGAGATTGAAAAGGCTTTCGCCGGGGAGACCGTGACCGTCGACGGCCTGCGGCCCTACGCCGGGGGCGCGCGCTGGGTGAGCGGAAGCGTGGCGCCGAATTTCGACGAGCACGGCGAGGTCCAGGGCTATTGCGTGATGCTCGCCGACATCAGCGAGCGCAAATATGCAGAGGAAAAACTCAAGACCAGCGAGCAGCTCCTGCGCCTGGTCTACGACCACGTGCCGGTGTGGCTGGCTTACGTGGACAGCGATCAGCGATATCAGCTCATCAATCGTCAGGCGGCCAGATGGCTGGACCTGCCGGAGGAAAGAGTCGTTGGCCGCAGGGTCCGCGAGATACTGGGTGAGGAACAATACCAATCGATACGAAGCCTCATTGAAAGTGCGCTCCGCGGGCAGGTGGTGGCGCGGGAAGGCCTTGCTGTCTTTGGCGGGAAGGCACGCTACGTGAGCGGCACTTATGTGCCTCATCGGGATGACAACGGAGAGGTCTCTGGCTACGTCGCCTTGTTGACTGACATCAGCGATCGCAAGAAGTCGGAAGACGAGCTCAAGCTGAGCGCAGAGCGGCTACGCCTGGTGGCGGATAACGTTCCGGGCATGCTGGTGCGCATCGACGCCGAGCGGCGCTTTCGCTTTATCAATCGGGAGGCGGAGCGCTGGCTGGGTCTGCCGGAGAAAGAGGTCGCTGGCCGGCACGTCTGGGACGTAATCGGCGATGCATCGTATCAGTCACTCAAGCCCTACATCGATAGAGTCCTGTCCGGCGAGCAGGTGAGCTTCGAGACGGAACGCAGCTACCTGCACGGGAAGGCCCGCTGGACGGCCGGCACACTCACCCCGGATTTCGACGAAAAAGGCGGCGTTTGCGGCTACTACGCAATGCTGCTGGACGTCAGCGAGCGGCGTCGGGCCCAGGAGGCGGCCCGGCGCGCCCAGCAGCAGCTCATCGAGCAGCAGCGCAACGAGCAGGCTTCGGTGGAGCGCGAGCTCGCCAAGGTACGCGATCAGCTGATCAGCAAAACACGCCTCGCCGCCATCGGCGAGGTGGCCGCGAGCGTTGCCCACGACCTGAGGAATCCGCTCGGTGCTATCCGCAACGCCAAGTTTTACTTGAGTCGAAAACTGCCGGAAAGCGAGGGCAGGTGGCGTGAGTATCTGGAAGTAATGGAACGGGAGATCATCACCGCGGATCGTATCATTCATGATCTCATGGACATGACCCGGGCCAGAGAGCCGAAGCTCGAAGAGGTGGAGCTGGAAACGGCGGTTTGTGAAGCGATTCAGCGCATCGAAGGCGGCACGGCGGTGACACTGGAAACCGATCTGGAGCGCAAACCTTTCCTGATTTCAGCCGATCCGGACCAGTTCGCCCGGGTGCTGGACAACCTCCTGCTGAACGCGGTTCAGGCGATGGACGGTGGCGGCCGGATCGTCGTCGAGGCCGAATCCGACGCGGACTTTGACTGCATCCGCGTGCGGGACAACGGGCCCGGCGTGGCGGCCGATCTGCGCGGCCGATTGTTCGAGCCGCTGACTACCGACAAAGCCAAGGGCACCGGTTTAGGCCTCGCCATTTGCCGCCAGATCGTCGAACGCCACGGGGGTCGAATCACGCTCAATCGATCCGATGAAAGCGGTACCGAGTTTCTCATCAAGCTGCCCAGTTTGAGCCGTCGTTCGCAAAACGACGAATCCCGGCAGCCCGCGGGCGCGCGCCTCGGCACCGGTTGAATCACGGGAGCCTGACCCAATGGCCCAAATCAGCCAGCTAAGAAATCATCGAGTACCCGAGCCAGGCATGGCCCGGGTGCTCATTATTGAAGACGACGACGCCCAGCGGCTGACCCTTGCGGACATCATTTCCGAAGAGGGCTTCCTGCCGGTGGTTTGCGCCAACGGCGACGACGCCCTGTCGCTGGTGGAACCTGGCGCCTTTGCCGCCGCCATCGTCGATCAGCGGCTGCCCGGGGTCAGCGGCACCGACCTAGTAGCTGCGCTTCGGGGCAATGATGACAGGCTCAAAATTATCGTCCATACAGCATACGGCTCATTCGACTCCGCCAAGGCGGCGGTAAATCTCGGCGTCTTCGCCTATGTAGAGAAAGCCGGTGACCCTGGCGAGCTGGTGCGCTGCGTCCAGCGGGCGGTGCAGGAGCGACTGAAGGAATCGCTGCGCGATACCGAACAGCGTTTGGCTGAAATCTATGCCCGGGCCAATGAAGGCATATTCATCATCGACCCGGAGTCCTGGACCGTCGTAGATCTAAACCCCGGCGCACGGAAGATGCTGGGCTATGCTCCAGGCGAGCTCGAGGGCGCGTCGGTGTCGCGCCTGTATCCCAGCGATGTGGAAAAGACGCAGCGGTTTCTAAGCTCGGGTTTTGAAACCGGAAGTGGCCTCGCCCCTAATCTGACCTTCCGCGCGAAATCGGGAGAACTTATCCCCGTCGAAGGATCGACATCCGTCATCCGTGATGGCAATCGCGACCGGTTGCTGGTTATCGTCCGCGACATCAGCGTGCGACATGAAGCGGAAAAGGCCCTCAAAGCAAGCGAGAGACAGCTTCGCCTGATCGCCGACAACGTCAGCGCGATGCTCGCTTACGTCGATTTCGATCATCGCTATCGCTTCGTCAACAAACGGTTCATGGATTTCTTCGGTGGACGCGCAGATGAAGTTTTTGGTGCGCACGTTTCCGAAATCGTCGGCGCCAAGACCTACGCGCTAATTCGCCCTCGAATCGATGAGTGCCTGACTGGTAAAGCGGTGACTTTCGAGGAGAAACGCGTATCCAGCGACCAAGGCGAACGCTGGATTGCGGCGACCTACGTACCCGATATCGATAAAGACGGAAAAACCGTGGGCTGTTTCGCGCTGCTTGCGGACGTCACCGATCGCCGCGCTAAGGACGAGGCGCTGCGCCTGAGCGAAGCGCGGATGCGGGCGATCTTCGAGCATTCGCCCATAGCCATCAACCTCAAGGACCCGCAAGGCCACTATCTGCTGGTCAACAAGAGGTGGGAAGAGACCATGGGTAAGGGTGCGGTGGAAGTCGGAGGCAAGGGCGTCGAGCAGGTGCTGCCCCCGGAGGAGGCGAACGATTATCGTAAGCACGAGCGTAAAGTGCTGGAAACCGAGCGCGCCGTCGAGCGTGAGGTGACGATTCAGACGCCCCGACACGGTACTCGCACCTACCACGTGATCAAGTTTCCGATCCTGGATGACAATGGAAAGATTGCCGGCCTCGGCGGCATGTCCATGGATATTACCGAACGCAATCAGGCGCTCGAAGCCCTGGCCGAAAGCGAGGAGCGCTACCAGGGGCTCTACGACGATGCGCCGGACATGTATTTCACCGTTACCACCGACGGCATCATTTTATCGGTGAACCAGTTTGGCGCTGACTACCTTGGATTCGACAAAAATGAGCTTATCGACTCTTCGCTGCTGGATCTCGTCCATCCGGATGACCAGGCGATGGTGAGCGCCCACATGGCGCAGGTGTTCAACGAAAGGGTCAAAGAGAGCCAGCTCGAATCGCGAAAAATCAGGAAAGACGGTCGCGTGCTTTGGGTGAACGAGCGCATCCGGCTTTTTGACAGCCAAGGCAACGAACGGCCGGAGCTTCGAATCGTTTGCCGCGACGTCACCGAAGCCCATGCCCTTTCCGAGGAGCTCTCCTATCAGGCGACCCACGACCCGCTGACGGGACTGGTCAACCGGCGGGAGCTTGAAAACCGACTCGAGCGCGTTCTGCGCGCGGCCCAGAGCAAGGGCAGCGAGCACGCTCTGTGCTACATGGACCTGGACCAGTTCAAGGTCATCAACGACACCTGCGGTCATATCGCCGGCGACGAGCTGCTTCGCCAGCTGGGAGAGCTGCTGCCCGGCCTGGTGCGGAAACGGGACACCCTGGCGCGTCTTGGCGGTGACGAATTCGCGCTGCTGATGGAGCACTGTCCCATCGACCAGGCCCAGCGCGTGGCAGGGATCCTGCGAAGCACGGTGGAGGAATTCCGCTTCAACTGGGAAAACAAGACTTTCAATATCGGCGCCAGCATCGGGTTGGTGCCCATCAACGCGGAAAGCCGCAGCGTCGGCGACGTGCTGAGCGCGGCGGACTCCGCCTGCTATATGGCCAAGGATCAGGGGCGAAATCGAATCTACCTTTACGACACGGCAAGCATCGAGCTTGCGCGACGACACGGCGAGATGGAGTGGGTTGCCCACATCGGACAGGCCCTCGAAGACGATCGTTTCGAGCTTTGGTATCAGGAAATCCGAAACCAGGAAGCGACCCCCACCGCCGAAAAGTTGTACTACGAGCTTTTGCTCAGAATGAAGGACGTGGAAGGCAAGCTGATTTTCCCCGGCGCCTTTCTCCCCGCCGCCGAGCGATACAATCTTTCCGGACGTATTGACCGCTGGGTGGTGTCCCAGGCGTTTGCCTGGCTCAAAGCGAATCCGCGACATCTACAAGAGCTGCATCTTTGCGCCATAAACCTTTCAGGCCTCTCGCTCACGGACGGCGAATTTCATCGCTTCGTACTCAAAGAGTTCGACGAAGTCGGTATCCCGGGCGGAAAGATCTGCTTCGAGGTGACGGAAACCGCTGCCATAACCAACCTGACCAGCGCAACGCGGTTCATCTCGGCGGTGAAAAGACTGGGCTGTCAGGTGGCGCTGGACGATTTCGGCAGCGGCATTTCCTCTTTCGCCTATTTGAAGCACCTGGCCGTGGATTCGCTCAAGATCGACGGCGTGTTCGTGAAAGATATCGCCGATGACCCCATCGACTACGCCATGGTCAAGTCCATCAACGAAATCGGGCAGGTCATGGGCAAGAAAACCGTGGCGGAGTTCGTGGAAAGCGAAGCGGTGCTGAAAAAATTAAGAGAAATCGGCGTGGAT
>JBFHVA010000135.1:0-9672 GCA_041589735.1 Gammaproteobacteria bacterium | reverse complement strand
GTAACATGTAACATGTAACCTGTAAGGACCCTGAAGAGATATCTAAGCTCTAACCTGTCTCTTCTTACTTGTCACAGGTCACAGGTCATAGGTCACATGTCACTCGTCACTCGTGGGAAAGCGTCGATGACTGCCGGACATCGGCGAGGTTCAGATTAGGGATAAGTCTTGTCTTGAGCGCGGCGAAAAAAAAGGCGTCCGACCTCTGTGCCGTAGTGCTCGCTGGCGGATCGGGCACACGGCTGTGGCCGCTTTCACGGGGCGAGTTCCCGAAGCAGTTGCTGAAGCTCTCGGGAGAAAACTCCCTGCTTCAGGATACGGTCTTAAGGCTCGACGGACTTGAAGGCGGAAATAAACCTCCGCCTTTGCTGGTGGTGTGCCACGAGGAGCAGCGGTTTCTGATCCGCGATCAGCTTGAAGAAATCGACCGCGCGCCGGATCGCATCCTGCTTGAGCCCGAGAGCCGCAACACGGCACCCGCGTTGTGCTCCGCCGCTCACTTTCTTAAGCGGGATGGAGGCGACCCGGTGCTTATGGTGCTGCCGGCGGATCACGCCATTCTCGACGCCAAAGGTTTTCGTGACGCCCTCAATGCCGCCGTGGACATCGCCAAAGCGGGATTTATCGTTACCTTGGGCGTGATTCCAACCCGGCCGGATACCGGATACGGCTACATTCGCCGCGATACCAGCACCAACGTACGGGTAGGGAAGAATGCGCGAGGCCATCGCATTGCCGCTTTCGTGGAAAAACCCAAACGGCAGGCGGCCGAGTCCTACGTGGCCTCCGGCCAGTATCTCTGGAACAGTGGCGTGTTCGTTCTTCGCGCGTCCGTCTGGCTCGAAGCCATCGATCGATGCCGGCCGGAGATGGTGCAAGTCTGTCGCGAGGCGGTGGAAAGGGGGCGTGACGACGATCAGTTTTACCGGCTCGACCGAGAGGCCTATGCCCGCTGCCCCGATGACTCAATTGACTACGCGGTTATGGAGCGGCTTTCTCAGTCTTATCTGCGGCCTGCCGATGACGGCCGCGAGGGAGCGCCGATACCCGCGGCGGTGGTTCCCCTCGACGCCGGCTGGTCCGACATCGGCAACTGGTCTGCGCTTCTGGAGCAGCACCGCGAGGGCGACCAGGGTAATTCGGTTCAGGGAGATGTCCTGGCTCTGGACACCAGAGACAGCCTGATCATATCCAGCCACCGCCTGGTCGCCGCGCACGGGCTCAAGGACATCGTAGTGGTCGAGACGCCGGACGCGGTGCTGGTCATGGACAAAAAACACGCCCAGGGCGTGCGCGCCATCGTCGATGAGCTTAACAACCGGCAGCGTGAAGAGACCCGCACCCATCGCCTCGTCCACAGGCCGTGGGGCAGCTTCGAGTCACTGGAGAGCCGAGAGGGCTTTCAGGTCAAGCGCCTGACGGTGAAACCCGGGGCAAAGCTGTCGCTGCAGCTCCATCATCACCGCGCCGAGCACTGGGTGGTGGTGAAGGGCACGGCGAAAGTAACCCGGGGCGAAGACGTGTTCGAGCTCAAGCCCAACGAATCCACCTACATTCCGGTGGAAACCAGGCATCGCCTGGAAAATCCCGGAAAATCATTGCTGGAAGTGATCGAAGTTCAGGTCGGGGATTACCTCGGCGAGGACGATATCGAGCGCTTCGAAGACGACTACAAGCGGGTCGAACCGCCGAACTGAAGCGCGCCGTGCCCGGCCGGCGGGTAACAGAAATTTCGCGCGATACGGAGCGAGATTCCCGGTCTAAACGGGGGAATTGAAACCGCGATGCGCGATCTGTCAGTATGAGCCCTTAACGCAGCTCGTCAGCGTGCAAAAAAGCGCGCGTCATTCCTTTGGATCCCTAACGTGAGCGCATCGGAACATTCGCGCATCAGCGCCAGCGTCGATTACGAAAAAGCCGGTAAGCAGTTCGGCTTTTTGTCCATTCCACATTCCCGCGACGATTCGGCGTGGGGCTCTTTGCGAATGCCGGTGGTGGTGATCAAGAACGGGACCGGGCCAACCGTTCTGTTCACGGGCGGCAACCACGGTGACGAATACGAGGGTCCGATCGCGTTCATGAAGCTTGCCCGGGACCTTGACCCGGGATCGATCCAGGGCCGCGTGATACTGATCCCCGCGCTGAATTATCCGGCGGTGTGCGCCGGTAAGCGAACCTCGCCCATCGACGGCGGTAACATGAACCGCTCCTTTCCCGGATCGAATCGGGGCGGCATTACCAACATGATTGCCCACTACGTGCATTCACGTATTCTGCCAATCTGCGACGTGGTGGTGGATTTTCATTCCGGCGGAAAAACGCTGAATTTCGTGCCCAGCGCCATCATGCACCAGCTTGACGATGCTGACCGCATGCAGGCCACGCTCGATGCGCTGCTCGTATTCGGCGCGCCAGTCGGTCTGGTGCTCAAAGAGCTCGATGCAGGGGGGATGCTCGACACAGCGGTAGAAGAAATGGGCAAAATATTCGTCTCCACCGAGCTCGGTGGCGGCGGCAGTGTCAGCGTTGAGACACTGCGTGTCGCCGACGTGGGGGCACGAAATTTGCTGCGACACTTCGGGCTTTTGGACGAACCGATCACCAGGCGGGAAGATTACGGCATGGAGCCTACACGACTGATGCATACGCCCGACGGCGACTGCTTCGTCATCGCCGAGGACGACGGCATCTACGAGGTGACAGCGGATCTGGGCATGGAGGTCGAGGCCGGTTCGGTTATCGGTCGAATACACAACTATCATGACCCCTCGCGAGATCCGGTGGTGCACACGGCGCACCGATCGGGACTGCTGCTTTGCCGGCATTACCCGGGGCTCATTAAGCGCGGGGACTGTGCTGCAGTCATTGCCGAGGACTACCATCGCGCTTGACGCATTCTCCCGACGCGCGGATTCAAATTTCGCGAGTACCGATCACAAGCAAGCCAATTACTTTCATCACGGGAACTCATTTCATGGATAGACAGGCTCTTGAAGCACTCGACCGTAAGACGGTCTTCCACGCTTCAACGCATCTCAAGGACCATGCCAGCGGCGCCTCCGCCGCGCCAATCATCTACAGCGGGTCGGGCATTCGAATCGTAGACGCCGACGGAAAGGAGTTCATCGACGCCTTCGCAGGACTTTACTGCGTCAATGTCGGCTACGGGCGGAAAGAGATCGCACGGGCAATACAGGCCCAGGCGGAGAAGCTGGCCTACTACCATACCTATGTGGGGCACTCCAACGAGGCGGTCATCCGGTTGTCCGAGAAAGTGATGGCCATGGCGCCGGAAGGCATGAGCAAAATTTATTACGGCATGTCTGGCTCCGACGCCAACGAGACCCAGATCAAGCTGGTGTGGTTTTACAACAATATTCTCGGGCGGGAGAAAAAGAAAAAGATCATCTCCCGCCACCGTGGCTACCACGGTTCAGGACTCATGACCGGCAGCCTGACCGGCCTGGAGGTGTTTCACAAGGCCTTCGACCTGCCGCTGCCCCAGGTGCGTCACACTGTCGCTGCCCACCATTACCGCTATGCCGAGCCGGGAATGAGCGAGGAGGCGTTCTCGCGTTTCTGTGCCGATGAGTTGGAGGCGCTGATTGAGAAAGAAGGCGCCGATACCGTCGCCGCATTCATTGCCGAGCCGGTCATGGGCACCGGCGGCATCATCCCGCCACCGAAGGGGTACTGGCAAGCGATCCAGGAGGTGCTCAAGAAATATGACGTGCTGCTGATCGCCGACGAGGTGGTCACCGGATTCGGCCGAATCGGCACCAACTTCGGCAGTGATCTCTATGGCATCCAGCCGGATTTGATTTCGGTGGCCAAAGGACTCACCAGCGGTTATCTGCCACTGTCCGGAGTGATTGTCGGAGAAAAGGTTTGGAAGGTGCTGGAGCGGGGCAGCGAAATGCTCGGACCCATCGGCCACGGATGGACCTATTCCGCGCACGCGCTTTGTGCGGCTGCAGGGATCGCAAACCTCGAAATCATCGAGCGCGAACAGCTGGTGAATAACGCCCGCGACATGGGTGGGTATTTTCAACAGGCCATGCATGGGGCTTTCGATAATCATCCGCTGGTTGGAGAAGTGCGCGGCGTGGGGCTACTCGGTGCTTTGGAATTTGTCGCCGACAAATCGTCAAAGCAGCGCTTCGAGCCGGCAGCGAAAGTGGGCGTTCGCATTTCTCGGGCGTGCATCGACAGCGGACTTATTGCCCGCGCCATGCCCCATGGCGATATTCTCGGTTTCGCGCCGCCGCTCATTGTCAATCGAGAAGAGGTGGACGAGATTGTGGCGCGCACTCAGCGGGCTGTGGATTCGGTAGCGGACACTCTGGAACGCGACAAGATCTGGCGCGCGGCCTGATTGTCTTATGGGGGCTCAATAGCGCCGTCGTTTGTTTTGTCAGCGTCAATCACATAAAGATGATCGGATTCAATCGGGCGTCCGGAAGCGCCACCTTCAAACGTTAACTCGAGCGACCGATGCCGGTACTGATACTCACCGAAAGTGAATTGCGCCAGTGCGTAGGTATGAAACGCGACGCACTGAGCGCGGTGGAAAATGCATTCACCGCGCTTGCCGATGGCAGGGTGGAAATGCCGCCCATCATGCACGTGGAGGTTAGGGACCGTAATGGCGACGTGGACATCAAAAGTGCTTACGTGCGGGGGTTGGAACACTTCGCGGTAAAGCTGGGCTCGGGATTCTTCGACAATGTCAAACGCGGCCTTCCGAGCTCCAGCGCCATGATGGTGCTGTTGAGCGCCGAGACCGGGTTTTGCACCGCGGTGCTCTTGGACAACGGTTATCTCACCGATCTGCGGACCGGACTTGCCGGCGCGGTGGCCGCGAAGCATCTGGCGCCGGATAAGGTTTCCACCGTGGGCGTGGTCGGCACCGGCGCGCAAGCGCGTTACCAGATCCGCAGCCTCGGACTGGTGCGTGACTTCGAGCGGCTGCTGGTGTTCGGACGCGATCCCGGAAGACTGACTGCTTATATTGAGGAGATGGGCGGCGATTTGAAAGCGGAGGTCTCCGCGGTCGATTCCCTGGAGACGCTTGCGCGGGAATGCGATCTACTGGTGACGACCACACCTTCCCGGGAGCCGCTGATCAAGGCCGAATGGCTGCATCCGGGGATGCACATCACCGCCATGGGTTCCGACCTCGCGGGCAAGCAGGAGCTGGCGCCGGAAGTGCTTGCGCGTGCGGATCTGCTGGTCTGCGACCGGCGGACGCAATGCGCTGCCATGGGGGAGCTGCAGCACGCTATCGCCGCCGGTTTAATCGACGAGGATGCAGATGTCGTAGAGCTGGGATCAGTTACCGCTGGCAAACATCAGGGTCGAAGCAGTCCGGACCAGATCACCGTGTGCGATTTGACCGGAACCGGCGTTCAAGATACCGCCATCGCGGCGCTGGCCTATGCGCGGGCGCAGGATCTGGGGTTGGGGAGGGAAATAAGCACTTAGTAACATGTGACAAGTAACAAGTAAGAAATAGTCAGTAATTCTCGCCGTGGGAGTCGCTGGGTTGGTAGATACCGCGGATCCGGCTGCTCTTACATGTCACGTGTTACATGCCACATATCACTTACCGCGCGTCAAAGTGAGTAGTGCTAAAGCTACGTTTCCCGTTCAGTGCCTTCCCATCAGTAACTCGCGTCCGGCATCTCACCCTTGCGTTTTTCCATGAACGCAATGAGGGCTTCGTCCACGGCAGGATCGATGGGTGGCGCCACGTATTCGCTCAGCATTCGTTTCCACACCGCGTTGGCGCGCTGCGCTGTGTCTTTACTGCCTTCGGATTCCCATTGCTCGAAGCTGTTGTTGTCGGCAACGTTGGAGCGATAGAAAGCGGATTCAAAATTCGCCTGGGTATGCGCGCAGCCGAGAAAGTGCTGGCCAGGACCCACCTCGCGGATGGCGTCCAGCGCCTGGCCGTTTTCGGTCATGTCGATGCCGCCCATGAACACTTCCATCATGCCGGCCTGGTCGGCGTCCATGATGAATTTCTCGTATCCCATCGAGAGCCCGCCCTCGAGCCAGCCGGCGGTATGGAGCATGAAGTTAACACCGGCGAGCATGGCACTCTGCAGCGTATTGGCTGATTCATACGCCGCCTGCGCGTCAGGAACCTTGGAAGCGCAAAGTCCGCCGCCGCTGCGAAACGGAACGCCTAAGCGGCGTGCCAGCGCGGCTGCCGTATAGAGCACGAGCGCGGGCTCAGGCGTGCCGAAAGTAGGCGCGCCTGACTGCATGGAGATGGAACTGGCGAAGGTGCCGAAGATGACTGGTGCCCCCGGACGAACCAGCTGGGCAAAGGCCATGCCGGTGAGCGCTTCGGCATAAAGCTGCGCCACGGTACCCGCAACCGTCACCGGGGACATGGCTCCCGCGAGAATGAACGGCGAGATCACGGTCGCCTGATTGTTTGCCGCATACACTCTCAGCGCACCCAGCATGGTCGAATCCCAGACCATGGGTGAATTTGCGTTGATTAGACTGGTGATCACCGTGTTCTGATCCACGAACTCTTCACCGAAGACGATCTTCGCCATGTCGACGCTGTCCTGCGCTCTTTCCGGAGCGGTGACCGAGCCCATGAACGGTTTATCGCTGTAGCGAATGTGGCTGTAAACCATGTCCAGGTGCCGTTTGTTCACCGGCAGGTCGACGGGCTCGCACAGCGTGCCACCCGAATGGTGAAGTGACGGCGACATGTAGGTGAGCTTGACGAAATTGCGGAAGTCTTCGATGGCGGCGTAGCGTCGCCCTTCGTCCAGATTGCGAATGAAGGGCGGTCCGTAGGCCGGCACCAGCACGGTGTACTTTCCGCCGATGCGTACGCTGCGCTCGGGATTGCGGGCGTGCTGCACGTATTCGGCCGGTGCGCTTTTCTGAATGATCGAGTGACACATTCCTTTGGGAAATCGCACACGCTGACCGTCAACGTCCGCGCCCGCGTCTTTCCACATGCGCCGCGCTTCCGGATCATCACGGAATTCGATGCCGATCTCCTGGAGTATGATGTCGGTGTTGTTCTCAATGATTTCGAGGCCTTCCTGACTCAAGACCTCGTAAACGGGCACGTTGCGGGTAATGTAGGGCACGGCCCGAGCCGACGTGGCCTTGGCCCGCGCGGCACGGCGCGCATCGCGGGCGCTTTCGCGGCCTCGCCCGCGTGCTCTTCGCTCAGACATATGGGTTTATCAATCTAGTTCGGGTTGAAACTTCGCAATACGCTCCTAGTCTACACCCCCTCCCTTTCCCTTCCCCTCGTAGCGAGGGGGAGGGGGTCAGGCCGAATTGCGATCGCATCCTATTCGCGCCCCCGGCGACCGAGCGGTCGCTTGGATAACCATAATATGACATCAGGAAAGTATTCCGGGAGGCCGTTTCGCGGTCTGCTCAGGCAGCGACTTCCGCGTATGCGCAGGCGTCATGGCCCATGACACATTTCGCAAAGAGCCGCTCGAAAGAAGGAAAGTCAGCGACCGGGACGCGGAGTTAGGCTTTTCCGCTTTGAATTCAACCTTTCCGACGCTGACGTGGCAGGCCGGCCTACGGGCGGTAACGACGACTTCCGCGTGGGCGAGTCGTTGGCGCTGGCAATGGTCCGACCGGAGCTGGTTAAACAGAACACCGAGCTGGAAATGGACCGCTCGACGCCGTCCACATTGAGGATTCGCGGGCAAGCTCGCTCCCGCGGCGGTTTTCGTTCAAAATCACCGCACTCATTACCATGACCGCCCTCATGTCCAACCTGCTCGCCGCGCTTCTTTCTCAAAAGCCCTTCCTTCTCGCCGACGGCGCCACGGGGACCAACCTTTTTGCCATGGGGCTGCCTACCGGCGGTGCGCCGGAGCTGTGGAATGTGGAGGCCGCGGAGAAGATCGCCGAGCTGCACCAAAGCTTCATCGACGCCGGATCGGACCTGGTGCTCACCAACAGCTTTGGTGGCAACCGATGCCGCCTGAAGCTGCACGATTCCGAAGACAACGTGGCTGAGCTCAACCGAATCGCGGCGGAGATTGCGCGGCGGACCGTCGACGCTTGCGGGCGCGGTGTCGTGGTCGCCGGTTCCATGGGACCGACTGGGGAGCTGTTCGCTCCGCTCGGCCCCTTGAGTCACGATGAAGGTGCAGAGATTTTTGCCGAGCAGGCTAAGGCGCTCGCCGAAGGCGGTGTGGATGTCCTCTGGATCGAAACCATGTCGTCAAAGGAGGAGCTGGAAGCCGCGCTGGCGGGAGGACGGGCCACGGGGCTGCCGCTGGTGTGCACCTTGAGCTTCGACACCAACGGCAGAACCATGATGGGGCTTTCTCCCGCCGAGCTTGCAAATATGTGCAGGGAGGCTACGGAACCGCCGCTGGCCTTCGGTGCGAACTGCGGCGTTGGCGCTCCGGATCTGCTGGCCGGACTTCTGAGCATCGACGACAAGGTGCTCGACGGCGCGGTCGTGGTGGCCAAGGCCAACTGCGGTATCCCCGTGTTCGAAGACGGTGAGATCTGTTACACCGGCACGCCGGAGCTGATGGCGGATTACGCCAGGCTCGCTTTCGATGCCGGCGCGCGGATTATCGGCGGATGCTGCGGTACCACGCCGGCCCACATTTTTGCCATGCGCGAGGCGCTGGATACCCACACCCGGGGCGATCGCCCGACCCTGGAGCAGGTGGAATCGAGACTGGGCGAAATTTCCGACGGCGCCAAGGCGCTCAAGGTGCTGGACGCGCTTGCTTACGAAAAGCCTGAGCGTCGCGCGGGCAGAAGAAGACGAAAGCGCTGAGCAGTCAGAAGCGCGCATAAAAGATTTACTCATATCGCCGCGACGAATGATTGTGTGGCGATCTATCATTGCGTCCATGACCGCGAGCGCTCCGATCCCGAACAGCAAAGATTCCCGACTTCGCGCGGGCGGAACAGACACTCTGCCGGCGGAGCTGTTCGAGCGTTCCGACGCCAAGGGACTCTCGCGCCTCGCAATTCACTTAGGTCTGCTCGCGTGCTCAGGTTTCTTGCTTGCAACGAGCCTCGGCACGGGCTGGGCGCTTGGCGCGATCATCCTCCACGGCGTTGTGCTCACGTTCCTGTTCTCCGCCCTGCATGAGTGCATCCACGCGACCGCGTTCAAAAGCCGTTGGCTCAACGACGCCGTGGCTTCAGCGTGCGGTATTGTGTTGCTACTGCCGAGGGAGTTTTTCCGCGTCTTTCATCTGGAGCATCATCGATATACGCAGGATCCGGAACGCGATCCGGAGCTCAACATCAAAAAACCTGGGACAACCGGACAATATCTGCTGCTCCTTTCCGGGCTGCCGTACTGGCGCGAGCGCGTCACGACTATGATTCGACACGCGCGAGGCGACGTCAGCGAGCGGTTTATCCACAAAGGGGGGCGGGAAATCATAATTAAGGAAGCGCGCTGGCACCTAACGCTGTACGCGGCCGCGGCCATGATGTCCGTGGTAGCGCAAAGCGGCACCTTGCTCATCTACTGGATATTGCCCGTAGTTTTGGGCCAGCCGTTTTTGCGCGCTTTTCTACTCGCGGAGCACACCGGCTGCCCGCAAATTCCGGACATGTTGGCGAATACCCGCACTACGCTGTCCAATCCTGTCGTGCGTCTGCTCACCTGGAACATGCCTTTCCATGCCG
>JBFHVA010000134.1:0-9691 GCA_041589735.1 Gammaproteobacteria bacterium | reverse complement strand
TGGCCACGACCGGTCCGTATCCATCGGTTCCCGCGAGCTCCGGTGGCGGCGCCGTCACCACGCGGGGCGCGGGCGCGCGGGCGGGCGGGGATTCCGGTATCAACATCGGCGTGGGTTCCGGCGCGCTGAAACTGGGTGCCGAGGCTCTCGCCGGGGCAACCGGCGCAGGCCGAGGCTCCGGCGCAGCCATTCGCTCGGGTTCCGGCAGCGGCCGAGGAGCGGGCCCAGCTGCAGGTTCCGGCACGGACTCCACCCGCCCGATGGATTGCCTGGCGGTGGAAGAAATGGCCGCGCCGTATACCGGCGGATCCAGCAGCAAAGTGTATTCGCGGATCATCCGGCCGCTGGGCCAGTTCAGCTCTACCAGGAAATTCAGGAACGGCTCGGTCACCGACTCGCCGGTGGTGACCTCGATGAGGGCCTTCCGCTCTCCATCCGGGACCACCTTGAACTTAAGACGGGTCAGGTGAAATGGCCGCTCGATACCGGCGCGGTGAAACTGCTCGCTCGTGCCCAGGCGGATCTCGATCGCGTCGACTTCGCCCGGCTTGATGCCGGTAATGGGGATTTCAGCGCGCAGCGGCTCGTTGAGGGTGGTCAGGACCTCAACGTTTCCCAATCCAAGGGCGAGGGTTGCCGCCGGGAAAACGGCAAGAAACAAGGCCAGCACGCGGGCCGGTAGGCGCATCATCAATGGTCCCGAATTGTTCGCTCTATTTGATCCGCGGTCGAGTCCAAACACATGAAATACGGGCAATCGTGGCTCCCGTTCGCCCTTTAATCCGAGGCCTCCGGTCTGCTCGTGGCTCAGTCCACAAGTGAGAATGTTCTTTATGATTACGCAGTAACTATAGCTTACAGATAGTCTTTTACCAATATTTCCGCTATTTGCACGCTGTTCAGGGCAGCGCCCTTTCGCACGTTGTCGGACACCACCCAGAAATCGAGTCCACGGGGATGCGAGATATCCTCGCGTATGCGTCCTACGAACACCGGATCGGTACCGGCGGAATCGCTGACCGCGGTGGGATAGCCCCCATCCGCGCGATCGTCGACGACGGTCACGCCGGGCGCCTTGGAGAGCAGCGTCCTCGCGGCCTCGGCGGTGATCTTATCCCGGGTTTCCAAGTGAACCGCCTCCGAGTGGCCGTAGAACACCGGCACCCGCGCGGCGGTTGGATTCACCAGGATGCTGTCGTCGCCAAGAATCTTGCGTGTCTCCCAAACAATCTTCATCTCCTCTTTGGTATAGCCGTTTTCGAGGAAGATGTCGCAGTGGGGCACGACATTGAACGCAATCTGACGGGGATACACCTTCGGCGTGGCAGGCTTCCCATTGAGCAGCGCCGCGGTTTGTTCCGCGAGCTCGTCCACTGCCTCCTTTCCGGTTCCGGACACGGCCTGATAGGTGGCGACGTTGATGCGTTCGATTCCGACCGCGTCGTAAATGGGTTTCAGCGCTACGACGAGCTGGATGGTGGAGCAGTTGGGATTGGCGATTATGTGGCGATTCTTGTAGTCGGCCACCCGCTCCGGATTCACCTCGGTCACAACCAGCGGAATGTCCTTGTCGTAACGAAACTGCGAGCTGTTGTCGACTACCACGCAGCCGGCCTTCCCCGCGATGGGCGCGTAATTCTCGGATACCCCGGCACCGGCCGAGAACAACGCAATCTGGGCGCGGCTGAAATCGAAATCCTCCAGCAACTCGACCGGCTCCTCGCGACCGTTGAATTGCACTTTGGTGCCCGCGGATCGCTGACTTGCCAGCGGATAAATGTTCCTCACCGGAAAATTTCTCTGGGCGAGAATTTCAAGCATTGCGGCGCCCACTACCCCAGTGGCACCCACTACGGCAACGTCCAGCCTGTTATCCATGGTCATTAATCTCGGTTACATCAAGAAATTGTTGAATCAGCGTTCAGATTCGCATCGTGCGCGGTCTGCCACGCACGGCCTTCACGCGCTTTTGAGCGCCTTGACGACCGCGTTGCCGATTTCGACCGTGCCCACGACTTGACATCCGGGAGACTCGATATCCGCAGTGCGCAAGCCCCGATCGAGCACCTGGGACACCGCATCCTCGATACGATCCGCAGGCTCGGGCGCATCCAGCGAGTAGCGCAGCATCATCGCTGCAGAGAGAATTGTGGCCAGCGGATTGGCAATCCCCTTTCCGGCGATATCCGGCGCGCTCCCGTGAATCGGCTCGTAGACGCCCTTGCGCGATCTCTCCATCGAGGCTGAAGGCAGCATGCCGATGGAACCGGTCAGCATCGAGGCGAGGTCGGAAAGAATATCGCCGAACATGTTGCTGGTGACGATGACGTCGAACTGCTTCGGCGTGCGCACCAGCTGCATGGACGCGTTATCCACGTACATATGGGTCAAGGAGACGTCCGGGTAGTCCTCCCCGCATTTCTCGGCGACCTCTCGCCACAGCTCGCTGGTCTCGAGCACGTTGGCCTTGTCCACGGAACAAAGACGCTTGCGACGCTTTTGCGCCAGTTCGAACCCCACCCGGCAGATCCGCTCTATCTCTGATTCCGAATAGACCAGCGTGTTGAAGCCTTCTCTTTCATTGCCTTTGTTTCTGATCCCGCGAGGCTCCCCGAAGTAGATCCCGCCGGTGAGCTCGCGCACAATCATCAGGTCGAGTCCGCTGATCACTTCCGGCCTCAGTGTCGAGGCCGCCACCAGCTGAGGAAAGACCACCGCCGGGCGAAGGTTAGCGAACACCCCCAACTCGCGCCTTAATCTCAGTATGCCCTGCTCGGGGCGCTGCGCACGCTCGACCCGGTCCCATTTTGGCCCTCCGACGGCGCCGAGAAGAATGGCGTCGGCGGCCTTTGCTTTCTCAAGAGTGTCGCCGGGCAGCGAAGTGCCGGTGCGGTCGTAAGCGGAGCCGCCGATGTCGGCGTGTTCAAGTTCGAGATCGATTTCGCCGTTTGCGCGCAGAATTTCCAGCACCTTGACGGCTTCAGAGACAATTTCAGGGCCGATCCCGTCGCCGGGAAGCACCAGTACGGATGCGCGCATGAGCTTAAGCCGGTATCGGACGCCGCCGATCGGTCACTGCCGGAACAACCACGGAGCCTCCTGCTTGCGGCGGGCTTCATAGGCGCGGATGTCGTCAGCGTGCTCCAGGGTCAATCCAATTTCGTCCAGTCCACTCAGCAGGCAGTGCTTCTTGAAGGCGTCCACCTCGAAGTCGTAGCTGTCTCCGCCGGGTGTCGTGACGCGCTGCTTTTCAAGGTCGACCGTCAACTCGAAACCCGGCGTTGCCTCAACCTGCTTGAACAACTCGCCCACCTCCGCTTCTTTGAGTACCACGGGCAAAAGTCCGTTCTTGAAACAGTTGTTATAGAAAATGTCCGCAAAGCTCGGCGCGATTAGAGCGCGAAAACCGTATTCCTCCAGCGCCCACGGCGCGTGCTCGCGACTCGAGCCGCAGCCGAAGTTACGACGCGCGAGCAGAATCTGCGCTCCCTGGTAGCGCCCCTGATTAAGCACGAAGTCCGGGTTCAGCGGTCGTTTGGAGACGTCCATTCCCGGCTCACCGTGGTCCAGGTAACGCCACTCGTCAAAGAGATTTTCACCAAAGCCGGTTCGCTCAATGGACTTGAGAAACTGCTTGGGAATAATGGCGTCGGTATCGACGTTGGCGCGATCCATGGGCGCCACCAGGCCTTTCAAAACTGTAAACGGCTGCATGCTGCAAGTCCCGTATCGATGACAAACCTACTCCGCCCCCACCGGCTTTCGAGCACGCCCGGAAAGACGGGTGAGGAAACTGAACAAGGATAACGGAAAGCCCGCGGCGGTCATACCACAGCGCCGAGCAGAAAGCGGGCCCTGGCGGCGTCCACCGCGTTGCGGCGATTGCGCTACCATGATTGCCGACAAAAAGCCCGCGCGATTCATTGGTCTCTGCTCAAATGACCGTCCCGCATACCGGACCCGCCCCCGTGCCGCACGACTACGCGGCCCTCGCCACCCGCATAAAGCGCTGGGGCGGCGAGCTCGGCTTTGGCGCCGTGGGCGTTACCGGGATAGATCTTGCCGAGGACGAGGCGCGCCTGATGGCGTGGCTCGACGAAGAGCGCCACGGAGAGATGGCCTACATGGCGCTGCACGGGGTCAAGCGGACGCGGCCTGAAGCGCTGCGTCCAGGAACCATCAGCGTGATTTCGGCCAGGCTCGATTACATGCGGGGGGACTATGTACCTGCGGAGACCGTGCTCAACGACCGGGAGCTAGGCTACGTTTCCCGCTACGCGCTGGGGCGCGACTACCACAAGGTGCTGAGGCGCAAGCTGCAAAAGCTCGCCGACCGTATCAGCGAAGAGGTGGGCGAATTCGGCTACCGCGTATTCACCGACAGCGCGCCGGTGATGGAGAAGCCGCTGGCGCGAAACGCAGGACTCGGCTGGATCGGAAAGCACACCAATCTGCTCAGTCGAACCGCAGGCTCATGGTTTTTTCTCGGCGAGCTCTACACCGACCTGCCGTTGCCCCACGACGCTCCGGGTACGGATCACTGCGGCACGTGCCGGGCTTGCATCGAGGCCTGCCCCACCGGGGCTATCACCGGTCCCTACCAGCTCGACGCCCGACTGTGCATTTCTTACCTCACCATCGAGCTCAAAGGCAGCATTCCGATCGAGCTCCGGCCGCTCGTCGGTAATCGAGTTTTCGGCTGTGACGACTGCCAGCTGGTTTGCCCCTGGAACCGGTTCGCGGTGCATTCCGACGACGACGATTTCTCCCCGCGCCACGGGCTGGACGCACCGCGGCTGGTGGATCTCTTCGGCTGGAGCGAAGCCGAGTTTCTGGACAAGACCCGCGGCAGTCCCATTCGACGCTCGGGCTATGAGGGCTGGATTCGTAACGTCGCGGTCGCGCTGGGCAATGCGAGAACTTCTCCCGAAGTCACGTCAGCGCTAAAGTCACGCCTCGATTTCCCCTCGGCCATGGTTCGCGAGCACGTCGCCTGGGCGCTCGAACGTCACGGCGTCGCCGCGGACGGGGGAAAAGCCGGTTGATTTTCACTGGCCGGATCGGGCCGCGGCCGCTTGAACGCGCGCGCCCAGCGAGCTCTGCAAGAGGGGGAATTCCCCTACCGAGCTCATTAGCTTAAAAACCACAAGCAGGAGTCGTCATGCAGGACATCGAACGAGTGATTAACGAGGCCTTCGAGCGGCGCGCGGATCTGTCGCCAGACTCGTCGAGCCCGGAAATCAGGGAGGCCGTGGAAAGCGCCATCGAGCTGCTGGATTCCGGCAAGGCGCGGGTGGCCGAAAAGCGCGACGGAAAATGGGTGGTGAACGAGTGGTTGAAGAAAGCCGTGCTGCTGTCGTTCCGCGTAACCCACAGCACGGTAATGGACGGCGGATTCACGCGCTATTACGACAAAGTTCCGGCCAAGTTCGCCGGCCAGGAAGAGGCGGCGATCAAAGCATCCGGGGTTCGCGTAGTTCCGCCGGCAGTAGCGAGACGCGGCGCTTACGTGGCACCCGGTGTCGTGCTCATGCCCTCCTACGTCAACGTAGGCGCCTACGTGGACAGCGGAACCATGGTCGATACCTGGGCCACCGTCGGCTCGTGTGTTCAGGTCGGCAAGAACGTGCATCTGTCCGGCGGGGTTGGCCTGGGTGGCGTGCTTGAGCCGGTCCAGGCTTCTCCCACCATCATCGAAGACAATTGTTTTATCGGCGCGCGCTCGGAAATCGTCGAGGGCGTGGTTGTGGAGGAAGGCGCCGTGATCTCGATGGGCGTCTACATCGGACAGAGCACGCGCATCTACGACCGCGAGCGCGACGCCATCACCTACGGGCGTGTACCGGCCGGCGCGGTGGTGGTTTCGGGAAATCTGCCTGCGGAAAACGGCAAGTACAGTCTCTACTGCGCCGTTATCGTCAAGCGAGTGGACGAAAAAACGCGCAGCAAGGTGGGCATCAACGCGCTGCTGAGAAACATCTGAGTCTCGCAGGCCTTCCAGGCCCCACGCTGCCTGGCTACCTGCCCCGGCGGCGAAAATTAAAAGGCCCCGCCGGGAAAACCGCAGCGAGGCCTTGAAAACAGCCTTTTCGGTAAGGGGCTGATCGCGCCTTTTAGCTCGCCATGTCCTTGAGCGCTTTGAGCGGCTGGACCTTGACCACAGTACGCGCCGGCTTGGCCTTGAACGTGGTCTCTTCGCCCGTGAACGGGTTGATGCCTCTGCGCTCTTTGGTTGCGGGCTTGCGCTGCGTTTTAATCTTCATAAGCCCGGGTATGGTGCAGGTACCTGGGCCGCGCTTCTTGATGTGCTGCTCGATCACCCCCGTCAGTGATTCGAACACGGCACTGACTTCTTTCTTGCTCAGCCCCGTGTCTTCGGCGATCGCCGAGAGCAGCTGTGACTTGGTGTACGGATCTTTTACCGCGCTGGCTTTTGCCATTGATGATCTCCCTTAACAAAGACGGAAAGCAAAAAAAATTTTTATATGATTCGGAAGCGTCCAGGACCACCCCGCCCCAGCGCAATCCGCGGGCAATCATAATCAGGGGGCATTCAAATTACCAGCGAATACTTGGCACTTTTGGCCTTGAATTTAAGCGCCAAGTGACTTAAGTGCCGGTTTGTCCACGTGCTGCACTGCGGTCAAAAAAACAAAGAGCCGGAAAGCACATGATGCGCTGTCCGGCTCATCATCCGGCGCGACTGATTCAGTAACCGAATAATCCTCGTGCTTTCAAAAGCGAGAACGCGATTCAGCAGAGGTGACTGTTATTGATTCTTATAAGTGCTTGATACTTCGCTCAGGTCGCCGCGAAATCGATTTCCGTCAGTCTGATCAATAGGCTCTCACACCGTGCGCCAGGTTCCGTCCGGCTGTCGGCAGGCGGTGCCCTTGATCACCTCGCGCTTGCCATTGATCCATCCCTCGGTAGTGTAATCGCGGCAGGGCGCCCCGCCGTCGCTGGTATAAGTGTTGGTCGGGGTCACGGCGTAGTTGTTACCCGTATCGGGGTTCTGCCATGTGGCCGTCTGCCCAGTCGGGGTCCTTTCCAGCGCCTGGGCCGCCTTCATGCGGTCGAGCTCGTCCATGGATTTACCGATGCTTCCGCCAATCAGGGCGCCCGCAATCGTGCCGGCAACGGCCGCGGCAACTCGTCCTCGGCCGCTTCCGACCTGCGCGCCCACGAGGCCACCCAGGGCGCCACCGACAACCGTGCCGACGTCCTGATTCTTGGTCTGCTGCGAGCAGCCGGCTAGCAACACGCTTGCTCCCAGCAGCGCAGCCGCGATTAGCTTGATCATTTGAAGCCTCCTTAAGTGCCCGTGCTTCAGCGCTGTCCACGTCTAAGGAATTAACCTCAGTTTAGACAACAGCCCCGGCAATAAATTTGAAACCCACCAGCAAAGCATCCATTCTCTCGGCGCCGTGTTCAAGAGCTACGTTCGCCGCCACAGAAATTCGACACTATTCAATGAAATAAGTTTAAGGACAGCGGGCAAAACCAGATAAGTACAGCAGCCGCTCAGCCATTGCCGACGGGCGGAGGCGTGACGACCAGCCGAACCCAATGATGACCAACAACGTCGGGTCGATTGAAAAAATGACCACAACCGCCTCCAGAGCCGATCGCATCTATGCGGTATTGAGTGGTGATGATTCCGACGAGCGTTCATGCAAGGCGATCCCGGAGGAAGCCTGTACCTCGGTTCCACGGAACTTTCTCCTCAATCTGGCCAACGGCAGCGCCACCAAGCTCGCCGAGCAGCTGGCGGGGCCAAATCTGGTGCTTCCGGTCATGCTGGCTTCCATAGGCGCCCCGGTTTCCCTGGTTGCCATGCTGATGCCGATCAAGCAGGCCGGTTCGCTGATCCCACAGCTCGCCGTAGCGGGACAGATCCGCGCTTTCCGCCTGCGCAAGTGGTTTTGGGCCGCGGCGGGAAGCGTTCAATCCCTATGCCTGATTTTGATGGCGGTGGCCATTGTCATCGCGCCACCCCACTTGGCCGGGGCTTGCGTCGTGCTGCTGCTGTTCGTTTTCAGCGTTGCCAGCGGTGTGGGCTCGGTGGCGTTTCAGGACGTGATGGGCAAGACCATCCCCAAGGGCCGTCGCGGTCGGCTGCTGTCCGGCCGCGCGGCCATCGGCGGCGCGCTCACCCTCGGAGCCGGACTCGCCCTCAATCTGGAGCGAGGCGAGGCCGCGCCGGTGAGTGTGTTCCTGATTTTGCTGCTGGGCGCGGCGGTTTTGTGGGCCGCGGGCGCAATCGCGTTCGCACTCACTGACGAGACCCCCGGCGCCACCAGCGGCGGCCGCAGCATGCTTTCCGAGCTCACCTCCGGGGTCGCCCTGGTGCGAGACTCGCAGACCTACCGGCACTACCTCGGCGCCCGCGCCGGGCTCCTGGCGGCGGAGGTCGCGCTTCCCTTTTACGCTCTTTACATCGCCAAGACTGCCGGATCCGGCGCCGACCTTGTCGGCACTCTGATTATCTCGGTTGCCGTGGCCAACATCGTCAGCAGCCCCATCTGGGGCGCGCTGTCGGATCGCTCGGGCCGACTGGCAATGGTGCTGAGCGGAACGCTCAGTGCGCTGACCGGTCTTTTGCTGCTCGGCCTCGGCGCATTTGCCGAGGCGATTCCGCTTTGGGCCTACGGTATACCTTTCCTCCTCGGCGGCATCGCCGAAGCCGGCGTGCGGGTGAGCAGAAAAACCTATCTCGTGGACACTGCCCCGGAAGACGACCGGCCGCTATATACCGCGTTCAGCAATACGGTCGCCGGCGGTATCGCGCTGGCAAGCGGGCTTCTAGGCTTGCTGGCCTCCGTCGCCGGAGTGACCGCCGCGATCGTCGCGCTGATCCTTTTCGCGGTGCTCGGGGCGCTGGTCGCAGTCGCGCTTCCCGAGGCGGAGAAAAACGACTGACGAAATTTTGCGGTGCCACCTGATGCGCGTGATCCGCAAACGGGGATTCGGTCGTTACAATGGCCCGGGACAGGAAGTTGATAACCCATAACGAAGGAGCGCGCCGTGTCCGCCTACGTGTCGCTTTTCGTTGCCGCTTTCCTGGCGGCGACCCTGATTCCGTTTTATTCAGAATTTGCCGTCGCCGGCATGATAAGTGTGGGGAAGAACCCACATCTGACGCTGCTGGTTGCCACCCTCGGAAATACGCTTGGTGCGGCGGTAAACTGGGCGGCGGGCCGGTTCTTGCTCCACTTTCAAGACCGCAAATGGTTTCCGGCGAGGCCCGGAAGCCTGGAAAGGGCGCAGCGCTGGTTTGGCAAGTATGGCGTATGGTCGCTTTTGTTCGCGTGGCTTCCGGTGGGCGGGGACGCGCTTACGTTCGTCGCCGGAATCATGCGGGTGAATTTCGCACTGTTCTTCGTCCTGACGGCCATAGGAAAAGGGGGACGCTACGCCGTTCTGATATACATCCTGGACGCCGCGGTCAACGGACGGTGACACTACTTACCCGTGACCGAATCGGGTCATATCAGGCGCTGCTCCAATTTAACCGCGCATGGCTGAAACAATCTTAATTATCGAACACGAGCGCCAGTTCGGCGCCGACCTCAGGCAACACTACGAGAGCGCCGGGTGGGACGCCGTGCTCTGCACCAGCATCGCCGAGTCCCGTCGTCTGATCCTGGATGAGGATCTGCAACCGCTCGTGATCTTGTCGGAGATGAAC
>JBFHVA010000133.1:0-9961 GCA_041589735.1 Gammaproteobacteria bacterium | reverse complement strand
GACGCTATTCCGAGAAGTGGTACTACCAGTGCATCCAGTCCCGCTACGGCTTCAATCCGCATCACTTATTACTCGCCGACGGCTGCGAGTTCTTCATCGGCCAGGGCTGCAAGGTGGGCCTGGGCGGACACCTGATGGGCCAGAAGGTCACCGACCAGGTAGCGGAGATGCGGTCGCTTCCCGCCGGCATCGACCAGCGCAGTCCTGCGCGCCACCCGGACTGGTTAGGCCCCGATGATCTCGCGCTCAAGATCCAGGAGATCCGCGAGGCCACCGACTGGCAGATCCCGATCCAATTGAAGCTCGGCGCGGCGCGGGTCTACGACGACGTGCGCATGGCGGCCAAGACCGATCCGGACTGTATCTACATCGACGGCATGGAGGGCAGCACCGGCGCGGGGCCGCACCTCGCCACTGAGGAAACCGGCGTCCCCGGCATCGCCGCCATTCGCCAGGCGCGAAGAGCCATCGAGGACGTGGGCAAGTCCGGCGAGATCTCTCTCATCTATGCGGGTGGCATCCGCAACGGCGGTGACGTGGCCAAAGCGTTAGCGCTGGGCGCCGACGCCATCGCCATCGGCCATTCCGCGTTGATGGCCTTGAACTGCAACAAGGCGATTCCGGAAGCGGACTTCGAAAGCGAGATCGGCGTGCCCGCCGGCTACTGCTACCACTGCCACACCGGCCGCTGTCCGGTGGGCGTGGCGACCCAGGATCCGGAGCTGAGAAAACGCTTAGACCCCGACGCGGCGGCCGAGCGCGTGTACAACTTTTTGCACACCCTCACCATCGAAGCCCAGATGATGGCAAGAGCCTGTGGCAAGACCAACGTGCACTCGCTGGAGCCCGAAGATTTGGCCGCGCTCACCATGGAGGCTTCCGCCATGGCGGCGGTGCCGCTGGCCGGCACCCAGGTCACCGTCGGCTACCCGGAAATGAAACGATTTTAATTGCGGAAAAAAATCGCGGCGAAATAGGAAAGAGATACGCTAGGAAATGCATGCGGAATTCCGCAAAAACGGCCCAAAATCGACCCGGATTCCAAAAAAACGCCGCTGCTGAGAACTTTTGTGGGAACGCAAAACAATCTGGAGCGAAACAAACGTATCGGCGACGTCATGAATTTCCGCATGACGGAAGTTTTCAAAGTGAATTTGATTACTTAACTGAGTAGTCGCAGTCCCCGCAGAAGCGGGGATCCGGTAAGCGAAAGTGTGAACTGATCGGCACTGAGTAAAGTAAACGAATGTGGGATGCGTCCTGCAAAACGAAACTTGTTCGTCACTCCCGCGAAAGCGGGAATCCAGTTAGAAGATTTTTCATTTGATACAGCCATAACTGAACCAAATCCGACAAGTCAGGCACTGAAATGAGCAAACAATCCAAAGGCTCCCAGCAATTCCAGGACTCTCGCGGCGAGGAGATTGGCCAGCACATCGGCTACCGCTACGACATCAACCTGCTGCCCGACTACTCCAAGCTCACACCGTTCTTGAAGAAGTACATGGAGTTCATGGGCTGGGACGATCTCAACTGGCTCGAAGACGTGCACATGGGATACGAAGAAGGCCGCCCCGCGGTGTTCGACCGCAACATCAATGGCTGGGTCACGATACCGAAAAGCATGAAGCTCCCCGAAGATCAGCAGGAGCGCGACATGCTGGCGCGCGAGCTGCTGGTCAAATTCCAGATGTCGCCCAACCACCCCTTGGTGGAGCTCAAAAAGGCCTACGCCAAGTTTTAACGCGTCGGGCGCGCAGTGCGCGCCCTCCGTTCATCGTGATCTCGGCGCGAATTTACCACGCCGTAGCGAGGACACAGCGTGTAGGGCGCAATATCGAAGCGTATTGCGCTGAGTCCTGGGCGCGCGCTTGTGCACCACGATCAGTCGTTGGCTAATGAGCAAAAACGAAACGGAATATACGACGAGAAATAGTGCCTGGCACTACTTTTTTATCTTCGGCGGCGAATGACGCGTACTAATTTGAAGCAACCAATCTCAACGTTTGATTTCGTGTTGGTGCGGGGGAAAAGGGTGATACGAAAAATTTTAAATCTACTCGCACATATCGCCGTTGTCTATCGCTTTATTTCATCCTTTTCGTTTCAAGTCGTTAGTGGCAATAGTTAACCTTTTTCATTCTTGCTTTCGCATCTGGAGACTGAAATACACTCGCAGTAAACTCTTTCTTGACCGTTTCCCTCTTCATTTGTTCGGACATGTCTCGCGTCGCTGCGCGATTCCTGTGCGTCGCAAACGAGGGCCCCCGGTCGTCTCAAGTATTTATCTCAATATAAATGGCACGGCGCGTGAACTTGCAACCACGCGCCGTGCCTCCAAGGATGAATAAGGAGGATTCGCTATGTCTCGATTTCCACGCTTTCTACTTTCTACCGTCGCTGTAATTTCGCTGGGGACGGCGGCGTTGCCTGCCGTTGCTGATCTCGGCGTCGGCGCCGTCGCGGGACGCGGTCCGGCATCCGGCCCCGGCGACCTGGCATCAAAAAACGTCAAACTCTTGGGTCATCTTGATCGCTCTGCGCCCGGAATCACGCAGTCGGATCTCGCTTTCAAAGGCAAGCTTGCCTTCGCGGGAAACTACCAGGGTTTCCGTGTGATCGACATCTCTTCGCCCGCGAACCCGAAAGTGATTGGAAGTAAATTCTGCAACGGCGCTCAGGGGGACGTCTCGGTGTACGGCAACCTGCTGTTTCAGTCGGTGGACACTCCGCAGAGCAAACCGGAATGTGACAGCACTAACGTGACCGCCAGCACGTCTGGTGCCTGGGAGGGGGTGCGTGCCTTCGACATCAGCGATCCCACCAATCCCGTTCTCATCGATTCCTACAAGACGGACTGCGGCTCGCACACCCATACTATCCTTCCGGTACCCGAGGACGATCGAATTTACATCTACGTTTCGTCCTACCCGATTACGTTCGGCAATATCGGCGCGGCGTCCAATTGCTTTGACTTCGAGTCCGGCGGTGGACACGGCTATGTGTCCATCATCGAGGTGCCCATCAGCAATCCCACCAATGAAACGATACACAAGTATTTTTTAGATGACGCAACCGAGGTCGCGACTTTTAATCTTGACGCTGTTTTCGATACGCCGCCCGGCGTACTTGGAACCCACAGCTTCATCGCCTGCCATGACATTGCGGTGTTCGCGGATCTTCGCCTGCTTGCGGGCGCCTGCCTGAGCGAGGCGCAGCTTTGGGATATCGCGGATCCGGTGAATCCGGTATTTCTATGGCGCTTCGACGACCCGGCTCTCGACCACGAGTTCGGACTCGATCTCTGGCATACCTCGGCCTTCAGCTGGGACGGCAAGGTGGTGGCAATGGGTGATGAGAGCGGCGGCGGCGCATTCGCACGCTGCGTGGATCCGACCGACGACAGGGGTCGCGTGTGGTTCCTCGACACTATGACGGGGGGCTTGCTCGCAAACTACAAGATCCCGCGCTCGGAGTCCGGTGTATGCACGGCCCATAACTTCAACTTCATCCCCCAAACGAACGGGCGGAAGACGCTGATCATGGCCAACTATGAGGCCGGGCTCACCGTCGTCGATGTTAACGCTCTGATTGGCGGGGCGAGCGAGCTGGAGTCAGAGGTGGGTTTCTACAAACCCGCGGGTACCGATCAGTGGTCGGCGTACTGGTACAACGGCTTCATGTACGTCAATGACATTGCACGCGGTGTCGACGTCATGCTGCTCTCTGACAGGGCGCGCGCCGGGCAGGGCAAGCTCGACTTTATGAACCCACAGTCGCAATTAACACCTATCAAGTAAATCACCAGCAAACTGAACCGAGTAAAACGTAAAAACTGTCCGGGCTCCAGGGAACGCTTTCCGGAGCCCGGGCAAATCTAAGGAGGAAGACGATGTCAACAAGAGTGTTCGCTATTCTACGGTCGCTGGCGGCGGTCGTTTTGTTGGGGGCTCCGCTTCTTGCAACGGCCATGCACAAGGACGACCCCCGTACCAAGAACCTGCATCCAATGGGCCACGATGAAATTCCGGCCAGTCTCCTGAACGTTGAGGTTGGTAACCCGAACATCCACACGGATATCGCGTTCTGGGGAAAGTACGCATTCAAGGGCACCTGGCTCGGCTTTGATATCTACAATATCAGCGCGCCAGGCAAGCCGAAAAAAATCTCTTCCACGACTTGCCAGGGGAACCAGGGTGATGTTGTGGTGTGGGAAAACATCCTTGTGCGTTCCTGGAACTCGCCGGCGGGAGCAGGGCTGAACTGTGACGGTCAAGCCGTGCCAGTAGATTTCGAAGGTCTGCACGTATTCGACATCAGCGATTTGAATGATCCGGTCCTCGTCGCATCAGTCGACCTAAGCAATGGCGTAATCCCGGACCGCTGCGGATCGCACACGGCGACGGGGGTGCCCGATCTCGATAACGACAGGCTCCTGATCTACAACTCGGGCAGCCAGTGCGACGGCATCGATATCGTGGAGGTACCACTCGGCAATCCGGCGGCCGCCGTCTACCTGCGCACTGAACTGGCGGGTCGCGACTGTCACGATACCGGCGTGATTCTCGGCGACGCCATGCTTGCCGCATGTGCTGGCGATGATGGGTTTACGGTTTGGGAGCTTGCGGGCTCCGGCAGCCTAGTTGATCCAGCCGAACTAGTATCAGTGGCGGTCCCTGGTGTAGGCATCGGACACTCCGCGGCATTCACCTGGGACGGTGAAGTGTTAGTGTTCGGTCACGAGCCAGGAGGCGGCGTGCAAGCAAACTGCCAAGAAAGTAACCCAGCTTCGGACAAATCCTTCTTTTTTTATGAACCAAGAACGGGTAACTTTCTCGGCACCTGGGTGCTTCCGCGGTCCCAGTCCGATATCGAGAACTGCTCGCTGCACAACTACAACATCGTTCCATTAAGAAGCGGTAGGTACGTAGTCATACACGGCAGCTATCAGTCAGGCACCAGTGCGGTGGATTTCACCGATCCCGCGAATCCCGAGGAGATCGCATACTCCGATCCGCCGCCGATTCCGCCGCCGGGTGGTCCTTTCTGCGGGGGTACCGGCTGCGAGATTGGAGGTGCTTGGTCGACTTACTGGTACAACAACTTCATGTACGAGACTAACATCACCGAAGGACTGAACGTCTTCAGGCTGAGCGATCGGGTAACGGGCGGTGCAATACGGCTCGATCACATGAATCCTCAGACTCAGGAGTTCACGCTGAGCAGCAATTAGTGGTGATTTAATCGAGGGACTTTCGTTCGGAGCCCGGGTGAGCGGCACCACCGCTCATCCGGGCTTTTTCGTGCCGGAGTATCGAAAAGTTAGTGCCAGGCACAATTTTCTTCGTTGGGCGGCGAAGGCGATCCCGGTACACTAGGCCCGGTCTGGCGGGGCCGGTCGCGGATGGGCGTCAGTGCATGCGCGACGTGGCCCGGAAACGCCTGATAAGAACAACAGATTTGAAGGAGACTCCAACAATGAAAGCTATTCTCAAAACACTTGGAATCGGACTGGTCGCGGCTTTCGCCGCGACCAGTGGCTTCGCCGCGGAGAGCATAAAGATCGGCTTCAACGCGCCGCTCACCGGCTTCGCCGCCGCCGACGGCAACTCGGCCCGCACCGGCGCCGAGCTCGCGGTGGAGCAAATCAACGCCGCCGGCGGGGTCAACGGCAAGATGCTGGAGCTGGTGGTCTACGACGACCAGGCCTCGCCCAAGGAATCGGTGCCCATCGCTCAGAAGTTGATCGAGAAGGACCAGGTCAAGGTCGGGATCTCCGGCAGCTACTCCGGCGCAACGCGCGCCGCCGCCGGCGTCTACCAGTCCGCCGGTGTGCCTTACATCTCGGCCTACGCGGTGCACCCGGACATTACCCGCGCGGGTGACTACGTCTTCCGGACCAGTTTCGTCGGCGAAGTCCAGGGCCGCGCCGGCGCCAAACTCGTCGGCGACATTCTCGGCAAGAAGAGAGTCACCATGATTACGCTCAACAACGACTTCGGTCAGTCGCTGGCTTCGGGCTTTCGCGATGCCGCGAAAAAATACGGCATCGAAGTGCTGAACGAATACGACTACTCCATTAAGGACCGCCAGTTCGGCCCTATCGTCTCCAAGGTGAAATCCGACAACCCGGAGGCCATCTACGCTTCGGGCTATTTCTTCACCGCCGGTCCATTAGTCGCCCAGCTTCGCTCCGCCGGCATTAACGCACCGGTTATCGGCCAGGAAGGCTACGATTCGGAGAAGTTCATCGAGATCGCAGGCCCCGCCTCCGAAGGCGTGATCATCACTACCTCGCTGGATCGCGACTCCGACTCTGCCGAGGCCCGCGAATTCATCAAGGCGTTCGAAAAGAAAGCGGGATTTAAAGCCGACATGGTGGCGGCCTCCGCCCACACCGCGGTCAAAGTGGCGGCGGCCGCTCTGTCCAAAGCCGGGGACACCGATCCTGCCGCCATCCGCGATGCTATTGCCAATACCACGGTCAAAGCCTCAACCGGCACCATCTCGTTCAACAAGCTGGGCGAGGTGCGCAAGGACGTGCAGGTGCAAACGGTCAAAGGCGGCCAGTGGCGCCGGCACTCCGTGATCAGCGATCCGGTGCTGCTGGCACCGCCGGAGCAATGATCTGATCCAAAGCGTCTAACAATCAGTGACCCGCCCGCGAACGCGTCGCCGTTCGCGGGCGGGCGCGCGCTTGACTTCGAACCCGCCTCAGAATTTGCGAGCTCAGGCTGGACAATGCACGAGACAAGGCGAAACAGGCTCAATGAGCGCAGATTGCACGCGAGTCAATGAGCATTTTGAGCTTGTTTTTGAAGCCGTTAGGCTAAGCGCAGCAATTCTGAGATAGGTTCGATGCTGCTCTTTGAGCTTTTTGTCCAGGGCTTGGTGCAGGGAAGCATCTACGCCCTTATCGCCGTGGGGCTCACCCTGGTCTACGGCCTGTTGCGCATCCTGCACGTGGCCCACGCCGGGCTTTATACCTTAGGCGGCTATATCGGCGTGCTGGTTACCAACGCCACCGGCAGCCTGAGTCTCGCTTTGCTTGCGGCGATGGTCTTCGTGGGTCTCGTTGGCATGGGGATCTACAAGCTCTGCTACCAGCCCATTCTTCGTTACCCGCCCTTCGTCGCCCTGATCGCCTCCATTGGCTTGTTCATCGCCATGGAAGAGATCTACCGGCTGGTGTTCGGGCCTTACGGGATCTCCTTCAACCAGCCGCCGCTGCCGGCTTCCGTTGAATTCTTCGGCATGCAGTTAAAGCTCGCCGAGATCATCACCATGGTCGGCGCGGCAATCCTGATCGGCGCGCTGGCTTTGCTGTCCGCGCGCACCCGCATCGGAATCGCCTGGCGGGCCACGGTGACGGTGCCGGAGATTGCCGAATCCTTCGGCATCAACATCGAAAAGGTGCGCTACCTCAATTTTTTTGTCGGTTCGGCGTTGGCTGCTGCCGCCGGCGTCATGGTGGTGGTGCTCAACAACTTAGTCGAGCCCACCATGGGCAGCGTGCCGAGCTACAAGGCGCTTGCCATCATCGTGTTGGGGGGGCTGGGCGACGTGCGCGGCACGCTCATTGCCGCGCTGGCGCTCGGCGTGATCGAGGCCTACGGCACCATCTATCTCGGTGAATTCCTGGACCGGGACGCCATCGCCTTCACGTTCTTGATCGTCGTGCTGATGATTCGTCCCCAAGGCTTGTTCGGCAGGGCGCTGGCATGAGCTTCGGTCTCGGCGCCTACGAGATGACGCTGTTGACCACGATCGGCATCGGCGTGACGCTCGCCTTGAGCCTGAATCTCATCACCGGATTCTGCGGCCAGATCAGCCTCGGACACGCGGCCTTCTACGGTACCGGCGCCTACACCGCGGCGATGCTGACCAAAAGCGGCGTGCCTTTTTTGATAGCGATGCTCGCTGGCGGCGCCATGGCCGCGGCCGTGGGGATCGTCGTTGGCTTGGCATCTTTACGCGTGCGTCATGATTTTCTCGCCATCACCACCATGGGAGTGAGCTTTCTTTTTGTCGGCGTGGTGCGAAAGCAGGAGGCCTTAGGGGGCGAGCTCGGGATCTCTGGGATTCCCGATCACGGCTTCAGCAAGCCCGGCTTCATGCTGCTGGCGCTTGCCATCGCCGCCTCAGTGGCGCTTTTCAGCATTTATGTGAAGCGCAGCTGGATGGGCTACGCCTTCGACTCCATCGCAGACGACGAGGACACCGCGCGCACCGTCGGTATCGACGTGGGCCAGTACAAGCTCACCGCGTTCGCCTTCGGCACCGCGCTCGCCGGCGTCGCCGGCGGGCTCTACGCCCACCAGGTGCGCTTCATCAGCCCCGACAGCTTCGGCTTCATCGAATCCATCACCATTCTTTCCATGGTGGTAGTGGGCGGCATCGGATCGGTGAGCGGAATCATCGTCGCCGCGGTGGTGCTCACCATGCTGCCGCAGTGGTTCCAGTTCATCGAGGACTACAAGCTGCTGCTCTACGGCGGCCTGTTGTTCGCCATGATGCGCTTCAGCCCCGGCGGGCTCGCCGCGTTGACTTTGAATACAGTCGCTCGATTTCGTGCGGGGCCCCAAACGTGAGCGCGCTGCTCAAAGTGAAGAATGTCACGGTCCATTTCGGCGGCGTCACCGCGCTGCAGGATGTTTCCTTTGACGTGGCGGAAGGTGAGCTGCTCGGACTCATCGGCCCCAATGGCGCCGGCAAGACCACCATGATGCGGGTCATCACGGGGGTGGTGAACCAGAACGAAGGTTCGATCTCGCTGGCCGGAAAAGACATCACCCGGCTCAAGGTCCATGCGCGCATCCGTTTGGGCCTCGGACATTCCCACCAGCTCGTGCGCCCGTTTCGATCCATGACCCTGGTGGACAATGTGGCGCTGGCCGCGGGGCTGGCCAAGACTCGCGCGCCGTTGAAAGCACTGGCCCTGCATCGCCGCGACGCCGAGCGCGAGCGTGCGAAGCAACTCTTGAAGCTGCTTGGCATCGATGACGCTGGCGACAGCCGTCCGTCCACCTTACCCCTGGGTTACCTCAAACGCCTGGAGTTGGCCCGCGCGCTGGCCTTAAATCCCAAGCTGCTGCTTCTGGACGAGCCGCTCGCCGGGCTCAATCACCTGGAGGCCAAGCGCCTCGCCGACACTGTGGTCGACCTCAACCAGGGCGGGCGCACCGTGGTGCTCATCGAGCACAACCTGGGCGAAGTGATGCGAATCTGTTCGCGCTTGGTGGTGCTCGATAACGGCCGCAAGCTGGGCGAAGGCGATCCCAAGGCAGTGATGTCCGATCCGGTGATCCGGGCGGCTTATCTTGGAACCCATAATGCTGCGGCTTGAGAATTTAAGCTGCGGCTACGGCCCCTTCCGCGCCGTCCACGACCTGAACCTCGATGTGGAGGAGGGCAGCGTCTTCGCCTTGGTCGGCGCCAATGGAGCCGGCAAGTCCTCTACCCTGATGGCCATCGCCGGCCATGTAGAAATACATGGTGGGCGCATCGAGCTTGACGGGCGCGACATCACTTCGATGCCAATCCGCGATCGCGTTCGCGCCGGTATCGCGCTGGCGCCGGAAGGGCGCAAGCTGTTCCCGGATTTAAGCGTCGAGGAAAACCTGATCGTCGGTGGTTACACCCGAACCCGGGCAGAGACTGAAACCACCAAGACGAAAGTGTTCGATCTGTTTCCCCGAATTGCTGAGCGCCGCAAGCAGGCCGCCGGATCGCTTTCCGGTGGCGAGCAGCAGATGGTCGCGATCGGCCGCGCGCTGATGGCGGAGCCCAAGCTTCTGATGGTGGACGAAGTCTCGCTGGGCCTGATGCCCAAAATGGTCGATATCTGCTACCACGCCATCGCCAGGCTCAAAGGTGAGGGCATGACCGTGCTGCTGGTAGAGCAGAGCACCCAGCGTGCGCTGGAAATCTCTGATCACGCCTGCGTGCTGGAATCCGGCCG
>JBFHVA010000132.1:0-10009 GCA_041589735.1 Gammaproteobacteria bacterium | reverse complement strand
GTCACCTCTGAGCCGTCATCGAGCGTGAAGGCGTAGACGGTGTTCTCCAGGTCCTTCTCCTTGACCAGCACACCCTGGAACGCTTCCGGATTGAAGCGGAAGGTGGTGCAGCCCTTGAGACCGTTCTCGTAGGCGTACATGTAAATGTCCTTGAAGTCCGCGTAGGGGTACTCCTGGGGCACGTTGGCCGTCTTGGAGATGGACGAATCCACCCACTTCTGCGCGGCAGCCTGAACGTCTACGTGCGCCTTGGGCGACACGTCGTCGGTGGTAATGAAATACTCCGGCAGCTTGTGCGCGAAATCCGGCGAGCCAGGAAGCGCTTCCGGATCAATTAAGTGCTTGTAGGCCAACAGCTCGAAGGAGAAGACGTCCACCTTTTCCTTGGTCTTCTTTCCTTCACGAATGACGTTGCGCGCATAGTGGTGGGCAAAGCTCGGCTCGATGCCGTTGCTGGCGTTGTTGGCGAGCGAAAGCGATATCGTGCCTGTGGGCGCGATGGAGGTGTGGTGTGTGAATCGCGCGCCCTGGTTGGCGAGCGCGTCCACCAGCTCCGGCTCCACTTCGGCCAAACGCTGCATGAAGCGGCTGTACTTGGCGTGCAGCACCTTGCCCGGCACGCGATCGCCGGGCTCTATTCCGTCCGCTTTCATCTCCGGACGCAGGCGGAGCATGTCCTCTGTGACCTCGAATGTTTCTTCCAGAACGGGCGCGGGGCCCTTCTCCAGGCTCAGCTCCAGGCTCGCGCGCCAGCCGGTCACCGCCATCTCGCGGGAAACCCGCTCGGTGAACTCCAGCGACTCCTGCGAGCCGTACTTCATGCACAGCATGGTCAAAGTGGAGCCCAGCCCCAGGTAACCCATTCCATGGCGGCGCTTGTTGAAGATTTCGTCGCGCTGGGGACCTAAGGGCAGTCCGTTGATCTCCACCACGTTGTCCAGCATGCGGGTGAACACCGCGACGGTCTCGTTGAACGACTCCCAGTCAAAGCGCGCCCGATCGGTGAAGGGATCGAGCACAAACTTGGTCAGATTCACCGAGCCAAGAAGGCACGAGCCATAGGGCGGCAGCGGCTGCTCGCCGCAGGGATTGGTGGCGCGGATGTTCTCGCAGAACCAGTTGTTGTTCATCTCGTTGATCTCGTCGACCAGGATGAACCCGGGCTCGGCGTAGTCGTAAGTGGACGCCATGATCATGTCCCACAGGCGCCGTGCGCGGACGGTTTTGTACACCTTGCACGCGACCTTGCCGTCAGCGCGGGAGACATAGGCTTCCGGCGCCGGCCAGTGACGCCACACGATGGCGTCCGGGTCGTCCAGCGACAGTCCTTCCTCGTCCACCTCGCGCTGGGTCACTGGAAATGCGAGCTGCCACTCGTCGTCGGCGCGCACCGCTTCCATGAACTCGCGGGTAATGAGCAAAGAGAGATTGAACTGGCGCAGGCGGCCGTCCTCGCGCTTGGCGCGAATGAAATCCATGACATCGGGGTGGCCGACGTCGAAGGTCGCCATCTGCGCGCCGCGGCGCCCGCCGGCGGACGACACGGTGAAACACATCTTGTCGTAAATGTCCATGAAGGACAGCGGTCCCGAGGTGTAGGCGCCGGCGCCGGAGACATATGCGCCTTTGGGCCTCAAGGTCGAGAACTCGTAGCCGATTCCGCAGCCGGCTTTTAGGGTAAGTCCCGCCTCGTGCACTTTGTTCAGAATGTCGTCCATGGAATCGCGCACGGTGCCGGACACGGTGCAGTTGATAGTTGACGTGGCCGGCTTGTGCTCCAGCGCGCCCGCGTTGGAGATCACGCGCCCGGCAGGTACGGCGCCCTTGCGCAGCGCCCACAGAAAACGCTCGTACCAGCGATCCTGTTTCTCCCAGGTGGTCTCGACGTCAGCGAGCGCGCGCGCGACGCGCTTGTAGGTGTCATCGATGCTCTCGTCGATGACGCTGCCGTCTTTTTTCTTCAGGCGATACTTCTTGTCCCAGATATCCAAGGACGCGGCCTGAAGAGGAATCTCGCCCGGATCGGCCGGAGCGAGCTCGTTGGTAAATTTTTGATGGGCGACTTTCATGCTGTTGTTATGTCTCCGCGCTTGTAGCCCCCGGTCAGGCCCGCCGCTCCTGGCAAGCTCTAATTACCGTCGTTAAACCAAACGAAGGCAGCCGGATCAGAAATCACGGCAGGGTGTCTCAACACCGCGCCGCGCCCCGTACCTGGAATCCGGATCCGACCTCGGGAGCGCTGCCTGAAGTGGATTGGACTCGTCGGGCGGCAGGAGTGTTTCCCGCCGAGAAAAAGACACCGACTCGCCGAATCACGGCAACATCCCCCTGATTTCCTCCCCTCGTCGTTATATGAAGGCGAGCTGCCTTCCGGGCGCGATTGCAGCGCCGAAAATCAGTCTACACCACTAGGGAATGTAGTCAAGTACTCCGCAAAACTCAACATATTGTGTTTTAGTGGTGAGCAATCGGCTCACAAGCTGTGGATAAGTTCTGCATAAATGAGCTTCGTTCCCATCGGGGACGAAAAACGGCCCCGGGACCGCAACACGGACCCGGAAAAATCGTTTTTCAAAAAGCGAAGGCGGCTGTGGATAACCGCGGCTCAGCCGCGTTCGAGAACAATCAGCGCCGCCAGCGCCGGCACCAGATGGGTCGGTCCGTCCCGCTGGGCGCGGGTCAAGCCACGGAGCAGCGCTTCGGAAGCGTTGGCGTACACGCCGCGGATGCGGCTGTCCACCGGCACCGTGACTTCCGTCACCCCGCGCTCGTAGGCCGAGCGGCAAGCGGACGCGTCGCTGGAATTCCAGCCGCGGCAGGACAGCGGCCGCGCCGGATATACCAGGCAGGCGGAGTCTTTGAGGAACGGGCAGCGCGGGTTCTTTGCCGGCGGACGCCGCGGCGGCAGCGGATAAGCCGCAGCCGCCTCGCGAATGCGGTGTTTCAAGTCACTGAACTCGGCCGCGCTCAGATTCTCGCGGGCAAAGTCCAGTGCCCAGGCGGCTTCAGCGCGGGAGGTTTCCACCGGCAGATGACAGCAGTAATCGCAGCCGCGCCGGCAGTCCAAGGACTTTGCCCGCTCCGGCCCGCCCGCGCGCTCGAAGGCCCGCTCGGCGTAGGCGCAAGCGAGCTCGGCCAGCTCGATCAATGACAGGCCGTCATCGCCGTTGGCGCCCGCGTGCTCCTGCTCGGAAGTCGAGGCGAGCCACTCGAGAAAACGGGCAGCCTGACCGGCGCGCCCGGTATCCTCATTCAACATTGTGCTGGTCGAGTCCCGCGAACTTCTTTCATTAACCTATAGCTTAGGCCGCGGGACCGGTTCTGCTTCCCGGTTAACCCCTTAAAAATGGTGCCAGGCACTATTTTTCGCTCGTAGGCCGCGCGTCCCTTTCATGTTGCCGGACCTTATTCAACGAGTTCGCAGGCGGACGGCGACATCATTAAGATGGCGCCTTCGTTTTGACCGAAAAACCGTTACCCGGACCCTCGAGACCAGCATGAGCGCGATACAAGCCACCAGGACTCTCCTGATCACGCTGCTCTGGGTGCTCACCGTTGCGGCGGTGATCGTCTGGGATCAGAACACGGTGAGCATTGCCGCCTCGGGGCTGGGTGTTGCCGCCACGCTGTTGCTTTTGTTCGGTCTCAGGTGGTGGCGCGGCGTCGGGGCGATCGCCTCGGCGCTGTTCGTGGTCAACTGGGCGCTTGCCTTCGCATTTATGGAAACCGGAGGTCCGCTTCTGGAAACGTACTGGTCCGTGCTTCGGGCGGCGACGCGGAGCAGCAATATCCTGGACGGCACGGTGGTGCTCGCCTACGAGGCGGCGCTGCCGCTGTTGCATCTCATTACCAGTGTTGCGCTGAGTGTCAGCATTCTTAGACGCCAACCGGTCGAGTGATGGCCCGCACGGCGCACCCTAGAATATCGCGCTGCGCATCACCACCATGCCCCTTTATCACCCCGACATTTACGACGTCTCACGGCCGGTGCCGAGTTACTGGCAAGAGAACGCGCCAGTTTCGCAACAGGGGCTCGAAGCGCTCGAGAGCGATCAGCGCTGCGAGGTTGCCGTTATCGGCGGCGGCTATACCGGTCTATCCGCCGCGCTACATCTGGCCAGGGATTACGGCATCGAAGCCCGGGTGCTGGAAGCGGGCCATATCGGATGGGGTGCATCGGGACGAAACGGGGGCTTCTGCTGCATGCCGGCCACCAAGCTCAGCATCGCCGAACTCATTCGCCGCTACGGGCTCGAGGAAAGCCAGCACTTCTTCCGCGCCCAGATGGAAGCCATCGAGCTGGTTGATCGCCTGCGGCAAGAGGAGGGCATCGACTACGACAAATCCGGCGACGGGATTCTGGATGTCGCCCACAAAGCCTCCCGTATGCAGGGGCTGCGTGACGAGCAGGACGCATTGAAGAGACTCTTCGGCATCGAAAGCGAATTGATCGACAAGAAAACGTTCCAAGCAAACTACTTCGACTGCGCTGAGCTCGAGGGCGGGCTCAAAGTGCACGCGGGCTTCGGCTTGAACCCGATCAAGTTCGTCGCCGGACTTGCAAAAGCCGCTGTGCGCCGGGGCGCCAAGGTCCACGGCAAGTCGCCGGTCATGGAATGGCGCAAAGAAAACGGAGTACACAAACTGCGAACCCCCCGGGGCACGCTCGAGGCAAAGCAAGTGATCGTCGCCGTCAACGGGTTCATCCGGGAAGGACTAAACCCCGCACTCGACGCCGCCGCGCTGCCGGCGATCTCCAATATCATTGTCACCCGGCCGTTGAGCGATGAGGAACTCAAAGCCCACGCCTGGCAGAACACATCGCCGGCGGTCACCACCAAGATGCTGCACAACTATTTTCGCCTTCTGCCGGACAATCGTTTCCTGATCGGCGGCCGGGGCGACTACCACGGCAGCAATCAAAGCGGGCGGACAATGCGTTCAAAACTCGAAGAGCGCTTTTACGATCTGTTTCCAAACTGGCGCCAGGTGCCGGTGACCCACTTCTGGCGCGGCCTGGTTTGTGTCACCCGAAGGCTTTCGCCCTGCATCGGACGCCTGGAAGACGACTCAAGCGTCTGGTACGGCTTCGGCTACCACGGCAACGGCGTCTGCAACGCGCCCTGGGCTGGTATGATGATCGCGGCAAATCTCGCCGGCGCGAACCGGGATCTGGCGGGCATTCCAAAGGTTATGCGGGGGCTCTCGCCCGGGTTTGTGTTTCCCGGGCTTCGGCTGTGGATGCTGCGCGCGGCCTATGCTTATTATCGGATCAAGGACGCGCTTTAGAACGCTGCGAGTTCACAGTTGGGGCTAAACTGAGTACAGCGCGCCGCGCGCATGGCGGTAAACCGCGACAGTTCCATGCACAAAAAGAAATCTACAACTCAGAAGACCCGTCTCAAAGAGCTCAAGACCTACCTCGAGCAATACCCGCAGACGGAATACATCGACGCCCTTTTCGTCGACATGTCCGGCGTCATTCGCGGCAAGCGTTACCTGCGCGACGACATCGACAAGCTGTTCAAAAGCGGACTTCAGATCCCGCTCTCGGTGCATTATCTGGACGTCACCGGAGCGAGCCTTAACCCCTGCGGCATGGGATTCACCGACGGCGACCCGGACGGCACCGCGCTTCCCATCGAAGGCACCCTGGTGCCGGTGGGCTGGTCCAACGGGCGCGGCGGGCAGGTGCTGATGACCATGCTGGATCAGGCCGGCGTGACCGCCTGGACCGACCCCCGCAACGTGGCCGCCAAGGCGCTTTCGAGGCTCGCCGAGCTGGAAGTGTCACCGGTGATTTCCTTCGAGCTCGAGTTTTACCTCATCGACAAAATGCGTGACGCGAAGGATCGGCCGCAGCCGCCCATTTCGCCCGCCACCGGCCGGCGCGATCTTTCCACCCAGGTTTACGGCATGAGCGAGCTGGACGCCTTCGCCCCGTTCCTGCACGCGGTGGAACAAGAGTGCCGCAGCCAGAACGTGCCGGCCTCCGTCGCCACCAAGGAATACGCGCCGGGGCAGTTCGAGATCAACCTGCGCCACGTGCCCGATCCGCTTGCCGCCGCGGACCACTGCGCGCTGCTGCGCTACATCGTCAAGAACGTGGCCCAGGATTACGGCGTGGAAGCGACGTTCATGTCCAAGCCTTATATCGATCGCACCGGCTCAGGCATGCACGTGCACTTGAGCCTGCTCGACTGGCAGGGCAACAACGTGTTCGAGAACAAGAGCGAGCTGGGATCGGAGAAGCTGCGTCACGCGGTCGGCGGATTGATGGCCAGCATGAACGACGCAATGGCGATTTATGCGCCAAACGTCAACGCCTTCCGGCGCTATCTGCCCAACCGCTTCGTGCCGGTGACGCCGAGCTGGGGGCCGAACAACCGCTCGGTGGCGTTCCGCATTCCCGCCGGCGAGGCCAAGAACCGGCGCTTCGAGCACCGGGTGGCGGGCGCCGACGCCAATCCTTACCTGGTGCTGGCGGCCATCGTTGCCGGTATACACCACGGGCTGGTGCGCAACATCGACCCCGGCCCGCCAGCAGGAGGCAACGCCGGCGAGCACGCCGACCCGGACATGCCGCTCACCTGGCGCGATGCCATCGCCCGGCTGAACGCCTCGCCGATCATGAACGAATACCTGGGCACGCCCTACGTGCAGCTTTACTGCGACTCCAAGCTCAAAGAGCTGGTTAAGTACTACGACCACATATCGCTGCGCGAGTACGAATGGTATTTGTGAGGCCACGTCGGGTGGGCCGCGCCTACCGAAAATAATCGTCATTCCCGCTCCCCGCTCTCGCGGGGGCAAGCTTCGCGGAAATGACCTGAAGATGTGGTGCGCAACGCGCACCGTAGCTGTTGCAAATGAGCAAAAGCCCTACCTCCGTTGCCGCGTTGACCGAGCTCGGGCGGGTGCGCCTGTCGAAGCACTTTTTCATGCGCGAGATGCTCTACAGCGAGGTGAGCAATTACTATGGCGTGCCCAACGTGCCGGAGGACCCGGCGCTCGCGGTCAAGGCCGGAAGACAGCTGTGCGAAAAGCTGCTCGAGCCCCTGAACGAGGCTTTCGGAGGCGTCGTGGTGCGCAGCGCCTACCGATCCCCGACCCTGAACGACTTCTGCCACCAGAAGTACAGGCAAGGCGAAACCGCCTGCTACTGCTCCGACAACGTCTACTCGGCGGCGCGCCATATCTGGGACCGGCGCGACGACAAGGGCCTCATGGGCGCCACCGCCTCGGTGCTGGTTCCGGCCTACCTCAACCTGTACCAGAAATCCGGCAACTGCGAGCCGCTGGCCTGGTGGATCCGCGACCACCTGCCCGAGTACGCAGAGGTCACCTTCTTCCCCCCGCAGGGCGCATTCAATATCCGCTGGTACGAAGGCGAAGCCGATCAGGCCATCTACGAAGACGCGGGTCCCAACATGGGCGACGACCGGCTGATCACCAAGAAAGGCATGGACAATTTCGACGGCGACCACCGGGATCGCTACCGGATCCTCGAGGCCATTCTCCAACACTGATTCACCGGTTTGCCGAAATCCACGCTTTTCGGTTTAACCCTCTGATTCTTAGCCAGAAGCGCTCGGCGGCGGGTCGAGAGCCGGGAAAGTTTCCCGCTCGAATTTTGGCCAATCGAGTTTATCGCCGGAAAACAGATGTTTACATGGATATCCGCGGCGCTTGGCTGTGGAAAAAATTCCCAGGTGCGTGAAAAAGTCCCGGAATTAAACACATACCTGTGACATTCGTCACGGCGACCCTTGAAGCCCTGGGGCACGCTGGGCACCGTGTGGTCGTGCAGGACCGCACGCATAAGAGTATCTACTCCCCTAAACCTCGTTACGCCCGGCTCCCCCCCGCCGGGCGTTTTTTTGCCCGCGACACGGTGCGCGCGAAACGCCCGAAATGACCGCCCGTACCTTCCGTTGCCCAGGGTGGCAACCCGCTTGCGGGCGAACCTTCCGAAGCGTTCGGAGAAACGCTCACTTTGAATCAATGGCAAATCTTGTCACTGGATTCCCGCTTGCGCAGGAATGACGGCCTATTCAAAAGTTCGCGCCCAAGGCAGGCGCCGGCTCCTTCAGAGGTCTTCCTCAGCCTCGCCTTTGAATTAGTGCCAGGCACCATTTTTCGGTGGCGACGGCGCAATCCTCGGATTTGCTTCCAGCGAGCCAAAACCGAAGTGGTTCGATTCGGATTGTCTCAACTTGGCTCGGAAAATTTCCCTGAGCTTTCGCGAAGGGCACTTTTGACCCTTTATATAAGTGATTTTGTGACTGCGGGCACAGCAAGGTTTCGAACTCGGGTCTATCTTTTAACTTAACAAAGGCGGCGGTGCCTTCAAGCAGAAACTAAAATGGAACAAGAGCAAGAACGCCCGGAACACGGCTCCGGAAGCGACGAGGATGCGCCTTCCCCAAAAGACATCTACGTCTACCTGCTGATTTTACTCGGTGCGCTGCTGGTCACCGCGGTGGCCTGAAGCAAGCCGGGTCCCGAACCGCGCAATCAAAAACGCCCGGCCGAGCCGGGCGTTTTTTGTTTCCCCGGCGCCGAGTAACCGGTCACTTCGCCTTTCGCACCTGGTTTGCCTCAGCCCCGAAGTCGCCTGAACTGCGACCACACGAGGTAGGCGCCCCAAAGGAATGACAGCACCATCAGCGCCTCGCCGGCGAAGTCCACCGCCGCGGCGATCTGCTGGTCGTAGCGCATCCAGCCCTTGCTTCCGAGGATGTTGGCCCAATCGTGGTAGGTGGGGGAATCCCGCCCGGTGATGCCGCCGAGCAGCATCAGCTGCTTGGCTCTCGCGTCGGCAATATAAGGCGCCAGATCAATTGTGCTTTGGCCCAGCCACCACAGGCCGATGGAGGCACCGAAGGGGTTGTTGTAGCGAAGTAAAAAGGCGAGGCACACGATCAGCGGCATCAAAAGCTGGCCGATCGAGCCGCCCAGCACCGCCATGAACTCGCCGAAGGGGGAGAAAATCAGGTGACCGGCCTCGTGAAACACCAGATTCACCCGGCTCATGATGATGTCCGAACTTTCGGGCACCCCGTTTTCCAGCGTGGCGTAATCGGCAAGTATGAATTTCATCCCCCAGGCGATAGCGGCGCACAGAACCGCCAGCCGCCCGTACACGGTGATGGCGTCGATGTCCGGCTCCGGATAAAAGAGTTTGCCCTTGAGCCACGCCCAGGCGCCTTTTCGCACGATGTTGAAACGCGCCGTGTTGCTCGGGGCGGAATCCACCGGTGGCAGCGGTTTCAGCTGCATTTTCAGCCACTTGGAGAAGACGATACCGCACTTGGGGCACTGATCCTCAGGCGCGCTGTCGCTCTCTTTACGCTTGTAGCCGCATTTGGGGCAGGTCAGATACATGCAGGACCGGTCCGGGCATCGTGTTATTGGCGTTCTCGAGTGGCGCTCCCCGCCGTACTCTAAACGCGGAGCATACCAATTCGGCAAGCTTTGCTCCGTGCATCGGCAATATTTTTTACCCCGCGCGTTGACGCACGCGGTGCCCCGACTCGGTTCGTGGCGGTGCCACACATCCGATCAGGAATTAAACGGGAGCGATAAATCGATCACGCGAGATGCGGGTTTGCCACGTTACGGGTTCCAATGTTTTTGCCTCGAAGGCTCGAGGGTCTAGGGGAACAGGCTTTCCCGGAGATGGCGGAATAGGAAGGGTATCCGGCGCCAGGAACATGGTGCCAGGCACCAATAATCTACTGTCCCGGCGGAGGCCTGGCTTTCACGACCAGCCTGATTCCTATTTTTTCTTTGATTCCAGCATATTTGCCGTTCTTGTAAAAAGCTCAGTAACAGGTTCTTCGATCAGTAAATCGCTGAATTTTGCCCATATGTATTCAAGTTTCGCGGCGGCCTCTTCCGCTGAAGCCCGGCAGTCGTAAATCGTAGTGCTGATACCACGCCCATCTTCTCGCCAAACCGTGTTGTATACGACTATTCCAGGAAGAGCCTTGCAATGCGGCCTGAG
>JBFHVA010000131.1:0-10103 GCA_041589735.1 Gammaproteobacteria bacterium | reverse complement strand
GTGCTCGGGTGACATCAGATTGCCCCCAATGTTACGGAGCCGCAGCAGAATCTCGTAATGTGGCTTGCTGTCAGCGTCTTCTCCAATGGGCTCGACCCGCTGGGCTTCCAGCTCAAGTCGACCTCCCTCCAATATCTTGTTCACCACTAAGACGTCGTGCTTTGCGGACTTGGCATTGCCCTTTTCCGGCTTGAGCTGACACACCTCGACGCAGTCCCGACCTGATTCTTTGGCCCGGACACAGGCGGCTTTGGCTGCCTCCATAAGGTCGCTGACGCTCTCACTTTGTTTGGTTATCGGGACTATGCCGATACTCACGCTGAGCGGCAGTGACTCACCCTTCCAGTAACAGCGTGCGCTTGATACGGCGCGTCGCAATCTATCTGCAAACTCATGCCCTTCCGCCTGGGAGCACCCAAACAACACAAGCCCGAACTCGTCCTCTGGAAGACGGGCCGTCACGCCTTTGTCGCCCATGTTCTTCATCAGAACGATTCCGAAACGCTTAAGCAGCTTGTCACCCGCGATTTCACCCCACTTCTCATTAATCTCTCCGAAGTGGTCGAGGTCTAAATAGCACAGCACATGCTCTGAAGAGGTTTGAATGGCGTCGGTGACGGCGCGGTCGACTCGATCTAAAAATGCCTTTCGGTTAAGCAAGCCGGTCGTCGGATCTCGAGTGGCCCTATCCGCAAGGTCCTCATGCATTTTCCGCATGATCATGTGCATGCCGCGTTCCATGGCCGGCATGGCCGACTCCGCCAGGACTTTGAGTAAGCCACGCTTGAGCATCATCGCCAGCTGCTGCCGAATCATTGACGAGGCCTTCTCGCCGACGCCGTCCACAAAAACATATTTTTCTTGGTCGCTGCTCACCCACGCCAGCGCCTCATGATGTGGGCGTCCTGCCTTATCGATGACAACCCGGTTGCCCACTCGAAGCCGGCCGGCGCGCTCGAGCCATGGCCGGAATTCCTCGGGCACCGCCTGCTGCGCCTTGGCTGCAGCCACCGCATCCTTTCTTATGGACTGCGTAATCTCTGCCTGTTGTTCACACTCTTTCACAACACTGCGCACGTTTTTTTCGTACGTCGCCATCTGTTCCTTCAAAAGTGCCTCAAGCTGATCGGCGGCGTTCGCGAATTCTGATTTTCCGTCGCCCTCCTGTGACGCGATCTGATTGACGACCTGGTTTACCTTCTCCCGTAGCTTGGTGCCGGTGTCACCTTTTGGGATCGTTAGCGCGCCAAGCTGGTCCACGACCCGTCGCGCGGGATGCTTGGAATCCGCAAAGAATGTCTCGTTATTCATCATCGCTTTGAGAAGCGGGATCTGTAGACGCTTGAACTGGGACCTGATTTCATCAGGGACGAGCACATCTTCGACGATGGACTCCACCAGTCCGCTAGTCAGGTCGATGGCGGCATCCTCTGCTTCCCCCAGCTGCTTGCTCTCGCCCGTCGCTCGCTGCGCCTCCAATGCAGACTGGATGCGTTCCTTCAAATTGACTCCGTTCGCTGCGCCGTCGTCGGTGCTGGATAGATGCTGAACGCTGGACAGCGCATTGATGATCTCGTCCCGGGCGTAGGACGGCCCGGGTGCTCCTGCGGAAGGGCTTCCCGCGCCAGAGGCGCTCCCCGGTGGCGCGCCTGGAGCAGCCTGCACCCCGGTCCCTTCGGCCTGTCGTTGAAGCCCCAGGAGAGTTCGCACCGCCTGATAAGGTGACCCGCTCGGCCGGGCGCCGCGGCCCGCTGCCGGAATCGCACCCTGGCGCCGTCCGGTGGGCGACTCTTGGGAGCCGGGAACAATGCGCATCGCTGAGGTATCCGACGGACTTGCGCCACCGCCCGCCGATGCCACCGGAGTGGCTGCGCCGCGTGCGGCTTGACCTGAAGCAGCCCGCGCCGGTGCCGATTGAGGCACTGACGTTGGCGCTGGAGTCGAGCCCGCCGCGGTTGGAGAGGTGCTCTGCGGGGGATAACCCGATTCTACACCGGGGTCGCCGGTCACGGGATGCGGCGGCGCTGAAGTCGCGCCGCCAGGGTGAGCGGCATGCCCGTGTCCCGGGCCATTTGCACCCTCCGGTGCCGGACCTTGATGGCCACCTGACGATGCAGATCGATCCGAACTCTCGGGAGTGGCCGATCTCGGATTTTTCTTAACGACATGCTTGGGCGGCTCCACCGTCGGCAGGATGCCTTTACTGACAAACATGCTGTTTACATCGGCATAGAGCATCCCCAGTTTGGCCACCAGGTTGCTTTCCAACGCTTCGAAAATAGCTTCCCTCGTGACGCGACTTGCCCCTAATTCCTGAACCGCGTCGTAGAAAGATGCGCAAATCTCCACCAACCCGATGGGGTTGTTGGACTCAGTGATCTTGGTATTCGAGACCGCCGACAAGCGGGCGAGAAGCTCGTATTCCTTGTCTTTGAACTTGGGCCCTGCTTTTTCAAGAATACGCTTCATTCGAAGCCAATCCTGGAACTTCTCGGGATCCACGAGGGTCAACTCTCCCCCGAATTGCGGTGGCGATTCGGGCCCTGACAGCTGCTGGTATCCGGGCTTAACCACGTGAGCCAACACTGCTTGAAGGAACGACTGTTCCACCAGGGATCGGATATTTTTTACTTCCTTAATCGAATCGAAACACTCGCTCTCCTTGAGAGTGTTTGGCGCGGTTTTTGCGGACTCGAACAGCCTCTCGTTCGCTTCCATGAAGAGTGCATCAAGCGCTTCCTTGAGAAATCGAGCGATCAGCTCTTTCAGCGTCTCCACGATGCCAAGACGATTTGCGATCTCTTCGGCTTGCGCCTCTCCAGCAGCCTTTGCACGGTTCGCCTCTCGCGCTTGCGTATCGAGTAACGTCTTATGGGCCTTGTTCGCCAGTTCCTGCATGACCAGCAGCGTCGCCGGGTCGGGTTCGACGAACTCAATGCCAATTCCGCTCTTCAAAACCCTGGCCAGACGGCCAGTGATTCGGTACTCCTGCTCGCTTCCCCCGGATCCGGCCGAGAACTGGAGCTCTACGGGCTGATGCTCCAGTGCCGACGGCCCCGAATCGGCGGACCCGTCGTGCATCAGGCCGCCACAGACCACGAAAACGCCGCCGAGACTGAAGTCCTTGATCTGGCAGAAGTGCTGATCCCCTCCCTGGAGACTGATCCGAGCATCCAAATCGACGGGTTGACGAACGAACTTGCGCTTATCCAACAGCGTGTTCCTATTTCACCGGGGAGTAGACGGACTGGGGGGAGGTATCAGGGGATACAAAAAACGTTCCCATTAATCATCGCTCAAACCATTTACTCGGGAGCCTTTTTCCAACATATGCAGGGGCAGCCACAAGGTCGCGACCCGGCACGGAATTCGCATTAGTTACAAATAGTATAGTTGCGAAATATCTGCAATTTCAGGACGTGACGACCGACACAAGGCAGTGGTTCCCACGCAGTCACGGGTCGCTGGTCATAGGACAACCCGGGGTCCGCTATGGCCTTCTCCTCGGCCTGCCTCGCTCGGCGCCTCCGGCGCCGAGATCCGCGCTCTGAGACCATTCATGGTCTAACCTTTCAACGTTGGTGACGCTTTTTGACTGAGCGCGGGGGTCAATTAACCGCTCAACGGTTATCTGCCTGGCCGGACATGCAGGAGCATCCAGAGAAAATCGGCAAGTATGAGGTGCGCGGCCTTATCGGCCGCGGCGCTATGGGCGCCGTGTATCTCGGCCATGATCCGTTCATCGATCGACCGGTGGCGATAAAGGTTTGCACCATCGACATGATGGAATCCGACGTTCCGGACAAATTCACCCGAAAGATGTTTTTCAACGAGGCGCAGGCCGCGGGTGCACTGGACAACCCGAATATCGTGCGGATCTTCGATGCCGGAGAAGCTGAAGGTGAGCCCTACATCGTGATGGAGTACGTCAATGGAAAGGACACCCTGAGGGCCCATACCAAACCTGAAAGGCTGCTCCCCATAAAGGACGTCTTGCAGCTCATGCATCAGTGCGCACAGGCCCTTGACTACGCACACCGGCGCGGGGTGCTACACCGGGACATCAAGCCGGCGAACCTTATGCTTAATAAGGAAGGTGAGGTCAAAATCGGGGATTTCGGAATAGCACAGAAGATCCACACGGATAAGACCCAACTCCTGGGTGGAATGGGTACCCCGATGTACATGTCCCCGGAACAGGCCCGTGAAGACCCATTGACCAACCAGGCAGACCTCTATTCGCTTGGCGTTGTCATGTATGAGCTCCTGACGGGCAAAGCACCCTTCTCGACGACGACCCTGGCGGGGCTCATTAATAAAATCGTCAATGAGGTCCCCACGCCGGTTAGAGAAATTCGTCCGGATGTGCCCGAAGCAGTCGCCGAGATCGTGGCTCGCGCCATGGAGAAACGACTGGACAAACGCTACAAGACCGGGGCTGATTTTGCAGCCGATCTCGCGAAGTTACTGGAAGAGTCCAGGCAACCACCGGCAGAGTTGACGGAGGAGCAAAAATTCGAAGCGGCGCGAGGATTGCAATTCTTCAATGATTTCTCGGACGAGGAGATACAGGAGTTACTCGAAGTCAGCTCATGGGAACGTTACGCAATCGGGGACCAAATAATTACTGAGGGCACCTCGGAGCAATCCTTCTTTGTAATTGTTTCAGGCGACGTATCAGTCGTTATCGGTGATATTGAGGTAAGTAAACTGACGAACGGGGACTGTGTTGGAGAGCTTGGTTACTTGTCTAAGGTCAAACGTACCGCGTCAGTCATCGCTACCAGTGACGTATCGGTAATGAAAGTTGACTCGAATTTAATGGAATGGGCATCGCTCCCCTGCCAGATCCGCTTCAGCAAAGCCTTTCAGCAGACCCTCGTGCAGCGCCTTTCAAAAACCAGCCTCGACCTTGTCGCATGCAAGGGCGCTGGACAAAAAACCGGGAAATAGCTTACGGGCTCATCATAAAGCCCGCCCGGGCAGCGCCGGGATCCCCACCAACGGCATCGCCCCTTTCCCGTCATCGCCCCCTCTCTCGTCATCCCCCCTCTCACGCCATCCCCGCCTCTCACATCTTCCCCGCCTCTCATGCTATCCCCGCCTCTCACGCTATCCCCGCGCCTCACGTCATCCCCGCGAAAGCGGGGATCCAGTAAACAATCTTTCCTTCCTTCCACCAACGTCTGACCTACCTCCACCTACCGCTTCCACTCGACCCCCGGAACCACCTCACCCCCCGCAAAATCCGGCACAAACCCCAACACCCGCACATTCCCCGGCATTGCCGGATTGAACAACCAGTTATGCCAATAGGTAAGCTGATACCCCCCTTCTTCCTCATCCAGTTCCCGCACCGCACACCTCAAGCGATACGCCTGCCCGTACTGTTCGAAGGACAGCACGCACCGCCTGGCACCCACCAGCCGCTCGACCCAACCGGACCCCGCCCCGAACAACGCCGTCATTTCCTCGGAAAAGGTCTGGGGTTTCTGGTAGTAATCCGCCTGAAGGTATTTGAGCGCCGCGTCATAGCGGTCCGCCGGATCATGGGTCTTTTCCGCCATGAATCGGAACCGCGCCGCCGGCTCCGCCCAGTCGCTCTTGACGATCAGCACCACAATCCGCCCCAGCGGATTACCCCCATCCCCCACAGACACCTCCGGCCTCATGCCGCTGCTCGGCCGCCCGCAGTCCCGGCGCACCGCATGCTGCCGGATCCGGCACTGCCAGCCGAGAAACTCTTGCGCCAGCGCTTCAGGGGATGCCGTGGTACCGGCCATGAGATTGACTCAGATAGAAAAGAGGAGGGAGTCTATTCTTCCACAATCCGGGAAAAGGGGTCGGACCCCCGCTTTCCGCAAGCTCGTCATCCCCGCGAAGCTTGCCCCCGCGAAAGCGGGGAGCGGGGATCCAGTAGACACAAGAGCCTAGTTAATATTTTTTTGCGTTGCGCTTACTTTTCGAATTACTCGGCGTCGGGATCACCGCAGCTGGCCTGAGAAACGACTTCGACCACCACTTTACTGCCTTCGTCTTCCAGCTCAATTGATTTCGCCTTAGGCAGCGATGCGCGCCGGAACTGAATCATCTCGCCGAGAATGGACACCGCCACTTCCTCCGGCGTCAGCGCGTTAATGTCGAGGCCGGCAGGCGCGCGAATGGCATTCACCCTGGAGGCGTCATTGCCGCTTTCCACCAGCTCCTGCTTTAACTTGGCGGCCTTGCGGCGGCTGGCGACGAACGCAATGTAGCCGGCGCCCGTGGCTAGCGCCGCCTCGAGGGCGCTTCGGTCGCCGCGGCCCTGGGTGGCGACGACAACGACGCTGCTGGGCGCGGCCGCGTCACCCAGCTCAAAGCCCTGAATAAGCCGGTCGACCCCTGGATAGAGTGACGCGTCCTCGGCATTGCAGGCGGCCGCCACGTTGTAACCCACTTCGCTCGCCAGACGGGCCAGAACCTGGCCGACGGGCGATGCGCCGAGCACCAGCAGCGACGGGCGCGGCAACACCGGCTCGATGAATATTTCCAGCGTGCCGCCGCTGTGGCAGTGGGCCTCGTACTCTTCGATGCTCGCATCGCTGTTCTTCACTTTACCGGGACGCACGCGGATAAGTCGCGCGCGACCATCGTCGATGGTTTGCAGCGCCGCCTTGCGCACGGCCGGCTGCGCGCAGCCGCCGCCTACCCATCCTTCGATAGTGCCCTTATCGTCAATGAGTGCTTTCGCGCCCGCCTTGGCCGAGGTCAGATCATCGGTGCGCACCACGGTAGCGATGACGAACGGCCGGTTGGCGTCTTTTAAGCGCCTGGCGAGCTGCTCGATGCGGTCACGGGTGGTCACGGCAGCTTGTAGAGATACGGTTCCAAGGCCATGAGACTTTCCAAATTGTGCGCCGGGGCGAACAGATCCACGTAGGGCAGGGCGGCCGCCATACCCTCAGCCACCGGCCGGTAAGTTTTCCAGCCGAGCAACGGGTTGAGCCACAGAATGCGTTTGCTGCGAGCCTTAAGCTTTTTCATCTGCTGCGCCAGCACCGTCGGTTCGCCGGTGTCGTAACCGTCACTCATGATGACGACCACCGAACGTGAATCGAGCATGCTCTGGGCGTAGTTTTTGTTGAAGATTTTAAGACAGCCGCCGATGCGCGTGCCCCCGCCCCAGCCTTCCGACATCACCGCCATGCGCTCCATGGCCTTTTCGATGTTCTTCTCCCGAAGCGCCTGACTTAAGTGCACCAGCCGGGTGTGGAATACAAATGCGTCGGCGTCGTCAAAGTTGTCGACGATGCCGCGCACGAAGCGAACGAAAAATGCGCTGTAGAGGCTCATGGAACCGCTGGCATCGAGGAGCACCACCAGGCGCACCGGCCGTTCCCGGCGCTTGCGGTAGACAAGTGATAGCGGCGTGCCGCCGTAGCGCAGACTTTTGTGAATGGTGTTGCGCAACTGCACCACCCGGCCACGGGATCGGGTGCGGTAACGACGGGTCAATCGCCAGCGCATGCGCGCCGCCATCCGTTGCGTGAGTGCGTAAATGTCCTGCAGCTCGTTGGCGTCGTTCAAGTAGCGGAAATCCGTGCGCGCCAGGGTCTCGACATTGCTGGCGCCCTGTTGACGGCCGTCGCCGCCGCCATCCTCGGCCTTAATGTCTCGACGCAGCTGCTCGGCGAAATCAGACGTGCGGGAGGCGGCATTCGCCGATCCGGAGCCGGCCTTCGCGGATTGCGCGCCACCGCTCAAGCGCACCGCCGAGCGTTGGCCTGTGCCGTGCCAGTAGAGCTCGAACAGCTTATCGAACTTCGCCCAGTCAGAAGAGCAGGAACAAAACAGCGCGCGCAGACCAAAGCGAAGCGCGCGCGGGTTAAGGGCGCCGGCGAATTCGGCCACTTCCAGCGCGTCGGCACTTTCTTCTATACCGACGCGAAATCCGTTCTCACGCGCAAGCCGCGCGAAGCCCAGCATGCGCCGCGCGAGTGGGGTGGCACCACAATTCGTATCGGACGAGTGGGCGAGGGCACTCATACTGCCTTCGCCGCCAGGCGATCGACGACCTCGGGAACCAAGGTCTCGCGATCCGATCGCGTCTTTAAAAGACACAGCAGCGTATGGCGCAGCGCCTCCGGATCTTCGTCGATGCTGCGTACACCGATCCCCATCAGCGCCCGCGCCCAGTCCAGGGTCTCTGCCACGCCGGGTTTCTTTTGCAAGTCGACGCGACGCAGCTGCTGGATGAACGCCACCACCTGACCGGCCAGCTTCTGTTCCATGTCCGGCAGGCGCGCGTTGATGATGCGCAGCTCCTTGTCCCCGGCAGGAAAGTCGAGCCAGTAGTAAAGACAGCGCCGCCGCAGCGCGTCGCTGAGCTCGCGTGTGGAGTTCGACGTGAGAATGACCCGGGGAATGGTCACCGCTTCGACCGTACCCATTTCGGGAATACTGATCTGGTAGTCCGACAACACTTCCAGAAGATAGGCTTCGAACTCCTCGTCGGCGCGATCGATCTCGTCCACCAGCAGCACCGGCGGCTTCGCCTGGGTAATGGCTTCGAGCAGCGGGCGTTTGAGCAGGAACTTCTCCTCGAAAACGTGGGACTCCTTCTCCTCCGCCGACACGCCTTCGTTCTCCCACACCTTGATGGCCAGCAGCTGGCGCTGGTAGTTCCACTCATAGACCGCGGCGTTGGCATCCAGCCCCTCGTAGCACTGCAGCCGGATGAGCTTGGTCTTGAGCACGCTCGCAAGCGCCTTGGCGATGTCGGTTTTGCCGACGCCGGTCTCGCCCTCGATCAGTAACGGGCGCTGCAATTGCTCCATGAGCGCCACCGCCATCGCCAGGTCGCCGTCGGCGATATAGCCGGTGGCGGCCAGACCTTCCTGCAGCTCACGCCAGTCCATAACCGGACAAGATTAGAATCGCGAACGAGTATCGCAGAGTGCCCTCCCCCTTGATGGGGGAGGGACAGGGAGGGGGTGGTAGACAATGAGCGCCAAAGCGAAGGCTCCAGTCGTTCCTGATGGCACCGGGACTACTTATTCAGCCCCAGCTTGTTGATGGTCTGCCACACCGAAGACGGTGTGTGCGGCATGGGCATGTGGGTCACGCCATGGTGAGCGAAGGCGTCGACGACGGCGTTGGAGAACGCCGGCACGCCGCCCACGTTCGGCGATTCGCCGACGCCCTTGGCGCCGATAGGATGATGCGGAGACGGCGTGACCGTGTAGTCGGTCTCCCACTGTGGGGTCTCAACGGCGGTGGGCAGGAAATAATCCATCAGGCTCGCGCCCAGCACGTTGCCGGTGTCGTCGAACACGATCTCCTGACCCATGGCGATGCCGAAGGCTTCGGTAAGTCCTCCGTGCACCTGGCCTTCGATCACCATCGGATTGATGCGGGTGCCGCAATCGTCCAGGGCGTAAAAGCGCCGCACGCTCACCTCGCCGGTGAAGCGATCAATGTCCACCACGCAAACGTAGGCGCCGAAGGGATAGGTAAAGTTCGGCGGATCGTAATAGTCCACGGTCTCCAGCCCGTGCTCCATGCCCTCGGGCACGTTGCTGTAAGCGGCGAACGCAATTTCTTTCATCGTTGCCGTTTTTTCCGGCAGCCCTTTGACCACGAAGCGATCCACCTCCCACTCGAGATCCTTCTCACCCACCTCGAGCATATGCGCGGCGATTTTCTGCGCTTTGGCGCGGATTTTCTGCGCCGCGCGAGCAGCGGCGGCGGCGCCCACCGGAGTGGAGCGCGAGCCGTAGGTGCCGAGCCCATAGGGCGCGGTATCGGTGTCGCCTTCCTCGATCGTGATGTCGTCGGAAGGAATGCCAAGCTGGGTGGCGATGATCTGCGCGTAGGTGGTCTCGTGAGCCTGGCCCGTACCCTTGGTGCCGAGCCGCGCCACGGCGCTGCCGGTCGGATGCACGCGGATCTCGCAGCTGTCGAACATGCCGATACCGACGATGTCGCAATTACGCGAAGGTCCCGCGCCGACGATCTCGGTAAAGGTGGCGATGCCGATGCCCATGAGCTCGCCTTTCTTGCGCTTCTCCGCCTGCTCCTTGAGCAGGCCTTCGTAATCGACGGCTTGCAATACTTTTTTGAGC
>JBFHVA010000130.1:0-10141 GCA_041589735.1 Gammaproteobacteria bacterium | reverse complement strand
GGTAACGTCACTCAGAGGCAGGCCTCACGCCGCCTTGCTGCGAATTTCCGGCGCGGCCTCGTCGAGGGCGCGCTCGAAGCGATCGAACAGATCTCCAATCTGCTTTTGGTCGATGATCAGCGGCGGACATATGGCAACGGCATCCCCTGCCAGGCCTCGCACGATCAAACCGTTGGCCTGCGCCCGATCGGCCACGCCTTGCGCCGCCTTCACGGACGGATCGAACTGATTCTTGGTCTCTTTGTCCGCCACCAGCTCAACCGCGCCAATGAGACCGACGCCTCGGGTCTGTCCCACCAGCGGATGCCGGCTGAGATCCTGAAGACGCGACTGGAAAGTCGCTGAAACCTGCCGCACGTGGCTGACAATGTCGCGTTCCTCGTAGATTTTAAGAGTCTCCAAGGCCACCGCCGCGGATACCGGATGCGCGCCGTAGGTATAGCCCATGCCGAACACGCCGTGCATTTTGCTGTTGTCTGCGATCACCTCGTAGAGCTCGTCCGAAATCATGAGCGCCGCGATCGGAAGATAGCCGGAGGAGAGCTGCTTGGCACAGGTCACCATGTCCGGGCGGATATCAAAAGTCTGGCTGCCCCACATGTTGCCCGTGCGCCCGAAGCCACAAATGACCTCGTCGGCGATCATCAGCACGTCGTGCTTCTTCAGCACCGCCTGTATTTGTTCGAAGTAAGATTCGGGTGGAACGATGACGCCGCCCGCGCCCATCACCGGCTCGGCGATAAATGCGGCCACCGTATCGGCGCCCTCTTCTTCAATGAGCCGGTCGAGACTTTCCGCCAGCCGCCGGGAAAACGCCGGCTCCGACTCCCCGGGCTCGGCGTGACGGTAGTAGTGCGGGGTATCCGTATGCAGAAAGCGTTCCCGCGGCAGGTCAAAATCTTTCTGCATCATCGGGATCGCGGTCAGGCTTCCGGCGGCAACCGTTACTCCGTGATAGCCGCGAAGCCGGGAGATGATCTTTTTCTTTTTCGGACGTCCGCGGGCGTTGTTGTAATACCAGACGAAGCGAATTGCGCTGTCCACCGCCTCCGATCCCGAGTTGACGAAGAACGCCTTGCCCATGCGCTCCGGGGCCATGCCGATTAGCTTCTCCGCCAGCTCAATGACCGGCTCGGTCGCCCGGTGGGCGAAGTTGTGCGAGAAAGGCATCAGCTCGAGCTGGCGCGTGGCTGCCCTCACCAGGCGCGGCTCGCTGAACCCCAGCGAAACGCACCACAGGCCAGCGAGACCTTCAATGTACTTGTTGCCCTCGTCGTCGAAGATATAAATGTTTTCGCCACCGGTAATCAGCAGCGGGCCCTTGTCTCGGTGGAGCACCCAGTTGGTGTAACCGTGGAGGTTGTAGGCAATGTCTTTTGCCGCGAGCAAATTCGGAGCGTGCGTCATGGGTGAACCCTACCTGTAGGTTCTGTTGATTCGGCGGTCGTCGTCACGTATCTCAAACGTGCTCGCCACCATTAATTTGAATCTCGGTTCCTGTTACGTAGCTCGCCTGGGGCGAGCAGAGAAAATATATCGTCGACGCCACTTCCTCGGGCGTCCCTAATCTTCGCAAAGGAAGCCGCCGCGTAATCTCCTCGGTGCCTGGTGAAAGGATCGCGGTATCTATTTCTCCCGGTGCAATGGCGTTGACGCGGATCCCGTGGGGCCCGAAGTCCGCCGACATCTCTCGAGTCAGCGCGGCGAGAGCGGCCTTGGAGGTGGCATAAGCAGCTCCGGCAAAAGGATGCACCCGGCTTCCGGCGATAGAGGTCACGTTAATGATGGTGCCTTTGCCCGCTTTAAGCTCCTCGATGAGCCCGCGGGCGAGCAGTATGGGGGCGAAGAAGTTGACCTGAAAGACGTGCTTCCAGTCGTTTGCCTTGGTATGGATAGCGTCGAGCCGTTCTCCGTTGGGTCCCTTGGGCGAGATCCCGGCGTTGTTTACCAGTGCGTTGAGAGTGCCACCATTCAAACGCTTGCGCATCTCGGCAATCCCGGCGAGGGTGTTGTCCTCGTCGGACAAGTCGATTTGAATGTGGTCTTCGGGACCCGCTTCCCAGGGACAGTCTTCCGGAAACGCATGCCGTGAGCAGGTAATCACCCGCCAACCCGCGCTGGAGAAACGCTTCACCGTGGCGTGACCGATGCCCCGGCTCGCCCCGGTCAGAATCAGGGTGCGTCTGCTTTCCGGCTGATTTTCGGCCATTGAGTGCGCCTCCTAGAATTCGCGCGAGATTGGTGTCAGCTGCCTAGTAAGAAAGCATAACGGCTATGTCAGTGCTTGGCTAAATTAAAAGCTGAGGTTAGCCTCATTATTTTTTTCGCCGCCGATTGGATCAGCCCCGGGAGCGTATATGAGCGCTATCGACCTTCGAAGTGATACCGTCACCCGCCCCAGCAAGGCCATGCGCGCCGCCATGGCCGCGGCCGAGGTGGGGGACGACGTATACGGCGAGGACCCCACCGTCAATCGGCTCGAGGCCCTGGCCGCGGAGCGCCTCGGTCATGAAAGCGCCGTCTTCGTTCCGAGCGGCACCCAGTCCAACCTGCTGGCGCTGCTCAGCCACTGCGAGCGCGGCGACGAATACATCGTCGGCCAGCTGGCCCACACCTACCGGTACGAAGGCGGAGGCGCGGCCGTGCTGGGCAGCATCCAGCCGCAACCCATCGACTTCGAGCCCGATGGCACCTTATCCCTGGAGTCCGTAGCGCGGGTGATCAAACCGGACAACATCCACTTCGCCCGCACCCGGCTCTTGTGCCTGGAAAACACCCAGGCCGGAAAGGTGCTCCCCCTCGCATACATCGACAAGGCGAGGGAGTTCGTCAACGAAAAGGGATTGGCGCTGCACCTGGACGGCGCCCGGGTGTTCAACGCGGCGGTGAAGCTCGGGGTCCCGGTGAATCGCATTACCGCCGGCTTCGACAGCGTTTCCTTCTGTCTCTCCAAGGGTCTAGGGGCCCCTGTCGGCTCGGTGCTCTGCGGCAGCCGCGACCTCATCCAGCGGGCCCGGCGCTGGCGCAAGGTCACCGGCGGCGGAATGCGCCAGGCGGGCGTCATCGCCGCCGCCGGTATCGTGGCCCTAGAATCCCATGTCGCGCGTCTGGCCGAGGACCACGTTAATGCCAAGTCACTGGCGGAGGGGCTCGCCGGGGTCCCCGGCCTCTCGGTGGATCCTGACGAGGTGCAGACCAACATGCTCTTCGTCAACGTGACCGAGGGCGATTCAGCCAGCTTCTCCGAGCACATGCGCGAGCGGGGAATTTACGTCTCCGCCGGAGCTCCTATTCGTATGGTGACTCACCTGGACTTTCACCCGGAAAATATTCCCGTGGTGATTGAGGCCGCGCGAGCCTACTTCGCCCGCGCCGCCTGAAGCGGCGGTCCGGGGTCGCGCTCAAGTCGAGGCGGGCGACCGGATCAGGGCGATGAAGGGCCCGCTAACGCGGATGAAAGAACCGAAGCGTGCCGTTGGAAAGCCCCGCGGCCACGATCATTCTTCCCCCGGCGAGGGTCACTCCCGCCAGGTTCGAAGACAGTTGAGCCGGTAGCTTCACCTCCCACGCCCGTTCGGCCCCTTTTGTGGTACGGCGAATGGCGGCGAGTCGGGTGCGATCCTGGGTCGGAAGCAGGAGCTCCACGCTGCCGTCGGCGTCAAAATCTCCGGCCGCCGCCAGGTCCAGATTGCGGGATCCGTGTACGTGAGAGGTGAACCCGGAAATACGCGCCACCCGCACCAATTGTTTTCCTTCCCACTTGAAGAATTGAACCACGCCGCCCAGATGCGGCGTCAGCACTTCGGCCAGCTCCATTTCGCCGTCGGGACCGAACGGTGCCACGGCAATGGCGTGTCGCCATCGCCGGCCGGCGCCGATAGCGGGGCCTTCTGCCAGCGTGGTGCCGCTTTCGTCGTAGAGCACAAGCCTGGCGCCGCCCCGTTCCGTCGACAGCGTCGCAACGATTTCCCGCTGCCCGTCCCGGTTCCAGTCGGTCCAGATGGGCGCCAGACCTTCAAACACCGAATTCTGCGGAAACTCGATGCGGCTAATGACCCGAGGCCGCCCGCCCGCGTCGATCAGCGTCATGGAGGCGGCTTCGGTTGTGTCGCCCAAAGCGCCGTGGGGATAGCGTTCGGTGGGATCGCTCAGCAGCAGGACTCGGCCCGTCTCGTCGGCCAGTACCCGGGCATCGAGCAGCCCCCGCAGGATGACTTCCGAGCGCTGGCTGCCCCAGGCGGTGGCCAAACCCAGTCTCCCCCGCCTCGAAACGAAGGCCAGACGATCCTGCCGGGCCAGCGGCACCGCGTGGGACAAGGGCGAACCGTCGTCCGAAGGCGCCGGTACCGCCACCTGCCGCCCCTGGCGGATCAGCACCGGGGGCCCGTCGAGCCTGGCGGGCTCGAAGTTTGGAATGATCCGGGCCGCGCCGGCTTGAAGCGAAATGGCCCTGACCGCACCGTCGTTCAACACCGCCACCCACAAGCTGTCGTTGCCCACCGGCACCCCGACAATCCACTCGATCGGCTTGTCGAGCGCCACGTCCACGACCCTGGCTCTGGGCAAAGGCCCGCGCCCGGCCAGATAGCGGTTACCGTCCCGGCCCTGATATGTGAGACCGACTTCAGTGGTCTTGAGGCCGTTGGCGGCGGCAACGAACGAGGCTGCCAGCAGCAGTGAGATGATGAGTGCGGTTGGTACGCGTGTTGACCCGTGCATGAAAGCTGACCTCGCTAGAACTCTCACGAAAAGCCTAGACGATCGGCGCAAGGCCCGCCTCGGAAGAATTCACTCATCTGCGTGCGGCCGGGCCCCTCGCATCGCCCACCCGCCGCATATTGATTCATAAATGGCCGTGGATTTGACCGAGATCACGCCTGGCTGGAACCCTTGGACCTGCGCGCGAGTCAAAGCAATTGTTGTTACATCGCCAAACAAAAGGATTTGCCATGTCGGCTTTACACTCGTCCTCATTCGGAACTGGTGCCCGTTCAGTTATCGGCGCTCTGCTTCTGACCACGCTCGCTTCATGCGCGTCCACCACGGAGCCGATACCGCCTTGCTGTTATACCGGCGAGGTCGCGCTCGCCCACGCGCGCGACGTTCAGCTGGCTCTCGCGGACGGCAACAAAATCGGTTTTCAGCAAGCATTCCCCGGGTACGCGACTCAGTCGGGTGTGTTCACCACGGGCTTTCCATTTAACAAGGTGGAGATCGCGCAGGTGACCTACGGCGCATTGCGACCCGTGCTTCCACAGTACGACGCCAACGAAAACGGGAACCTGGAGCAACCTGAGCTGACGGTTCTATACATCCGCGAAGCCGCGCTCGGCCTGGGACTGAAGGTCGACCACCTGGCGACCAATAATCGCGTGGACGCGCTGATTCTGTCTCAGGGAGAAATCGGAGGCCTGGTTCGCTACGTGGACCGCAATTTCGAGCGAATGACACCCGAAGCGCAGGACATCTTCAAGAAACTGAAACTGGTGGGGCTGGACCAGCGCAGCCGGGGAACCGAAAACGACAACCGAAAGATGAAAAAAATCTTTATCCCTTGATACAGGTCGTTGCTCAGCCCGCGACCGGCAGATATTGCGGGCAGACCGGCTGAGACGCAGCAATTCGGGCGCTCGAAATCAGGCACGAATTCGACTCGAGCTTTAAACTCGAGAAAATAAAAAAATCAGGGTAGAACGCAAGCGAGCCCGGAGCTGCTTCGGGGCTCGTTATTTCGAATCGAATTCGGCGCTGAAAAAGGGATCAATCCGGTACGCCATCCGCCGACGGCTCGACGGTCGCGCCTTGGTCCACTTTATCGGTTTCCCTGCGATGCAAGTGTGCGTGCCAGTGTGCTTCCCAGATCTTGAACAGCCACACAATCATGAAGGTGACGCAGAGGTAGAAAAACCCGGCGGCAATAAAGGACTCAAAGGGCACGAAGTGGCGCGAGTTAACGATGCGCGCGGCGCCGAACAGATCGACGATAGTGATAACGCCGGCGATCGCGCTCCCGTGAAGCATGAAGATCACCTCGTTGCCGTAAGCCGGCAGCGCGCGCCGGAAGGCGCCGGGCAGAATAATCCGGCGATACATGGTCGGCTTCGACATGCCGCAGGCCTTGGCCGCCTCGATTTCTCCGAAAGCGGTCTGCTCGATGGCGCCGCGCAAAATTTCCGCGGTATAGGCGGCGGTATTGAGGCTGAAAGCGATCAGCGCGCACCAGTACGCTTCCTGGAAAACCACCCAGATGAAGCTTTCCCGCACCCCCTCGAACTGCGCCATGCCGTAATAGAGAATGTACATCTGCACCAGCAGCGGCGTGCCGCGGAAGAAGTAGATGTAGGCTTTGGGCAAGAACGCAACGAAAATATTTCGCGCGCTCGCGGCCAGCGCCATCGGAATCGCGAGGATCAAGCCGCACGTCAAGGCCATGGCGACGAGCTGAATCGTTACCCACAGCCCGCTGAAGTAAAGCGGCAGGTTTTCGATGATAACCTGGATGTCCACCCTTCAGGCCCTTCTCACGCCGGCGCTGTAGCGCTTGTTCAACCAGCGCATCCCGACGTCGGAGACCCCGGTTATTACCAGGAACAGAAGCGCAACGACCAGGAAAAAGGTAAACGGCTGGCGCGTGGCGCCGCCCGCCTGGCCGGCGTTGAAGACCATATCCTGAAGACCAATCACCGAAACCAGCGCCGTGGTCTTGGCCAGCACCAGCCAGTTGTTGCCGAAACCGGGAAGCGCGTGGCGCACACAGGCCGGCAGGGTGATGCGAAAAAATACCTGCGCCGGCGTCATGCCGAATGCATATCCGGCTTCGATCTCCCCCTGCGGCACCGACAGGATGGCGCCGCGGAAGGTCTCTGTCATGTAGGCGCCGAAAATGAAACCGATGGTGGCCACTCCGGCAATGAAGGGGCTGATGTCGATGTAGTCCCAGCCGAGATTGAACGGCAGGCCCTGGGCCTCGCTGAACTCGGCAAGCTTGTAACCGATGTCGTTCACCAGAAGCTGGCCGCCGAAGAAGATGATCATCATCAGCACCAGGTCCGGAACCCCGCGAATTATCGTCGTGTACAGGGCAGCGATGGTGTTGGCAATACGTGACTTGGACAGCTTTGCCAGCGCGCCGACAAAACCCAGAATCAGGGAGATAAGCAGAGACAGCAACGCGACCTCCACCGTGAGGACCATGCCCTTCAGGATGAAGGGAAAGTAGCCGTGAAGATCCAGCATCGGCTGCCGCCTCCGAAGCGCGACGCGCGCCGCGACTTTTTTAGCCGCGGCGCGCGCTGCTGAGTTTACGTAGCCTCAGTTACTCGCCGTAAACGTTGAAGTCGAAGTACTTCTTCGCAATGGCGTCGTAGGTGCCGTTGGCGCGAATTTCCTTAATCGCCTTGTTGAGCTTGGCAACGAGTTCTTTATCCTGCTTTCGAACTGCAATGCCGGCGCCTTCACCGAAGTACTTGGGGTCAGAGTAGTCGGGACCGACGAACTCCCAGTCCTTGCCCTTATCGGTTCTTAAAAAGCCGTCGTCCATGGCCACCGAATCGGCCAGCAGCAGGTCCACTCGTCCTGACACGGCGTCGAGATAAGCCTCGTCCTGGGTGGCGTAACGCTTGATGTTCACCGAGTCGCCGAACTCACCGGTGATGAAGTTGTCGTGGGTGGTCGCCCGCTGCACCGCGACCGTCTTGCCTTTGAGTCCGGCTCTTGATATCTCGATGCCCGATCCCCTCTTACGCGCGAACTTGGCCGGCGTGTTGTAATACTTGTTGGTGAAGGCGACCTTCTTCTTGCGCTCTTCGGTAATGGACATCGAGGCAATGATGGCGTCGTACTTGCGCGCCAGCAGCGCGGGGATGATACCGTCCCAGTCCTGCTGAACCATCGTGCACTCGGCCCCAATCTGTGCGCAGAGCGCGTTGGCAATATCGATGTCGAATCCGGCCAGCTTGCCATCGGGGTCCACATAGCTGAACGGCGGATAGGCGCCCTCAACGCCGATCCGGACTTTCTTCCATTCCTTCGCGTCGACGCTGGCAGCGCTCAGCGCCACGGCGGCAGCGACGACCAAGATGCTTAACAGTCTTTTCATTTTTCAGTCTCCTCTCTATCTGTCGATTTTTAAACTATTCGCCCCGGCGACAAGCTCACTTAAGCGTGCCGGCCAGAAACTGCCGGAAGCGTTTGGACCTGGGCTGGGTGAAAACCTGGTCCGGGGAACCAGACTCCTCGACCAGTCCTTGGTGCAGGAATATGACGTGATTGGAAACGTCCTTGGCGAACCCCATCTCGTGGGTGACGACCAGCATGGTACGGCCCTCCTCGGCCAAGCTGCGCATGACTTTGAGGACCTCGCCCACAAGCTCTGGATCGAGTGCCGAGGTCGGCTCGTCGAACAACATCAGCTCCGGTTCCATCGCCAAAGCGCGGGCAATTGCGGCCCGTTGTTGCTGTCCACCGGATAAATGCGCGGGGTAGTAGTCCTTGCGCTCATACATGCCGACCTTGTGCAGCACCTGCTCGGCCTTTTCTACGGCTTCAGCCTTGGGAACCTTGAGCACATGAACCGGCGCTTCGATGACATTTTGCATCACGGTCATGTGCGCCCACAGATTGAACTGCTGAAACACCATGCCGAGCTTGGAGCGGATGCGTTCCACCTGCTGGCGATCTTCCGGGACCGCCTCCCGCCCCCCGCGCTCACGCATTCGAATCAGCTCACCGTGGACGTAGACCTTGCCCGAGTTGGGGGTCTCCAGAAGATTGATGCAGCGAAGGAAAGTACTTTTTCCTGAGCCGCTGCTTCCCAGTATGGAGACCACCTCGTGCTCGCGGGCGACCAGCGAAATCCCTTTGAGCACGTCGACATTGCCGAAGCTTTTGTGGATGTTCTCTACGACTAGCGCGGGTTCTGCCACTGCGAAGATCTTCCGGGTCAATCCAGGGGTCGGGATACGTTAGACGGGATCGACCCCGGAAGCAAACAGCTGCAATGCCGGCAAATCAGGTCGCCGATTGACTGATCTCAATCGGTTAGCAATGAGCCGCCGATGCGCTCAGCCAGAGGCGTGGCGCCGGCCACCTTGACCAGCACGTCGCCGGCGCGGGCAAAGCGGGTGATTCGTCGCGTGAACAGCAGTCCGCTTGCAACGGTTCGTACCTCGCTGCGGGCGGTTTTGGGATCTTCCGCCGCGGGGTCCACCATCACCGCCACAACATCTCCACTAGACACTCGTTCGCCCAAAGCCCGGGTGTAGCTCACCACGCCCGAGGTCGGCGCGCGCACGATGTCGACCCCTTCCAGCGGCGTCGCGTCCGAAACCGGCTGCGGAAGCAGGCCCGGGTCCCCCGAGAGCACTCGCCGGCGCCTCAAGAAATTCAGCAGATTTTCCGCATCGGCCCGGGCGAGGTCGTCGCTCACGTCGGCCTCACCCCGAAGCTCCACGGTGGCGGACAGGCAGGCGGGAGGAATAGGTTGTTGCGGAAAACGTTCCGCCAGCTCCCACCAGAATCCGCCCACCGCCTCGTCGAAGGGGTTGCCCCCGGACCTCGCCGCCAGCAGGGTGACGCGGCTGCCCAGCTGCGCGCTCAGATCGGAGCCCGCGGGCCACAGCGGCGTGCCCATGTAGAGGTGCAGCAGCGCTTCCTCGTCACAGTGCAGATCGAGCACGATATCGGCGTCGGCGGCGAGCCGCATCAAAGTGAGCCGGAGGTGATCGGTGTCTTCCACCGGCGCCCGCGCGTCCAGCACCTCGTTAACGGCGCGGCGGATGGCAGCAACGTTGGCAGCGGCGTCGTCACCCAACTTGTGCGACACCTTGGTCGCCACCGCCTCGACCACGTCGGGATACTGCCGGTTGAAATTGCCGGCGCCGCTCAAAGCGTAACGACCGAGCAACTTTCCATTGACGTTTTGCGCCAGTCCGATGGGATTCGCGTAAGGATTGATAACGACCTGCCCGCTGATCTCACCCCGAGCCGCGGCGTTATCCATCAGCATTCGAAGGTGGTGCAGTACCAAAAGACCAGGGATCTCGTCGGCGTGCAGCGCCGCCTGCAGATAGGCCTTGGGGCGGGCATCGGGCTTTCCGTAGCGCACCACGGTCAGGTGACGGGGGCTGCCCGGCGCTGCCGG
>JBFHVA010000129.1:0-10167 GCA_041589735.1 Gammaproteobacteria bacterium | reverse complement strand
TCGCCTTTGGGCTCGCGCCCGGGGCGCTCAGAGAAGATGCGGAATCCTTCATCCAGTCCAGCATGATCTTCGACGTCACCTCGGGGTGGAACTGAATTCCGAAGGCCGCGTCACCGAGACGAAAGGCCTGGTTTCGGAACACCTCGCCGCGCGCCAGCAGGGTGGCCCCGGCGGGTAGATCGAAACCTTCCTTGTGCCACTGGTAAACGTGCAGCGGCTGTGGAAGAAAATCGGGGTCGCCCGCCGGATAGATGCATGAGAAGCCGATTTCGTGCTGCCCCTCCGGGTGTCTGGACACTTTGGCACCGAATGCGCTGGCCAGAAGCTGGCCACCGAGACACAGGCCCAGGTAAGGCCGCCCGGACCTCACCCAGTCCCGGATCCAGTCAATCTCGGCGCGGATATATCCGTCGTCGTTCGCGCTTTGCACGCCCCCGTATACCACCGTGAGCTCATGACCCTCGTCTGGATTCGGTAACGGCTCCCCCTCCGCGGGACAGCGATAGTCGAGCTCAAAGCCCCGAGCCTCGAGCGCATTCGAGACCCGATCGTCTTGCATCCGCTTCATGTGGCGGAGCATCAGTACACGCCTGGAATGTCTCTTAGACTGCATAACAAAAGTTTAGTAACCTCTTGAAAAATCCACCACATTTTTCGGTATCCTGCCCGATTCGCAGAGCGCGATGTTGTCTGCGATGGCCCTTGCCCCGGTGTCCGGGTTGGTCAGGCTGGCGATGTGGGGCGTGACGGTGACTTTTGGGTGAGCCCAGAAAGGATGATCGGCCGGTAACGGCTCCTTATGGAAAACATCCAGGGCGGCGCCGGCAATGTGTCCTGAATCCAGCACCGCGAGCAGATCCTCTTCCACCACATGTTGCCCCCGCGCAGCGTTGATCACGTAGGCGCCCCGGGGAAGTCGGGTGAGGTGCTGTCGATCCAGGATACCCGTGGTTTCCGGCGTCAGCGGCAGCATGCAGACGAGAATATCGGTGCGCTGGAGAAATGTGTCCAGGGTGCCGGAGCCGGCAAAGCACTTCACCCGGCGGATCTTCTTCTCGCTCCTGCTCCAGCCGGCGACGTCAAAATCCAGAGCCCGAAGCTTGGCCGCCACGTCCTTGCCCAGAACACCGAGACCCATAATTCCGACGCGGCGCTCACAGGGGCGCACCTGAGCCAACACCCGCCATTCTTTACGCGACTGCTGCGCGTCGTAATCAATCATGCGGCGGTGAAAGCGCAGCACTTGATAGATGACGTATTCGCTCATGCCCTCGGTGAGTGCGGGCTCCACCATGCGAACCACCGGGACGTTTTCGGGCAGCGCACTCTGATTTGTCAGGTGATCGATCCCGGCGCCCAGGGAGAACACGGCTTTGAGATTGTCCATGCCGCGAAAAACGCCGGCCGGGGGTTTCCAGCAGAGAACGTAGTCCACGGATCCGCGTGACCCGGCCTCGGGCCAGATCCGCACCTCGATGCCCGGTACCGCACGCTCCAGCGCCTGCTTCCACGGCTTAGGGGGCTCTATGGGACTGATGAAGAGCAGAACCGGCATTTTTAACTGTTTGTTTGCCTGAAGCAGATTTCCGCGGCGGCAAGAGTGCCAGATGAGGCCCCCGCGTGAACAGCGCAGAGAGCAGCGCAAGTTCATGCCGAAGTCGTCCGCTGGTGAAAAAATCAAGTCAGATCAGATGCATCCCACACCTATTTTGGTTGAATTCCCGCTTTCAGAAAGAATACAATCCCGCTTGCTAGAAGGAGGAACGTCAAAACTTCAAAAGAGCGCCGCGGCGTCCTGAGGTGAGGGAATGCCAAGCGCCGGTCATACGTTGAGAGCCGTGCGGTATTGAGATGCGCACGTCGTTCCCAGCCCTGCTCCAGGCGCAGCCTGCCGAAAAATGTCGCGCAGGCCGGACTTCCCTGCATCCAGCAACCGTCGTGGCCACGTCTAATCGGCCTGACACCGAACTCATACGAATCAAAAATGGGATTACCAGGGGCTATGGCAGATAACAACGACGCATTCGTCCGCTTCGTAGACGTTCAGAAGAGCTACGACGGCGAAAACCTCGTGGTCAAAAACCTGAACCTGGATATCGAGAAGGGCGAATTCGTCACCATGCTGGGGCCGTCAGGCTCCGGTAAAACCACCTGTCTGATGATGCTCGCCGGCTTCGAAACGGCCACCCACGGCGACATCGTTCTCGACGGAAATCCCATCAACAACGTTGCGCCGCACAAGCGGAATATCGGCATGGTGTTCCAGAACTACGCGTTGTTTCCGCACATGACCATCAACGAGAACCTGGCGTTTCCGTTGAAGGTTCGAAAAATGTCGGACTCGGAGGCTCAGCAGCGGGTGAAGAAGGCCCTCGACATGGTCGAGCTTGGCGCATTTGGAAGCCGCCGCCCCGCCCAGTTATCCGGCGGTCAACAGCAGCGCGTCGCGGTGGCTCGGGCGCTGGTGTTCGAACCGAAGCTCGTTTTGATGGACGAGCCTCTAGGGGCGCTGGACAAGCAGCTTCGCGAGCAGATGCAGTATGAGATCAAGCACATCCATGAGTCGCTTGCCGTGACAGTGGTTTATGTGACTCACGATCAAAGCGAAGCCTTGACCATGTCCAACCGTATCGCCGTATTCAACGACGGCATCATCCAGCAGCTGGCACCGCCGGAAGATCTCTACGAGCGGCCGGACAACGCTTTCGTCGCCCAGTTCATCGGCGAGAACAACAAGCTTATCGGTACGGTCAAGGAACAGCACGGCACCAATTGCATGGTAGAGACCGAAGACGGCAGCACGATCGAGGCGCTGGCTGTGAACAGCGGCGGCGCCGGCACCAAGACGACGCTGTCATTACGACCCGAACGTGTGGTCGTTCGCCCGGAACCCGGTCGTTGCCCGAACATATTTGAAGCCACCGTCATAGAGCTCATTTATCTGGGCGATCACATGCGCACACGCGTCAATCTGCTGGGGCACGACGACTTCGTTATCAAGGTGCCGAACTCTTCCGGCCACCAGCATCTAAAAGAGGGTGAGAAGGTCAAGGTAGGCTGGCTATCTGAAGACTGCCGGGCCCTTGATTACCCATAATTGGTGGCGTATTCGCGGGCCAGCGAAGTACGCAACCGATAATGTGGAGATCGGAAGGAACCCAAGTCAAAAGAGAAGGAATAGATAAACACAAGCAAGCCGGCCACATGGGCAAGTGCGCCAAGGGTACCGGCAACGAAGCTAACTAGTTCGAAATACGGAGAGAGAAGATTATGAAGAGCATTCGAAGAACCCTTTCCTGGGCCGTCGCCGGGGCCGCGTTGGGCGCTGCGTCGGTTACGGCTGTACAGGCTGATTCCCTGACCATCGTGTCATGGGGTGGCGCGTACACCAACAGCCAGGTCCAGGCTTACCATAAGCCCTGGGAAAAACAGACCGGTATCAAGATCAATTCCGAGGATTACAACGGCGGTCTGGCCCAGGTCAAGGCGCAGGTTGAATCCGGTAACGTCACCTGGGATCTGGTTGACGTGGAGCTGTCGGACGCCGTGCGCGGCTGCGACGAAGGTTTGCTGGAACAAATCGATCCAGCCATCCTTCCACCCGCGCCGGACGGCACGCCCGCGATGGAGGACTTCATCCCGGGCACCATCCACGAATGCGCCGTAGGCCAGATTGTGTGGTCCACCGTCTACGCCTATGACTCAAGCAAGTTCAAAGGCGCGAAGCCCAAGACCATGGCGGATTTCTTCAACGTGAAAAAATTCCCGGGCAAGCGCGGCCTGCGAAAGAACCCGAAGCCCAACCTGGAGTTCGCACTGATGGCCGACGGCGTTGCGCCGAAGGACGTTTATAAAGTGCTGGATACCGACGAGGGCGTGGATCGAGCGTTCAAGAAGCTGGACAGCGTCAAGGACCACATCGTCTGGTGGGAAGCCGGCGCCCAGCCGCCACAGCTGCTTGCCGACGGCGAGGTGGCAATGACCACGGCTTACAACGGCCGTCTGTTCAACGCCATCGTCAACGAGAAGAAGCCTTTCGTCATTGTCTGGGACGGCCAGGTCTGGGATCTCGATTTGTGGGTCATCCCCAGAGGCACGCGGAACCTGGATAATGCGCTCAAATTCGTGGCGTTCTCTACTGACACCGTGCGTAACTGGGACCAGTCCAATTACATTTCTTACGGTCCGGTGCGGAAGTCCGCGCAGGCGTTGCTGAAACCGGAGATGGCGCCACACATGCCGACCTCTCCGCAGAACTTCAAAAACGCGCTGCAGAACGACTTCGAATTCTGGGCCAACAACCAGGACGAGTTGAACGAGCGGTTCAACACCTGGCTCGCCAGATAAGGCGCTTTTGTTCTCGGGGGCGCGCCACAGCGCGCCCCCGGTTCTTCTGCCTGAGTCCATCCGCTCCCTGACGAAGTGGGCTCAGGCAGACGAAAAAAATGAAGAATCCCGACTCGAGGACGATACAAATAATGTCAAAGCCACTGCATGTTTCGATTGTCATCGCTGCCTTCGTTCTGGGTATCGCGGGAGCGGCCCGGGCGGCCGAGACCCTTACCGTAGTCTCCTGGGGTGGCGCCTATACCCATAGCCAGGTCAAGGCCTATCATGAACCGTTCTCGAAAAAGACCGGCGTCAAAATCTTGTCCGAGGATTACAATGGCGGGCTTGCTCAGGTCAAAGCGCAGGTAGAGTCCGGAAACGTAACCTGGGACGTCGTCGATCTGGAACTCTCCGACGCTATCCGTGGCTGCGATGAAGGCCTGCTCGAGACGATCGATCACAGCATCCTGCCTCCGGCTCCCGATGGGACACCCGCGGCCGACGACTTCATTCCCGGCACCCTTACAGATTGTGCCGTCGGCGAAATCGTCTGGTCGACGGTAGTCGCGTTCAATCGAGAGAAATTCCCCGAGGAATGGCCCCGGTCAATCCGTGATTTTTTCAATCTCGAAAGGTTTCCCGGCAAACGCGGGCTGCGTAAGAGCCCGCGGGTAAACCTGGAATGGGCGCTGATGGCCGACGGCGTGCCGGCAGGCCAGGTATACGAGGTTCTGGCCACCGAGGAAGGCGTGGACCGTGCTTTCAGTATGCTCAACAGGATCAAGCACGAGGTCGTGTGGTGGGAAGCGGGCGCTCAGCCGCCTCAGCTGCTTGCCGATGGTGAGGTGGTGATGACCTCCGCCTATAACGGCCGGCTTTACAACGCAATATTCAAAGAGCGCAAACCATTCGAGATCATCTGGGACGGCCAGGTCTGGGATATCGACCTGTGGGGCATCGTCAAAGGGACGCCCAACCTCACGACGGCGCTGGAGTTCGTCAAGTTCTCCACCGACACCAAGCGCCTCGCCGACCAGGCGAAGTACATCTCTTACGGCCCTGTCAGACGGTCGTCGATGGAAAAGGTCAACAAAAAAGTAAAACCACACCTGCCTACATCACCGGACAACTTTGCAAATTCCCTGCAGAATGATTTTGAATGGTGGGCCAACAGTCAGCAGGAGATGGACGAGCGCTTTTCCGCCTGGCTGGTTAAATAACTTCGCCGGACTTTTATCGCAAAGCTTCGAGAGACTGCGCAGCGGGAACAAATAGAGAGTAAATACATGGCACAGGCAGCACAGACGTTTCAGGTCGCCGAAGGCATGTCGCTGAAAGCCGCGCTGGCGAAAGCCGAGCGGCGCAATAAAATCCGCGCATTCCTGCTGGTGGTGCCACTGCTGCTGTTTATCTCTTTCACGTTTCTCGCCCCCATCGGCCAGATGATGTGGCGCAGCATCGACAATCCAGTGGTGGCCGGAGTCTTTCCGGAAACTCTGAAAGAACTGAAGAATTGGGATCCAGGCGGCGCGCCTACTCCACCCGAAAAAGTTTACGAAACCTTGGCCGCGGAGCTCTCCAGAGGCTACAAGGACCGCACCGTCGGCCGGGCCGCGACGCGTCTCAATTACTCCACCGGCGGAATGCGCAGCCTCATCACCAAGACAGCACGGCAAATCAGCCGGGTGCAGGCCGGGCCCTTCATGGAAGGTCGATGGAAGGACAAGTTCCTGGAGATCGACAAGGACTGGGGCGATCGCGAGGTTTGGACCACCATCAAGTACTCGGGAGATCGCTACACCATAGAGTTCTTTCTCAAGGCGCTGGACCTGGGTTACGACTGGGACAAATCGATCGTCCCGGAACCTGAAAACCGGCAGCTGTATTTTCTCACCGGATTTGATTCCGTCTGGTGGCGCACCTTCTGGATTAGCGCGCTGGTGACTGTATTATGCGTGCTCCTCGGTTACCCGGTGGCTTACCTGCTCGCCAATCTGCCGATGCGCATCAGCAACCTGCTGATGATCCTCGTGCTGCTGCCCTTCTGGACCTCGCTGCTGGTGCGCACCACCGCTTGGATCGTGGTGCTTCAGACCGAAGGCGTACTCAATGACGTGATGATGTTCATGGGGATAATCGATGAGCGGATCCAGCTCATCTTCAACCGTTTCGGCGTTGTCGTCGCCATGACCCATATTCTGCTGCCGTTCATGATCCTGCCCATATACAGCGTGATGAAAACCATCCCGCCAAGCTACGAGAGAGCGGCGCGCTCTCTGGGTGCGACGCCGTGGACGGCCTTTTGGCGGGTTTACTTTCCACAGTCACTCTCCGGTATCGGCGCCGGCGGCCTTCTGGTGTTTATTCTGGCGCTGGGTTATTACATCACGCCCGCGCTCGTCGGCGGCCCGACGGATCAGCTGGTCAGCTACTTCATCGCAGACCACACCAACCGCTCGCTCAACTGGGGCTTGGCCTCGTCGCTTGGCGCCTTCCTGCTCGCCGGGGTGCTGGCAGTCTACGTGCTGTACGACAAGCTCGTCGGCATCGACAACATGAAGCTGGGTTGACGCTATGATCAAGCTGCTCGTTTATGCCTTGCTCTTCGTAGTGCTCATCATAGCGGCGCGCGCGTCGATCAAAGGTCTGAGGAACCTGCCACCTTACGTGGGCTGGCTCGGTCGCACCTGGTATGTCAGCTTCCGCGTTATTTGCGGTGCCATCCTGGTCTTCCTGATCACGCCCATCCTGGTAATTATCCCGCTGTCGTTTAACGCGGAACCCTATTTCACCTACCCGATGCCGGGATTCAGCCTGCGCTGGTACGAGGACTTCTTCATCGGGGAAAAGTCTGAGGTCTGGCATCTCGCCATCAAGAACAGCATCATCATCGCCGTATTCGCCACCATCCTGGCGACGCTTCTTGGAACGGTTGCCGCGGTGGGTCTGAGCAACAGCCGCTTGCCCTTCAAGACTTTCCTCATGGGCCTGCTCATTTCGCCCATGATTGTTCCACTGGTGATCACGGCAGTGGGCATGAAATTTTTCTACACCACGGTGGGAATTACGCCCAATCAGCTTTCGGTGATCAACGAAGGCCTGCATCTGGTGCCTATCATCCTCGCCCATGCTGCACTTGGGACACCCTTTGTGGTGATCACGGTGACCGCCACTCTGGTCAGCTTCGACCACAGTCTGACGCGCGCGTCCGCGAGCCTCGGCGCTGACGGAATTCGCACCTTCTTAAAAGTAACCGTGCCGCTGGTGATGCCCGGAATGATTTCCGGCGCCCTGTTCGCCTTCATCACTTCTTTCGACGAGGTGGTTATAGTGCTGTTTCTCGCTGGCGCCCCCGAGTACACCATTCCGCGGCAGATGTTTTCCGGGATTCGCGAACAGATCAGTCCCACTATCCTCGCTGTCGCAACTATCCTGGTTATATTGTCCATATTCCTGCTCACCACGCTGGAGATGCTAAGACGCCGCAACGAGCGCATGCGGGGTATGACGCCTCAGTAGTGTTCGCGCAGCCGCGCGTCCGAACGCCTGGCCCGGCAGGGGCCTCCTCGACGAGATGAGCTTCTCAGGCCGCCCGGCGCTTGAAAGCTTCGGCTGCCCGGTCCACCCGACCCCCGAAAGGCTTCCGTATGCGTAATCTGCTCTACGGCTGCATCCTGGTCATACTCGGGATATTTCTAGCCATGGGTTACGACTGGGCGAAACAGAACTTTGTCCCCAGTCCCCAGTCGCCCACCCGGCCCAAACAGGGAAGTACACGCTATCCGGAGATCGACTACCTGCGCGAAAACGCTCTTCGGAAGTTTGCAGAAATTCCGGCGTACGAACGTCAACAGCTTCGCGACAGCCTCGGCTCGGCGATTAGCACTCTCGACTCATGGCTGAATAAACTGAATAGCGCTCCGCCGGAGCTGATTTGCGTCGGCGAAAACCACGACGACGTCACCCGCTCCTTCCTGGCGGCCCGGTTTTTCTCCAGCTATCCGGTGGATTTACTCATGCTGGAGACCACGCGGGAGGACCTGGCGATCCTAGACAGACTGATTGAATCGGGCAGCTCGCCTCTGTCGCTGCTCGAAGCGGACGTCGCCGAGGTCATTCGCGCGGCGCGCGCGGCGAACGCGCAGGTTTCCATCCACGGAATAGAAGAAACGCGGTCACAGCGGATCGCCCGCTTCCAAAGCGGCAGCGGCTCTCGAGAACATTCCATTTTCGAAAACTTCCGCGCTCATTTTGAAGTCGGCAGGCGGCACGCCGTGCTTTACGGCGCGCTGCACTGTATCGACGAACCCAGCTGGTTTCTCGGCCGCGTGCGTACAGACAACCAAGATGGCCAGGCCGAGTCGACTTTGAGCGTGAACGTGATCAACGCTCATGGCAGCGGTGAAACCGAGGCCTTCGTGAATTTTCTTCAGGAACTGGAGCTTTCCCCACCGCCCTTTGTCGTGCCGCACACGGCGATGCTCCATGCCGAGGTTTACGCCTGGTTTCCGCACCTGACGCAAACTTTCCGTCAATACGACGCGGTCATCGTTTTTTAAAAAAATCCGCTGCCAGCGGCCCGTCAGCCATCCGCCCCTGGCGCCCGCAATGTGCGCAACGGGCGGGCCCTAGGCGGCGAAAATTCTTCACCGAAGAAGAATCTTCCATCCTGCATAGGGTTTGCGGCAAGTGAAAAACCCTGATCCCGGCGCGCAATCGTCTAAAATACTTTTATCCTGACGTCAAATTCGTCTCATGCTTAAACGACTTTTTGAAAGATCCGTCGAGCTTTCCGTCGGTGCCGGTCAGCTCAGATTCAAGGACCTGGGCCAGTTGGAGTACGCGCTCAAGGACAAGACTGCGCTGTCGTCGGATTCTGTTTCGGCGCTTGGCAAGCTTTCAGACGACGGGCTGATACGCGAGGCCGAAGCCTATCGCTCCATGGAGCAGCGCATCGTCGACATGCTGTCCAGCCCCGGAAACAATGTAGAGCAGTTTCTAAAGCGGCTCGAGCTTGACCAAATCAGCGAAGACCACGACTGGCGCGACCTCATCGGTGCGATTCGGACCCTGGACGAAGGGTGTGAGCCGTATAAGAAGGCCGCGCTTCTCAAGTACGTGGCCTATCTCTCCGCCGCCCAGGACGTCATTCGAACCATTCGCGTGAACCGACTGGGCAGCGTGGACGAATCGGACGACCGGGTTCGCGGAAAGCCGAACGCGGACCTCGCCCAAAGGCAGCGACTGATGTTCGACCTGCAGGCGCTTTCGGCAATCGGCGGGACGCCGGCGCTGTCCGATGAGAATGGATTTTCCCGCATGTCCAAGGGAGAAACCATGGAGGTCCAGTTCGGCGAACACCAGTCCCTCGACATCGTCCTGGCGAAGTACCGTTTTAGCCTGGTCTCCGGTCGGCCCTTCCTGCTCGTCGACGAGACCGGCCACGACCTCAAGCTGCGACCGGGTAAAAACATCATCGGGCGGAGCGCCCGCTGCGGCGTAACCTTGGACAGCGCCTTCGGCGCGGTCTCGCGCAAGCACCTGGTTGTGGAAATCGATCAAAAAGATCGGGTCCGGCTCACCGATATCTCCACGCTGGGCACTTTTCTTCCCCGCGACCTCATCGGCAGCAAGCTGCACTGAGCGATAAGCCCGCCTTGTTCGCGACCCCGCGGCTGCCGACGTACATCTGCCCCTACCTACGGCGTTGCGCTGGAAAGTTATGCGGACCGGCCTTAACTCCGGTCCTCTTTGATTTGATCGAAAATCTCTGCTGAAAGCTTTTGCGCTTGCTCGATCTGGCCCGCGCTCATGCGCCCGGCGACGGCGTCGCGGTTG
>JBFHVA010000128.1:0-10184 GCA_041589735.1 Gammaproteobacteria bacterium | reverse complement strand
GTGTCGGCGAGGGATATCTCGCGCATGGGCACGCGAAGATCCGGCCGGCTTCCTTGGACATATACCTTGCGGGAGTTTGGAAACGGCTGAACGGACTCGGGGTCCACCTTTGCCGTGCGGCTCAGAAACTCCTCGGGAACTGCGCTCATCTGGTCACCCTCTGACGCCCGATTCCAACCGTCCGGCGTCGAATTATCTGCTTAAGAAACAACCCGTTGAGAACGCTACGGATTACGAAAGTGCACTCCGCGAAGCTATCCTTTGCCTGTTCCCATTGCAAGCGCGAAAGCTTAAACCGGCTTCAGGCCGAACGGCACGTCCGGCAGCCACATCAAATCGGTAACGCCTGGATTAATCCCGGCCTGAGAAAGCAGCGTCGTCACCTGGCCGCGGTGGTGGGTCTGGTGATTGAAAAAGTGCATCAGCACAAACCAGAAGGGAGACACGCGGGGCGCGGGATTCACCACCGTGGTGTAGTGCAGCTCGCCAGCGACGCGCGACTCGTCCAGGGCATCGACGAACTCCAGGATCTCGGCGTCCATGCGAACGCGCGCATCGCGAAGCGCGCAAAAGTCCGCGTGAAGTTCGTAATCGAGGCTCGAGAATCCGGTGAAGGGTTCGCCCTTGAACCGCCCGAACCAGATCAAGTCCCCAAGCAGTATGTGGTTCAACGTCCCGTGTATGGATTTGAAAAACGCGCCGCGGTCTTTTTTACGCTCCTCGTGGGACAGATCGGCGCAGCAGGCGTAGACACGCTCGTTCATCCATCGGTTATAGCGCGCCATCGTCCGGAAGTAATTTTTCGATGGAATCGGATCCATGAGGCGATTGCCATCATTGCCTGATGAACAGTGACAAGTAACAAGTGACACGTAAAATTTAATTCGTGCGGGCTGATTTATCTATCTAATTAGAGCCAGCGCACCGGTTAACACAACCGTTGCCAATTCATGCGCTGTCCTACATGTCACGTGTCACTTTCTAGTTCTATCAACTGATCGAATCTCATGCCTCCAAGCTCGCCACCAGCTCATCCAGCACCTTCTGCGCGTCCCTGAACACCGGCCAGCCGTCGCCGGGCAGCACTGCCTCGAACGGTCCCATCGCGGCAATGCGTTTGACCGATTTGATGGCGCGTGTCTTGTCTTTAAGTTTCGCCTCCGGAATCAGGCGCAGCCGTCCGCCTTCGTGAGCGCGGATGAGATCGCCGGTAATCAGCGTGCTGCCTTCCAGCACCAGCGCCAGCTCCCCAGGCGTCTTGGAACCCTCGAGAACATAAGCGCTCATGCCCTCGACGATCACGTCACCGTCCTCCACCCAGCGGGCACACCTGAGCGGAAAACCGTCGCGCTCTCCCGCCGGACCCAATAACTCGGCGCCGGTGGATTCAGCGAGCCGCGCCGCATCGCGGGTATGGTCGGAATTAGTGACAACGATAAATGCGGCGCCGCCGACGTTGGCCAGGTGTGCACGATCGTGCTCGCTCAGGGGAAGCGGATCGATGACCACGTTACCCCTGTCGCGGACCCAGACGACGCTGTGAAAGTCGATGTTGCGTTCCGGGTTGAATACGGACCAGCCGAACAAGTCAGGTCGATGGAGTTGTTTCATGGCGTGATGCGTGATGCGTGATGCGTGATGCGTGATGCGTGATGCGTGATGCGTGATGCGTGATGCGTGATGCGGCCAGCGTAATCGCAATTAACACCCTGTCAAGAAATCCCTTTTTCTCGCGTTACGCGTCACTAATACGGACACTCCACGTCCCCCATCTCCACGTAAACGCTTTTGAGCTGGGTGTAGTGCTCGATGGCGGCATGACTGTTCTCGCGTCCAATGCCGGACTGCTTGTAGCCGCCGAAGGGCATCTCGATGGGAGTAATGTTGTAATTATTGATCCAGCAGGTCCCGGCCTGGAGTTTCGCCACCACCCGGTGGGCCCGCTGGAGGTCGCGGGTGAAGACGCCGGCGGCGAGACCGAACTCGGTGTCGTTGGCGCGGGCGACGACTTCGTCCTCGTCATCGAAGGTGAGCACTGCCATCACCGGCCCGAATATCTCCTCCCGGACGATCTTCATGTCATCGCTGCAGGCGTCGAAAATGGCGGGCTCGACGAAGTTACCGCCGGCGAGGGCCGGATCGTCGGGACGCCCGCCGCCGCAAAGCAGCTGCGCCCCTGCGGCCTTGCCCGCTTCGATGTACCCCAGCACCTTTTCCATGTGCTGCTTCGAGATCAGCGCGCCCACCTGGGTTTCCGGATCCATGGGATCGCCGATGCGCATCTTGCGCGTACGGGTGAGCAGCGCGTCAAGAAACTGATTGTGGATACGCTTCTCGACGAACACCCGGGTGCCGTTGGAGCAGATCTCGCCCTGGGTGTAGAAGTTCGCCATCATCGCCGCCGAGACCGCGTTGTCGATTTCGGCGTCGGCAAAAATAATCAGCGGAGACTTGCCGCCCAGCTCGAGGGTGACGTGCTTGAGAGTGTTGGCCGCGTCGACCATGACCCGCTTGCCGGTGCCCACCTCGCCGGTGAGCGACACTTTCGCGATGCCGGAATGCCGGCTCAGCAGCTGTCCCGTGCGCCCGTCCCCCTGAACCACATTGAAAACGCCGTCCGGGACCCCGGCTTCGGTGTAGATTTCGGCCAGGCGGGCTGCGGTCAGCGGCGTGAGCTCGGCAGGCTTGAAGATCATAGAGTTGCCGCAGGCGAGCGCGGGCCCGGATTTCCAGCAGGCGATCTGGATTGGATAGTTCCAGGCGCCGATGCCGGCACAAATGCCAAGCGGTTCCCTTCGGGTGTAGGCAAAGGAACCGCCCAAATCGAAATGCTCACCGTGGATGCCGGCGGCAAGTCCGGCGAAATATTCGACGCAGTCCGCGCCCGAGAGCACGTCCACCGCCACCGCTTCCTGAATCGGCTTGCCGGTGTCCAGCACCTCCAGCCGGGCCAGCTCTTCGTTGCGCTCACGCAGCAGCGCCGCGGCGCGGTTGAGAACGCGGCCCCGCGCCGCTCCGCTCATGGCCGACCAGGTTTCGAAGCCTCGTTGCGCGCTCTCGACCGCCAGTTCCACATCCTCTGCTCCCGCCTGCTGAACCTCGCATAGAGCCTCGCCGGTGGCGGGATTGAGCGTTTCGAAGCTTTCGCCGCTTCGCGCTTCGACGTAGCCTCCGTCGATGTAAAGTTTCTGCTCCGGGAGCTTGCTCATCCGTCGCGGGCCTCCGACAACTCAAAAAAAGTGCCAGGCACCATTTTTCAGATTAATTAGTGCCAGGCACCATTTAATCATTAATAAAGGGATCGAGCATATGAGTGATCTGTTCCAGAAGCGCACCGCCAGGCTTCAGCAGCAGCTCGAGGATCAGAATCTCGACCTCGCGCTGCTTGCCCATCCGGACTCCGTCTACTACTTCACCGCCCACTGGGGCGATCTGGGCGTCGAGTTCGGCAGGCCGACAATGGCCGTGGTCACCCGGTCAGGGGACGCCACCCTCATCACCGCGGAGATGGAAACGGAGATGGCGCGGGCACTCACATGGGTACCCGATGTGCGCGGCTATTCCGACGGGGTCGGCGGCGAATGGCGAGATGCTCTGCTCGAGATCCTGAGCCAGACGAAGGGAAAGATCGGCTTTGAGCGCTTTCACTGTCCGGCCTTGGTGACCGAATTTCTGCGCGCCCATCTCGATGACGGCCGGCTGGCGGACTTGAGCCCGACGCTGTCCTCGCTTCGCATGGTCAAATCTGCAGAAGAGCTCGTGCAGGTGCGCCAGGCTGGACAGGTCGCGGTTGCCATGGGCGATGCGGGCAAGAACACCATTGCCGAAGGCGTGCCCGAGTACGAGGTCTGCCTCGCCTGCATGAACGCCGGCACCCGCAAGGCCGCCGAGATCATCGGCGCCGAGGACCCCGATTCATTCATGACACCGGTGATCCATAACCTGCAGGTGCTCAATTCCGCACACTTCACCAGCATGACCCACCGGCATCCCACGGTGCGACGGTTAAAACGGGGCGATCCCGTCTACATGTGCTTTTGCTGCATCGCTCACTTCAAGCAGCTGAAGCTCGGTTATGACCGGGAATATTTCGTCGCCAGCGTCAGCGACCGGCAGGCGCATGTTTACGAAGCCGCCGTGGAGGCGCAGCGCGCCGCCGTTTGCGCCATGCGACCAGGGGTGACCGCCGAGGAGGTTCACTTCGAGGCGCTCGAGGTCTACCGTAAGCACGGATTCGAAAACGCCTACCGCACCGGGCGCGCCATCGGTTACTCCTCGCTGGAAAAGCCAGAGCTCAAAACCGGTGACAAGACCGTGCTCGAGCCAGGGATGGTATTCGCCGTCGACGGCGGTATTACCTTAGCGGGAGAATTCGGCGCCCGAGTCGGCGACACGATCATCATCACTGAAGCAGGTAGCGAGTGTGCCACCGAATACCCGAGGGACTTGACCGTGGTATGAATCCGTCCAACAGTCCAGGATTCAATTCCCGCAATTCTGAGTAAAAGGTCGGTACACCCATGAATCTCAAGCTCATTCTCGCCTACGCCATCGGCATTATTGCCCTCATCTTCGTGATCCAGAACCTGGAGACGGTGCAGGTGAATTTCCTGCTCTGGACGGTGCAGATGCCGCGCGCCGTCATGCTGTTGATTGTATTTCTAGCCGGCGCCGCCACCGCGTGGCTGATCGCAACGCTGAAGCGCAGCGAGCGGCGCCAGCCCTGACGCCACCTCGCGGCGCGGCGCGACCACCTGGATTTCCGTAAACACACCAGAGGCGACGATCATGTTCCTGTTCAAGGCCGCCGGACTGTTCATTCTTACCGCAGTTGCGGAGATCCTCGGCTGCTATCTCCCCCTATCTCTGGCTACGACACGGCTACACCGACTGGCTCCTGGTGCCGGCGGCGCTCAGCCTGGCGATCTTCGTCTGGCTGCTCAGTCTGCACCCAACCGCCGCGGGCCGGGTATATGCGGCTTACGGCGGCGTCTACGTGACTGTGGCCATCGCCTGGCTTTGGGCCGTCAACGGGGTTCGGCCCACGTCATGGGATATCACAGGTTCCCTAGTAACCCTGACGGGCATGTCTATTATTGTTTTAGGCGCGCGGACTTCGTAGACGCCTGAATCGACCAATTTCGCAGAATGAGGGGAAAAGGGTTTGACCAGCAGTGAATTGAGCACATTGTTGACCGTCCGCGTGCGCCCGGTGGTTGCGGTCTCGGTTCTGATAGTCGGCGCGGGCTTATTGCTGATTGCGCTGGATGGTCTGTTTTTCAAGCTCGTCTTTCCCGATGAGCTTCACGTGGCTTTCAAGGTGGTGCTCTGGATCCTTTTCCTCATCTCTCTCGTCACCACCATCGTAGGTATCAAGCAGATCGTCCGTCCTGCGCGGATATTCGAAGCCACCCGCGACGGAGTCGTACAGTACATGCGCGCCGGCGTTGCACTGGAGCGAGGCCAGCTCATTCCCTGGGACCGCATGGAGTCCATGCAGCTCGCAGAAGCCAGCGGATACCACGGACGACGATCGCGCATCATTGTCGTCGCGTTAAAAGTACGCACCGACGAGAATTGGCCCAAAGAGCGGCTGTACAATTTCGATGAGGCCAGCGGGTGCGTGATGCTGGACGCCTTCTCAGGCAAGCCCGCGGGCAAGCTGCTGCTGGAGGAGCTGGTAAAATTCAGGGCCGAAAATCAGACTCCCGCCGCCGAAGTAACGCCGAACTGAGGGCACTTACGCCTTAACCGATCTGCGAGAAGACCGGGAAAGTGCGCAGCAGCCAGTAGGAGAACGTCGTCAGGTAACCGGTGATCATGGCGATCCCCATGAGGATCAGAATAATCCCCGCACCGACCTGAAGCGGCACGCCGACTTTCCTCATCGCGCCCATGCGCGATACGAACGCGCCGGTAAAGAGCGCCGCCGCTATAAAAGGAACCCCGAGCCCCAGAGAATAAATAGCCAGCAGGGCCACACCGCCGCCGATTTCAGGCGACACGGTGGACAGCGTCAAAATGGCTCCGAGCACGGGTCCGATACAAGGCGTCCAGCCGAACGCAAAAGCGAGACCCAGACCAAAGGCCGCATAAGGGGAGCCGCGATTAATCACCCCCTGAAATCTCAGGTCACGGCCCAGCCATGAGAGTTTCAGTGCTCCGGCCATGAACAGGCCGAATACGAGGACGATAATCCCCCCGATCACGGTCGCCTCGTTTTTGTACTTGAGCAGCAGCTGGCCCAGCGCCGAAGCGCCCGCGCCTAAGGTCACGAACACCAGTGAGAAGCCGGCCACGAACAGCAAGCTGGTCCAAAGCATGGGCAGCAGCGGCTGCATTGTCTGATCTTCGCCGACAGATTTGCCAGTGACGTATGAGATGTATGCAGGAACCAGCGGCAGCACGCACGGTGACAAAAACGAGATCATCCCGGCGGCAAACGCCGTGAGCACGCCGATTCCGGATATCTCGAGCATGAGTTAAAACCGGTGGCGACAGCGCCGCCAGCTGGACTCGTCTCGCGCGATCATGGGTCTTGGGAAGCCGCCTTTGCGCCCCGCGAGCCCTTTACCAGGTAAGTCCAGGCGGCCCACAGCAGCAGCGCCAGACAGACAATACCCAGCGCCGAGAGCACCCAGTCCCTCACGGTCAATGAGTTCATTGCCGGGGCAGAGCCCGGGCCCGTTGCCGCTGCGTGCTCGCCGTGCACCAGCGCGGCGGCATAGCTCAACAGGCTTACGCTATCGAAATTGAGACCATGATAACGGGCCCGCATCCGACCTTGCGGGTCGATGAGATGGGTCACGACACCGTGAATCTGGACACCCTCGCCGGCGGGGGTGAATTCGAGCGTATAGGCGCGAGCCAGCTCCCTGCCCGCGCTCTCCCGCCCGGAACCGCCGAAGAGGAAGGTCCAGTTGGCGGAATCGAGGCCGTAGCGCTTCGGGTGCTGCCGCATCAGTTCAGCGGTTTGCTTAGCGTCTTCTGTGTCGGTAGCGACGGCGACAAATTGAATCTGATCTTTGAGCCCGGCCTCCGCGACCTGGTCTTGAACCTGCTTGATTTTGAGACTGTGCAGGGGGCACTCGTCTTTACAGCGCGCGTAGAGAAAATAGAGCACCACGGGCTTGCCGCCAAAGTCATTTAGCGAAAGCCCTTGCCCGTCCGCGGTCTGCAGATTGAAACCCGGGGCAGGTTTGTCGACGAGCTGGGTGTAGGGCTCCGACTCCTTGATGTGCTTCTCAATCTCTCCGACGTTGTGAGCGAAGGCGGCTTGCCCCATAACGAACAAGGCACCCGTCAGCGCCAAACACAATTGTTCAACTATATTCAGCCGCATCAGTCACCCACACCGTTTACGTGGCGACGGATCTCGGAAATCACTTCCGGGCTGTCCCATTCGGCCGGGCCCAGCTTTCGGCCGATCTCGCGGCCGTTTCTGTCGATCAGCAGCGTGGCCGGAATTCCGATGACGCGGAGCAGCGAAGGGGCACGCAATCGGTCGTCCACGTAGATGCCAAGGTGCTCGAGACCAAGCTCTTTATAGAAATCTTTCACCACCACCGGTCCTTCCTGATCAAGCGACAACGCCAGCACCTGGAAATTCTCATCTGCAAATGTCGCTTCCAGGCGGTCCAGTGTCGGCATCTCTTCACGGCAGGGCACGCACCAGGTGGCCCAGAGATTGAGCAGCACCACCTTGTCCTTGAAATCCGACAGCGACTCGGTGTCGCCGGTTTCATTAATAAATGTCACTTCCGGAAGCTCGCGCGGCGTCTCGTAGGCGTTGAAGCTGAATTCCCCGCTGGACCTCGCAATGGCCGCCGGAGTACCGGGACGCACCGTTACGGTGGATTCCAACTGGGTTTGCGCCAGGCGATGATAAGCGTAAATCCCCGCCATGGCGGCGGCGGCCGCCACCAGCGGCAACACCACGCTCCACGAACGCACTCTCATTGAGAACACCGGTGTGTGATCGCGCCTCGGCCGCTCAAGGCTGCTCGATTCATGATGCTGGCTCGTCCTCGAGCAGACGATCGATGATCTGCTTCAGTGTATCGAACGGCGCCGCCCCCGGCCGCGGAATAACGGTCCCGGACTCATTGTTCAACAGAATGTTGCCCGGCGTGCCGCGGATCCCGATGCGCACACCTTCCTCGAAGTCCTCTTCCACCCGCTTCGCGTAGCGGCGCTCTTTCAGGCAATTGCCGAAGGCATCTCCGTCGAGACCAATCTCCCGGGCGAGTGGAATGAGCCCATCGACGGGAAAGCCCTCGCCGTTGGAGGTGGTGCGCTCGTAAATCGTGTCGCTGTACTTCCAGAATGCGTCGTTGCCACCCAACGCGGCGGCGCACTCGGAAGCCTCCGCCTGAAGCTGCGCGCCGGGATTGTGAAAGGCCAGGGGAAAGTGCCGGTAGACCCAGTTCACCCTGCCGTCATAGGCATCGACAATCTCTTTCGCCGTGATGTGAAAACGCTTGCAGAAAGGACATTCGAAGTCCGAATACTCAATCAGCGACACGACCGCGTCCGGATTGCCGTAAATATGGTCCCGCTCAGCGGAGACCCTACGAACATTCTTCGCCAGGGCCGCCGCGTCCTGCTGCTCCCGCGCCTCGGCTTCGGCCCGCGCCTGGCGCTGCCGCTCCACGTAGCGGGAGATCCCGGCATCCACGACCGCGTCCAGCCCGCCGTCCTGCCTGAGCTCGCTCAGGACTTCTTCCTTGATCTGCGCCTTAAGCGCTTCGTATTCGGCGGCGCTCAGCTTACCGCCTGGACCCGCGGTGCAGCCCGTGAGAGCCGCCACCCCGACAGCGAGCGCCGCCAACAACGGCCATGACTTAAGGCTTTTATGCATCACATTCACTCCACATCTCTTTAACCCGTTGCGAATTTGGTCCCCGGAAGCCGCCACAGGTTCCCGGGCTCGATTCGGCGCAAGCAGACCAGTATTCGCCTGAGCCCGCCAAGATAGCGAAAGTCGGCCCCGTCATCACCTCCGGCTACGGCATTCGATACCTGGCCCGGCTTTCAACCGCTACCGACTCGGCGTATTCTCAGCTTAGACAAAAGTCCACAAATTCAGGGGAGAATTGCCCATGACCGGCGGGGAAAAGACCCTCTACCCGATGCTCGGCGTCGGCGCCTTCTTTGTCATGTTCTGGGTCGGCTTCGTGGTCGGCTATGAGCTCGGCTTGGGCTGCGGACTTTTTCTCCTGAACGCGCTGTTCTTCGCCTGCACCGGCGCCTGGTGCGTGGTCCGGCTGGAGCTTGCGGACGCCCATCCGTCAGCGCTGCGCGCGGGTCCGCATGACCGAGAACGCGGCCGGCATCACCCTGAATCGAGGCCTACCGTCCTGCTCCCGAATCCCTTCGTCGCCCGCTGAACTTTGCCAGTACGGCAATCATCGTGTCCGTTTCCAAAGAGCTGGAAACTTACATCGTCGAACAACTCAGCCCCGCCGGCGCGGTGAGCGCAAGACGCATGTTCGGCGGCGTCGGGATCTACATCGACGACATCTTTTGCGCCCTCATCTCGCCGGGATCCGGAACACTTTATTTCAAAGTGGATGATTCGAACCGCGCTGACTACGAGGCTGCGGGCTCCAAACCCTTCATGCCTTACAAGGATCGCGCCACCATCATGTCCTACTACGAGGTACCCGAAGAGATCGTAGAGGATCCGGACGAGCTTCTGCGCTGGGCAAAAAAAGCGCGCGCCGCCGCACTGGCAGCGCCGCGAAAACGGCGCAAAGGGAAATGACGGTCCTTGGTATTCTCGAGCAGAAAATTGTGCCGGCTCAGTCGGCGACGAGCACGAACACTGCCATGTCGCCGTCCGCGTCCTCGTTGAGACGCCGCGCCGCGTCCTCGAACCGGCGCATGGATTTGGTATCAAAAATATTTTTCTCCTTTCGCGACGCGTTCAGCGGAATGTTGCGCTGATAGAGCTCGCTTCCGATGAACTGCAGCGGGGTCGAATCATGGCGGGCGCGAGCCAGAGAAAAACCGTTCGCGCCGGCGAGTCTGTGCATGCCCTCGACCGTGGGCAGCCATAAGTGGCGGGGCGGGTCCAGTGACACCCAGTTCTCGCCGTAGCGGCGCCAGGCGTAGCTTCCTGCCACCGGAATACGGATCAGCACTTTGCCGTTCGGAGCCAGCAGCCGGCGCGCGGCTTTCAG
>JBFHVA010000127.1:0-10210 GCA_041589735.1 Gammaproteobacteria bacterium | reverse complement strand
GCTTCAGGTCTGCGACGGACTCTGAACCGGGGCGTTTCGTAACTCAAACCGCGTCAGCGCGCGGATGACGATCAGGGTATAGATAAGATTCAACGCGGCCACCCCGGCAAAGATTTGCGGAATTGACAACCCAGCACCGAGCGCGCCAAGGGTGAGGAGCGAAGACACCACCATGAACAATGAGTTGATAATGTTGTTTGCCGCGATCACCCGGGAGCGCCTGGAAAGCGCGCTGTTGGCCTGCACGTAGGTATAGAGCGGCACGATGAACACGCCGCCGGAAACCGCCAGGCCAATGAAGCTCGCGATGGCGGCCCGATTCCCGGGATTCGCCAGAACCTCCGCGACTCCTTGAAGCGCACCGCCGGACTCCTGCGGACTGCCGAGAAAGAACAGCGGACCGAGGCCGAATACCGTCATGCCGATTGCGCCCACTGGAACCAGGCGAAGATTGATTTTCTTTCCCGAAAGCCGGGCGCATATCAGCGCGCCAACGCCGATGCCAATGGTAAAGCAGGTTAGCAGCAAGATTATGACGTCAGGATTTCCATTGAGCGTATCCCGGCCGTAGGCGGGCAGAAGCTGCAGGAAGGTGGCGCCCAGAAACCAGAACCACGAAACCCCGAGAATGGCGGCTAAGACCCCGGACGTCTCGCGGGCATAAGTCATGCCCGTAAACATCGAGGGCCACGGGCCCCGGTCGACGCGAAGCGCCGGCGCCGCCGCGCCGGCCCGGGGAATACCCAGGCTCGAGAGCCACCCGAGCAACGCCAAGGCGATGACCGTAGCTCCAACCACAAACGCGCCGCCCTCAGGAATGGCGGCAAGCTTTCCGCCCAGGATCATGCCGACAAGAATGGCCGCGAAGGTGGCCATCTGGATCAGCCCGTTCCCGGCGACGAGCTCGGTCTTGTTAAGGAGCTGCGGAAGTATTCCGTACTTGAGCGGACCGAAGAAGGCTGACTGCGCTCCCATTAGAAATAGCAGCGCGATCAGCATGGCGATGCTGCCCAGCGCGAAAGCGATCGCGGCGAGCAGCATGATGCCGATTTCGGCAAGCTTGATGCTTCTAATGAGCCCCGATTTTTCGAGCTTGTCCGCGATCTGCCCCCCCCAGGCCGAAAACAGTACGAAGGGAAGAATGAATACGCCCGCGCTGATGGTGACCAGCATCGCCCGAGCCGCGGCGTCCCGCGCCGCCTCGAAGGTAATGAAGATAATCAGCGCGTTCTTGTATACGTTGTCGTTGAACGCACCGAGAAACTGGGTGGTAAAAAGGGCTGAGAAACGCCGTTGCCGAAGCAAGCCGAGCTGGTTCACCGTTGCCCCTTCGACGACAAACGGGAAATCAGCAATTCCAGCGCCTGGTCAATGTTCGCCAGATCGGGCGGCGTCGACAGGCGGTGGTCGCCGCCCTTGATCAGCGTCACCTGCGCATCGCGGGATCGAAGCGCCTTGGCGAGCTTCACCGACGTATGCCATGGCACATCCCGGTCCTCGAGTCCGTGCAGCAGATGAACCGGACACTCGAGCTCGATGTCGGAACGCAGCAGCAGATGGCGACGGCCTTCTTCGAGAAAATGGCGGGTAACTAACTGGGGCTCGTCGCTGTAGCGCGAGGGTAGACGGAGCAGCCCGCTTTTCTGGAGTAATTTCTGCTGCTCTGGCTTCAGCCCTGGAAAGATCAAGTCCTCGCTGAAATCCGGCGCCGAGGCAATGCCCAGTAGCGCGGCCACGCGATCTTTGAGCGCGAGCGCGACGATAAGCATGATCCAAGCACCCATGCTGGAACCCACCAGTACGAGCGGGCCCGTGGATACGTGCTCGATCAGCGCGCGGGCGTCTTCGCTCCACAGACCGATGCTGCCGTCAGTGAACGAGCCGCTGGACTCTCCATGCCCCTGGTAGTCGAAGCGCAGAAACGCGCGGCCGCGGGATTTTTGCCGGGCCTCGAGAAATTGCGCCTTGATCCCGCTCATGTCCGAGGCATAGCCGCTGAAAAACACCACCGTCGGCGGGGCTCCCTGCGTGTAGGCGTAAGCAATCTCCGACCCGTCTGCGCGCGCGAATCGCGAGATCGGCGTCAGCGAAGATTCGGCATGCTCATTTGCCCGTTGATCGATCAATGTGCCAACCACCGCTCGCGCATCACCCCGCGTCTTCGCCAGCCGCATCGGCGGACGCAAACAAGGTGTCGAGCTTTCGCTCGTACTCGTGATAGCCGAGCACCTGGTAGAGCTGTTCCCGGGTCTGCATGGTCCCGACCACATCTTTCTGGGTGCCGGCGCGGCGAATGGTGCCGTAGACTCGCAGCGCTGCTTTGCTCATGGCCCGAAACGCGGACACCGGATAGAGCACCAGACGCAGGCCCGCATCCCGCAGCTCGTCAACGCTGAAAAGCGGTGTTTTTCCGAACTCGGTAATGTTGGCCAGCACCGGAACGTTGATGCCGGCGGTGAAAGCGCGATAGTCATTCAGCGAGGTAACCGCTTCGGCGAATATCATGTCGGCACCCGCCTCGACGTAGTCCAGAGCACGGCCGATGGCCGCATCCAGGCCTTCGCTGGCGACAGCATCCGTGCGGGCCATGATCACGAAATCACGATCCCGGCGGGCGTCCACCGCCGCCTTGATTCTGTCCGTCATCTCGACCGCGGACACCAGCGCTTTGCCTGGCCGGTGTCCGCAGCGCTTCGCCTGTACCTGATCTTCGATGTGCATTCCAGCGGCGCCGGAGGCAGTCAGCTGGGCCACCGTTCGGCCCACCATGAATGCCGGTCCGAAGCCCGTATCCGCGTCCACCAGGAGCGGCAGCGGACAGGCGGAGGTAATTCTGCGAACGTCTTCTAGAACGTCGTTCAGCGTGGTCATGCCGAGGTCCGGCAGACCGTAGGAGGCATTGGCCACCCCGGCCCCGGAAAGATAAATAGCACGAAAGCCGCTTTGTTCAGCCAGCATCGCGGCGTATGCATTTATGGCTCCCACAACCTGAAGCGGCCGTTCGGCATTTAGGGCAGCGCGAAATCGCTGCCCCGGCGACTGGTTTTCTTGAGAATCTTTCATCGCTTACCCCGGGCTGGAATCGAGATTGACCACACTCAAGGCTTTACCCGTTACCCTCGGATGGGTAAATCTACGCACAATTCGGTACCTCAGGCTCGCGGTTCTCTCGGACGATGTCGGGCCGAGTGTAAAGAGACGAGCGTTTTTCGCGGGCGAAGCATTGCAGCGCCGGATATGCGAGCATCGCGTCCGCGCGCCTAGTAGCTCGGAATAATCCATGCTCGCAAAGCGGCCCGGCGCCTGAAAGTTCGGGCTTCGGTCACACATATTTGTTTATTCGGACGAAGGACAGGAGCTGATGTCAAAAAGGAGCATACAGGATAAATCTCGCAAAAAGGGAAAGAAGAAAGGTCCCAGCATGGCGGAGCGGGCGGACAAGCACGTTCTGTATGAGAAGTCTGTGCAAGCCGTCGACGCGGAGATTGATTTCGTCGACGAAACCTTCACCGACTTGAGGGACCGCAAAGCGAGGATATTGCGCGAAGATTTCTGCGGTACTGCGAACACCTCCTGCGAGTGGGTGAGGCGCCGACGCACCAACCACGCCATAGGCGTCGACCTGGACCCGGACGTCCTTGCCTGGGGCCGGGAGAACAATGTCTCCAAGCTCGGCAGCGCCGCCAGCCGGCTCACCTTGATTAATGAAGACGTTCTCGAGGTGCAAAACGAACCCGTGGACGTTGTCCTGGCAATGAATTTCAGCTACTGGATTTTCAAACACCGGCCATTAATGCGGTTTTACTTTCGTCGCGTCCGCGATGCGCTGGTGGACGACGGCGTTCTCTTTCTCGACGCCTTCGGTGGCTCAGAGGCCTACATAGAGGTTGAAGAAGAAACCAAATATGACGGCTTCACCTACATCTGGGACCAGGACGAGTTCAATCCCGTTACCGCCGAAACCCTGTGTCATATTCACTTCAAGTTTCCCGATGGTTCGCGGATGCGCAACGCCTTCTCCTACAGCTGGCGGCTGTGGACGCTGCCGGAACTTCGCGAAATCTTGCAGGAAGCGGGCTTTACCCGGTCCACCGTCTATTGGCAGGGAACCGACGAGGACGGAGAAGAAGACGGGGAGTTCGAGCCCACCGAGAAGGGCGAGGCCGATCTGGCGTGGATCGCCTATATCGTGGCGGAAAAATAACGCGACCGAGCGGGGCTGACGCCGCTGTTGGCGGCGAAGGCGCCTCTTGTTATGTTAGCGCGCGAAAAAAGCGGCCCCGCGAACTCAGCGAGTTCGTCCACAAACGCGGTATATTACTGATTTATCGAAATAAAATTATTATTGTCGGCGGCCGACTCAAAGACGCCGCGCCGGACGTCACCCGGGCGCCGGACAACGCGTCAAGGCGGTAACAGCCCGGTCCTGAACAACCTGATACTTCCGTAGCGGGGGGTACCCGGCAAACCGAGCCCGGAAGAAAAATTACAGCCCCAGGTCCCGGGGCGAGTGAATCAAGGAGACGACCATGTCCGAATCAAAAGTCTACGACGTCAAGCCCGAGTTCGCGAAAAGCGCATACATCAACGAGAAGAAATACAAAGAGATGTACAAGCGCTCTGTTGACGATCCGGACGGCTTCTGGAGCGATAAGGCCGACGAATTCGTGACCTGGTTCAAGAAGTGGGACAAGGTCAGCGAGTTCGACTACGACGATGCGGACATTAAGTGGTTCGAGGGCGCCAAGCTCAATGTCAGCTACAACTGCCTGGACCGGCATCTGGAAAAGCGCGGTAATCAGGTCGCGGTGCTCTGGGAAGGCGACGACCCGAAAAACGATGAAAAGATCACCTACCGCCAGCTGCACGAGCAGGTGTGCAAATTTGCCAACGTTCTGAAATCCCGCGGAGTAAAAAAGGGCGACCGCGTCTCCATTTACATGCCCATGGTGCCCGAGGTCGTGGTGGCGATGCTCGCCTGCGCCCGCATCGGGGCCGTTCATTCGGTGGTGTTTGGAGGCTTCTCGCCCACCTCGCTCAGGGACCGGATCCTGGATTCTGACTGCCGCGTAGTAGTGACCGCCGACGAAGGCACCCGCGGCGGCCGCGCGGTGCCGCTGAAGGCAAACGCCGATGAAGCCCTCCAGTCCTGCCCCAACGTGCATACGGTCATCGTGGTAAATCGCACCGGAGGCAAGGTGCCGTTCGATGGCAAGCGCGACGTCTGGTATCACGAGCTGATGGAAGAGGCTTCCGCGGACTGTCCGCCGGAGAAAATGGACGCGGAAGATCCTTTGTTCATTCTTTATACCTCCGGCTCTACCGGCAAACCTAAGGGCGTGTTACACACTTCCGGCGGCTACCTGCTGTACGCCGCCATCACCCACAAGTACATCTTCGACTATAAGGATGGCGAAGTTTTCTGGTGTACCGCCGACGTCGGCTGGGTGACCGGTCACTCTTATATCGTTTACGGTCCGCTGGCCAACGGCGCCACTACGCTGGTATTTGCGGGAATTCCAAATTATCCGGACGCCAGCCGTTTCTGGCAGATCTGTGACAAGCACAAGGTCGATATCTTCTACACCGCACCCACCGCCATTCGGGCCCTCATGGGCCTGGGCGACGAGCCGGTGAAGAAGACCAGCCGCAAGAGCCTCAGGCTGCTGGGGACCGTCGGCGAGCCCATCAATCCGGAGGCCTGGGAGTGGTACTACCGCGTGGTGGGCGAGGAGCGCTGCCCCATCGTAGACACGTGGTGGCAGACCGAGACCGGCGGCATTCTGATCACTCCGCTGCCCGGCGCCACCAAGCTCAAGCCCGGCTCAGCCACCGTTCCCTTCTTCGGCGTGGTGCCTGAAATCGTGGATGCCGAGGGCAAGGTTCTCAAGGGCGCCTGCGAGGGAAATCTCTGCATCAGCAAACCGTGGCCGGGTCAGATGCGCACGGTGTACGGTGACCACGAGCGATTCAAGCAAACCTACTTCTCCACCTATAAGGGGAAATACTTCACCGGCGACGGCGCTCGCCGCGACGAGGATGGGTACTACTGGATCACGGGACGCGTAGATGACGTGATCAACGTTTCCGGTCACCGTCTCGGAACGGCGGAGGTAGAAAGCGCACTGGTTCTGCACGAGAAAGTCGCGGAAGCTGCGGTGGTCGGTTATCCCCATGACATCAAGGGTCAGGGCATCTACGCCTACGTCACCTTGATGGCAGGCGTCAACGGCAGCGACGATTTGCGCAAGGAACTGGTCAAGCTGGTGCGCAAGGAGATTGGCCCAACGGCTTCTCCGGACATCATTCAGTGGGCGCCCGGATTACCGAAGACGCGATCGGGCAAAATCATGCGTCGTATTCTTCGCAAAGTCGCGGCCAACGAGATCGACAATCTTGGAGATACAACCACGCTTGCCGATCCGTCCGTGGTTGACGATCTGATCGAGAACCGCGCGAACAAGTAACCTCGTTAACCTATCGCGCTCTGAAAATCGCGGCACAAGGAGGCGCCGCGACCGACGCCCGCTCTCAGCGGTGCTAGAATCGCCGGGTCGCCAGTACGCACCGCGACCGGCGTTTCAGTTACCCATGTCATCAAAACATCCCCGTTCTAATCAGCAGCATGCGGCCGGAGACGCGCCGGACGCAGGCAACTCCGCCGCTGCCCCCGACCTGACCGAGGCCGCCCGGGCGTGGACGGCGCTGGTGGACGGCTGGTGGCGGCAGCAGTCGGCAGCGCTGCCCCCGGAGCTGGAGCGCGCCATGACCTCGACGCTGGATCAGTCCAAGGCCCTGGTGGACATGGCCTGCGCTCAGGCAGCCAGGACCTTCACAGAGTCCGCCGCAGCCTCGAATCCGGCTCAGTTTACCCAGCCCAAGGATTCACCATCGGTGGACAAACTCGGGCTTTGGCAGCCGGTTATCGACGCTTGCCGCGCCTGTGAAGCCAGCCTGGTGGAAAACGCCGGCGCAAGCGGATCACCGCAGTCCGGCGCGGCGAGTGACTATCAACGCGCAGCCGCTGCTTATATGAACGAATTCGTGCAAATCAACAGCGAGGTGGCGCAGCGTCTGCAAAAGAAACTCGCCGCAAGCCCCCCTGTCGACTTCAGACAACTCCACGACCTGGTGGTGGAGGAAGCCGAAAACGCTTACCAGGAAAGGGTTTCCACGGACAGCTTTGCCGCCCTTCAGGCGGCCTTCATCAACGCGATGTTCAGGCTGCGGAAGGAGATCTCCAACGCCAGAAGAACGGGTAAGCCGTGAGCCCGACGACGGCGGCGCTGAATCAGGCGATGCGCGAGCTTTCGGAGTTGGGCGCTCGACTGGAATCCGGCGTCCGCGCGCTTCCCGCTCTGGGGCCGATTGAGGTGGGCGCAACGCCCAAGTCCGTGGTGGCGCAAACGGGCCGCGCCACCCTATACCGCTTCCAGCGCAGATCCCCGGCCAGCATCACGACTCCGGTGCTCATTGTCTATGCCTTGGTCAACCGTCCTTACATGACCGATCTGGAACCGGATCGCTCCATGGTGCGGCGTCTTCTGAACGCCGGCCTGGACGTATATCTGGTGGATTGGGGTTACCCGCAGGCCGAGGACCGGCAGCTGTCCCTGAATGATTACATCAACCGCTATCTGGACGATTTCGTGAACCGGATCCTCTCGGTGCACGGCATCAGTGGACTCAACCTGCTGGGAATTTGCCAGGGAGGAACTTTCAGCATCTGCTACGCCGCGCTGCAGCCCGAAAAAGTTTGCAACCTGATCACCATGGTCACTCCGGTTGATTTCCATACGCCCGATAATTTGTTGAGCAAATGGGTGCGGGACATAGATGTCGACCTTATGGTCGACACCCTGGGCAATATACCGGGTTCCCTTCTCAACTGGCTGTTTGCATCCCTCAAGCCCGCTCGCAACGGCGGCGGTAAAATGCTGGACATGATCGACAGCATCGACAGTCCTGACAGACTCAGGACCTTCTTGCGGATGGAGAAGTGGATCCACGACAGCCCCGACCAGGCGGGCGAGGCCTTCAAGGAGTTCATCCGTGATTTTTTTCAGAGAAACGGCTTGGTCAAGGGCGACCTCAGCGTTGGCGGCAGGCCGATCGATCTCAGTAACATCACCATGCCCGTGCTCAATGTGTACGCGACAATGGATCACATCGTACCGCCGGCGGCATCCCGGGCGCTGAAGGAATACGTCGCCAGTGCCGACTACAGCGAGCTGCAGTTCGAGGGTGGCCACATCGGCATTTACGTGAGCAGAAGCGCCCAAACGATCGTAGCCCCCCACATCGCGCGGTGGCTCGCGGGGCGGTCCGGTAGCTGACGCATGGGGGCGAAAGCCCCGGCCAGATTTTCAACTCGTACACTATTGTAAACCGGCGACACGTGTTGCGATCCCGTATACTCCGCCGATCGACCAGGACGACCGTTAACCTGATCGGGCGTAGGCCCGGGTGCCAGCGGCGGCGAAAAAATGCATCTACTTGAAAGGATTTCCAAATGTCAGACGAACCGCTGATAGCAGTTTTCGTTGATTATGAAAACCTGGCCCTGGGAGTGCGGGACACCAAGTGGGGGGAGTTTCGTATCGAGTTGGTGCTCAAGCGGCTGCTGGAAAAAGGGAGAATCGTATACAAGCGCGCCTACTGTGACTGGGGCCAATATCGGAATGCGGTGCGTGAGTTTCACTCCCACGGAATTGAAATGGTGGATATACCAAGAGGAAAGATCAGCGGCAAGAACAGCGCAGATATCCATATGGTGGTGGACGCGATGGATCTTTGCTATTCGAAGCAGCACATCGACTACTTCGCTCTGCTCTCGGGTGACAGTGATTTCTCACCGCTGGTGTCAAAGCTCAAAGAAAACGAAAAAAGAGTTGTAGGCTGCGGCGTCAAGAGCTCTACCTCGGATTTGCTCATATCCAATTGCGACGAATTTATTTATTACGACGACCTGATTCGCGCCGCCCAACAGCCTAGTAAGCCGCGAAAAAAGGGCCCGAAGAAAGACGAAAAAGGTCAGGAAGCCATCGACAAGGTGCTGGAGATTGTTCGCTCACTCCAGCGCGATTACGACCCGCTGTGGGGATCTCTGGTTAAGCAAACCATGCGCCGCGTTTATCCTGGATTCAACGAAAGCTATTTTGGCTATAGAAGTTTTTCAGATCTTTTGAATCGCGTAGCCAAGATGGGGCTCATCGAGCTCGAGCACGACGAGGAGCGCGGCAATTACAAGGTGCGTCTGAAAGAGGATTGACGCCCAGTCCCGGGATGCGAGGCGCGGCGAAGATCCGCCGAGGCTCATTTTTTGGACGGTTTTTCGCCGGATGCGGGGGCGAAGGACTCCCAGAAGGCCTTCTGCATTGCCTCCAAATTGCTCATGTTCGGGGCAAGATACGGCTGCATCAGCGTAAGGGGGTCGAACCCCGCGTCCCCCGCTCTCATTTTTTCCTGAATGCGTTTCATCATCTCTTCGTGAAATGGCGCCACGTCCGGTAATCCAAAAAATCGGCGCACCTCTTCCGGCGTGGCGTCTACGGTTATCTTGATTTGCATACTGATATCCTGGCAATGGGGTGGACTGTATTTGCCTTGATGAGTAAGAGCTCTTGCCAATACTCACGCGAAGGGCTGAAAGTCTGAGATTCGAGGTCCACGACGTCACCTTAAGATAACAAAAAACTCCGTGCCGTCGATCGACGCGAGGTCTTTGACCAGACATCTGACCTGATCCAAAGCGCTCAAATTATGGGCTCACCGCAGTTGACGCGAAGCCTGGCGGCAGAAAGGAATGTCGCGCCGAAGCAAGTTGAGCAAGGCAGATCGTGCCCTGGGACTTTCCGACGACGGCCGAGGGGGTAGACCTCAGTCCTTGTCGGGGTCCTTGTCGCTTTCCCGGCTTTTCGGCATAGCGGCGCGAAAGAAACCTTCCTGGATGTCGCGCCACATGGACATGTTCTTTTCGGTGAGATCGCGCACGTAGCTCAATGGATCGTTGACTATCATGTTCTGCATCTGGGTGCGCATGGCTTCCTGCTGCTCTACAAACATTCGGAAGCTCTTTTCGAAGTAATTGGTCATGGCGCCTTGAAGCGAATCGCCGTAGAAGCGGATCATCTGGGAAAGAATTTCTTCGCTGAAGATGGGCTCACCGTCCTCTTCCTGCTCCATGATGATTTGAAGCAGGATGCTTCGG
>JBFHVA010000126.1:0-10229 GCA_041589735.1 Gammaproteobacteria bacterium | reverse complement strand
CTCCGTAACTGTGCACGCGTCTGTTGCAGCCCGCGGTTTCACACAATTCAACAATTCTCGACACGAATGAGTACTCTCACCGCACGCGGTCTGGCCAAAAAATATAACTCCCGGTCCGTGGTTAACGACGTCAGCTTTTCCGTGAACAGCGGCGAGGTCGTCGGCTTGCTCGGGCCCAACGGCGCGGGAAAAACAACGAGCTTTTACATGGTTACCGGGCTGGTGCCCGCGGACGCGGGTCGCGTGCATCTGAACCGGGATGACATCACCGATTTGCCGATTCACGAGCGCGCCCGTCTCGGACTCGGCTACCTGCCCCAGGAACCGTCCGTATTTCGCAAGCTGACGGCGGCCCAGAACATCATGGCGATCCTGGAGACACGCCCGGGGTATAAGCTGTCCGAGCGCAAGCGGCGGTTGGAAAAGCTGATGGACGAGCTCAACATTTCACACTTGCGTGACAGTCGCGGGGACACCCTTTCCGGCGGCGAGCGCCGGCGCGTGGAGATCGCCCGGGCGCTGGCCGCGGAGCCCCGGTTCATGCTCTTAGACGAGCCTTTTGCCGGCGTCGATCCGATTTCCGTGAGTGATATTCAGCGAATTATTCGCTTTCTCTGTCAGCGCAGCATCGGTGTCCTGATTACCGATCACAACGTGCGGGAAACCCTCGGGATCTGCGACCGTGCCTACATCGTCAACGACGGGCGTATCATTGCCGAGGGCGGATCGGAGACCATTCTCAAAGACGAGCGGGTGCGGGAAGTCTATCTGGGGCACGATTTCAGGCTTTGACAGCAAATGTCGATCTATGGTCGAGTTTCGCTGAAAGCTTCGGACACCCGCTCGGATGAATGGCGTGCCGCCTTTGGCGGACCGCCAAACTTCAGGCGGTTAGGCAGGGAAGAAGAAGCCGTTTCTATGCGGGAACAGGTGTGATTAACACCTCATTTTCGGCGCGAACGGCCCCTTTAAAATTCCCACCCTGCTAAAATCTATACATATAAGAAGATCGATTATTGACCCGTCAGTGAAACAATCCCTACAGCTCCGCCTGGGCCAACAACTGGCCATGACCCCGCAGCTACAGCAGGCGATCCGCCTGCTGCAGTTGTCGACCCTGGAGCTCAATACGGAGGTTCAGGAAGCGCTCGAGTCCAATTTAATGCTCGAAGTGGACGAAGAGGAAAACGAGGCCGAGTCTCGAACTGCTGAGGGCAACGGGCACGACCGGGAATCCAACGCCGAGCACGTCGACATCCCAACCGATCTTCCGGTGGACAGCGCCTGGGAAGACATCTACGACAGCATACCCACGTATTCGAGTGGCTCCGGGTCCTCGGATTTTTCCGATGGCGAGTTCCAGCGCAGCGCCACGGAGACGCTCGCGGATCATCTCTTCTGGCAGATGAGTTTGATGCGGTTTACGGAAATCGACGCCGCGATTGGCGCAGCCATTATCGACGCCGTAAACGACGACGGGTATTTGCGGCTGAGCATCGAGGAGCTGCAGGAAAGTCTTGCCGCACAGCAGCTCGAAGTGGAGCTGGACGAGATCGAGGCGGTGCTTCACCAGGTACAGAATTTCGATCCCGTAGGCGTTGGGGCGCGGGACCTGCGTGAATGTCTAATGCGCCAGCTGCTGCAGTTCCCGGAAGAAAAGCGCTGGCGAAACGAGGCCGTTCACCTGGTGGATGAACACCTTCAACTTCTGGCCTCGCGGGACTACGGGCAGCTAAAGAAAGTCATGAAGCTTGACGAAGACGCCTTGAAGCAGGTTATCTACCTGATTCAAAGCCTGAACCCCCGTCCCGGATCGCAGATCCAGGCGGCGCCCGCCGAGTACGTGATTCCGGACGTGTTCGTGCGTAAGCAAAACGGTGCCTGGCGCGTGGAGCTGAACAGCGACGCTTTTCCGAGGCTTCGCGTCAATTCGCACTATGCGCGGCTCATGCGCGGCACCGAAAGCGGCGCCGACAAGGACTGTATGAAGTCACACCTGCAGGAGGCGCGCTGGTTCATAAAGAGCCTCAAGAGCCGCAACGACACCTTGCTCAAGGTTGCCAAGACCATCGTCGAACGCCAGCAAGGCTTTCTCGAATACGGGGAAGAGGCCATGAAGCCCATGGTGCTCCACGACATCGCGCAGGAAGTGGAGATGCACGAGTCGACCATTTCCCGGGTGACCACGCGGAAATACATGCATACCCCTCGGGGGATCTTCGAGCTCAAATACTTCTTTTCAAGCCATGTTTATACCAAGAGCGGTGCCGAATGCTCTTCCACCGCGATTCGCGCTTTGTTGAAAAAGCTCATTGCCGCCGAGAACCCGTTAAAGCCCTTGAGCGACAGCAAGCTCGCCGCCATTCTGTCGGAGCAGGGCGTAAAGGTTGCAAGAAGAACGGTTGCGAAATATCGTGAAGCCATGGCGATACCTTCCTCTACCGAACGCAAGTCTCTTACCTGAAACAACCCGCGCATGAATTTCATGCCTAATAACCATCAAAAAGCCTCCAGGCGGAGGTATTTCCCGGGAAATTCCCCACTTCGCGCCAGCGGGGACAAGCCCTCCAACGTGTTTCCACCGACTCCCGAGCCCACAGGCTGCACGGGAAGCGAAAGGAGCCTGACAATGCAAATAAACTTGAGTGGACACCATGTCGAGATCAGCGAACCGTTGCGTGATTACGTCGCAAACAAACTGAGTAAGCTCGAGCGGCACTACGACCACGTAACCAATGCGCACGTGGTGCTCACGGTGGAAAAGCAGATTCAAAAGGCAGAGGCCTCGATTCATGTTTCCGGTGGGCTTCTGTTTGCGGATGCGACTGACGAGGATATGTACGCAGCCATCGACGCAATGACAGACAAGCTCGATCGTCAGATCCGGCGGCACAAGGAAAAGCTGACCGATCACCGTCGCAGCGAAGGCGGGCTCAAGGCCCTGCAGGAGGAATAATCCCTTACGGCAAGAAATCGGGTTTCGGCCGGATGCTGCCGCTCAAGCGAATCAGGCTTAGCGGGCGAAAGGGTCGGGCGCTGATTCTCGGGGAGGATCCGGGGGAGGCGTCAAGGTCCGGCCCTCCGGCAGATGCGCCTTCGAAAGACGAGGGAACGCGCGCCGCCGTTTCGGATCCAAAAATCATGAGCAAAACGGAGCTTCTGATTCCGGCTCGCGCCCAGTGCCAGGCGGACATCACCAGCAAGAAGCGAGCGCTGGAAGTCCTGAGCGAACTCATCGCCGAGGGTCAGGAAGAGGTTACGGCCCGCGACGTGCTCAACTGCCTGGTCTCCCGGGAGAAGCTCGGCAGCACCGGGCTGGGAAAGGGGGTGGCCATCCCTCACGGCCGCATGCCCCAGGTGGATTCCGCGTTGGGCGCGGTGCTCACGCTCAAAAGCGGGGTGGACTTTGACGCGCCCGATAGCGAGCCGGTGGATCTGATAGTGGCCTTGATCGTCCCCGAAGCGTCCACCGACGAGCATCTGCACATTCTTGCCAATCTTGCCGAAGCCTTCAGCGATCCAGAGTCGGTGCGCTCCGTGCGCGCGGCGACGACGCCGGAGGAACTGTCCAGCCTGCTCTGCGGATTCCTGGCGAAGGTCTGAATTCAAGATTCCAGCGGGTGGCTCCATCCGGAGCCGTTGAAGATGTTTAAAGCGCTGCAACGGAGTCCAAGGTGAACTCGAAGGTGCACGACCTCACGGTGGACGCGCTTTATGCGCGTCATGCCGAGGAGCTTGAGCTGGAATGGATCTCGGGGCGTTCCGGGGGCAGCCAGGCGCTGCGCACCGAAGAATCGTCCAGCTGGCCGGCGAATCTGGTCGGCCATATGAACCTGGTGCGACCCCACCAGGTGCAGGTTATCGGACTTTCGGAAACCAAGTACCTGGAAGCGCTCAAAAGCGCGGACGCCAACTCGGTGGGTGCGCGCCTGTTCAGCGCAAAGCCCGCTTTGATCATCATCGCCGACGGGCTCAAGGCACCAAAGAGCATTATTGCCGCCGCGGCTGAGTCCGGGACGCCAGTGCTTTCATCCCGAATCGCCAGCGACACCGTAGTGCAGGCGCTGCAGCATGACATCGCCCGGCGTTTCGCTCGCCGCCACGTGGTTCACGGCGTATTTATCGAGGTGATGGGTGTGGGCGTGCTGATCACCGGCGAGGCGGGCCTGGGCAAGAGCGAGCTCGCACTGGAACTCATCAGCCGGGGACATCGCCTGGTAGCCGACGACAGTCCGGAGTTCTATCTCACCGCACCGGGGATCCTCGAAGGCTGCTGCCCGCCGGAGCTGCAGGACTTCATGGAGGTTCGGGGCTTGGGCATCGTCAACGTGCGCGAACTGTTCGGCGACGGCTCGGTCAAACGCGATCGGAACCTGGGCCTGATCGTCCGGCTTCTGGTGCTCGACAAAGGTGGCTTGAATCCGGAAGAGCGTCTGGAAGGTTTCCGCCGAATGCGCAAGATCCTTGACGTGCCTGTGCCCGAGTACACGCTTCCCGTCGCGCCGGGCCGGAACCTCTCGGTGCTGGTGGAGTGCACCGTGCGCAATCATCTGCTGCTGAAGAAAGGCTACGATGCCGCCCACCAGTTTGCCGAGCGCCAGAATCGCCTCATGCACGGCGATGAGGAATAGGGCTTATCTTACGGCTGATTTTTTCCGTGGACTTCAACGTCGGGCAGATGTTCGATCGATGCGCTGTAGATGATAGAGAGTAGGTGGTAGATGGGGCGGCTGGTTTAAGCGCTGTCATTTCCCATCTACCGCCTACCATCTACTATCTACTGTAAGCACTGTCTGACGAATACTCGCCAATCGTGAACTGGATCCTGATCAGCGGTCTTTCCGGCGCCGGCAAAAGCATTGCCATGCGCGCGCTGGAAGATCTCGGCTTTTTCTGCGTCGACAACCTCCCCATGACCATGCTGCCGGCTCTGGTGGAGCAGGTGCGGGCTGCGGGCGCCGACCGGGAGCGTCACGTTGCCGTGGTGGTGGACGCCCGCGGCGCCGGGCGGGGCCTGGAGAAGTTTTCCGACGTGATCAAGCAATTACGGGAAGGCGGAATTCATCCCCAGGTGATTTTCCTCGAAGCCGAGGACAACGTGCTGATCACCCGCTTCAAGGAGACCCGCCGCAGGCACCCGCTGACGTCCGACGATTGTACGCTGTCGGAAGCCATCAGCCGTGAGCGCGCGCTGCTGGCGCCGCTTCGCGAGAGCGCGGACGTGGTCATCGACACCACCCACACCCATCTTTATCAGCTGAGGGATCTGGTACGACAGCGCCTCTCCGAAAGCGCGCCCGACAGCTTCTCGGTATTGCTGCAGTCCTTTGGCTACAAAAACGGCGTGCCTCAGGATGCCGACATGGTTTTCGATGCCCGCTGTCTGCCCAATCCCTACTGGGAGCCCGCGCTGCGATCCCTCACCGGCAAGGACGAAGAGGTGGTGCGTTATCTGGAAAATCAGCCGCAAGCGGCAAAGATGCTGGCGAGCCTCCAGGGTTTTCTAGACCAGTGGATCCCGGCCTTCGAGCATGACAACCGCGCTTACCTGAATATCGCTATCGGCTGCACCGGGGGTCAGCACCGATCCGTTTACCTGGTGGACAGAATCGCTGAACATCTGGGGGGCAAGCGCGAGAGCGTTATCGTCCGTCACCGCGAACTCGACTGAGCGGAAGGCGGCGTCACGGACGCGCCGCCTTCCGACCCATTACGCCCTCTAAAAGAATATTTTCAGCAGGACGGAGAAAGTCCGGAGCGCTCAATAGTCGTTCATCGGCGCTTCGGGATTCCTAGAGACATAACGCCGCAGCGCTTTCAGTTCTGCTGGATCCACCGAGGCGCCGCTCGCACTCGGCTTATCCACAAGGTCGCCCTGAGTGCAGCTGGCGTTGTACCAGCGCACGATGAGCGAGTGCGGCTCAAAGGACACACGGCGGGAAGCCGCTGCGCGGCTTCGAGGGTAGTCGAGGGCCTCTTTTAGCGTGGTACAGACGGCGGAGTAATCAATATTCGACTCCGCGACTGTCGATATTCCGGCGTTCCGACCCTCGTGCTCCGCTGACGCGGTCGAGCGGTAATCCTCGTTGTAGTCTCCAAGGCCGTCGGGCACGCTGAATTCGGGCTGGTGAAACAATGCTCGGAGCTCTGCAGGGTTCATCTCGGCGACCGTTTGCTTGGCCGCAGCGTCCAAAGGCGCGGAAGCGCCCGCCAGCCAGACAAGCGCGCCGTACATCGCGAAATAAGCTGATGTTGCCGTCTTCATGGCTACCTCCTCATTGTCTTGAATGTTGCACCCCTGCCAAGACTTCTCTCCAATGGGTGGCGCACCCCTTCAGCGATTAGTGACCTAGTGGAGTCGAATCTGTCGACGCGTCAGCGCGGGGTATCCCCGTTGACGGGATCTGTTTGCGCGGACGCCGCTCCTCGCATGCCGCCAAACCCTCCATTTGTTTCCGCCGCGTGTCTAAAGGTGGCATGCGTCGCACGGGCGGACGCTCATTCGGCCCGTCGGCAACGTCTGCTTCATCCGGTCGGACAATTGCATTGAAATGCCGACCGAGCGTACGCGTGCAGTAGAGAAGGCATTTTCCAAGCCGCATGCCACGAACAATCCAAAGAACTTCGCTTCGCTTGAATCTGGTCATGATTCGCCTCCCCGATTCGAGGTATGCACGTACTCGACCTCGAGGCCGGTCTCTTTATCGGTGAAATACACGGCGTAGTATCCGGGCGCGTTGTCTACCCTCCCGGGCCTGTCCACGTTCCCTCCGCTCACCCCACGCAGGAAGGCGTGCAGGCGATGCAATTCATGGTCGAGCCGCGGTTTTCGCGGCGAGGCCCTCTCCCTCATGTTCCGACACCGCTTCGATTTTCGCTCCCGCACTTGGCCGGTCGCTTTCAAAATGCCGCGTTTGGTACGAACACGGTCATCCCCGTGAGCCGACGTCAAAAATTGATGGCGAGGAAGCGCCGGTGAAGTATGCGTCTGACGCAGCAAGAGCTCGAATAACTTAAATAACTGTGAAAGCTCGATATTGACCGCGTCGACGCCGGACGCAATTCCTGTCTCGATTTGAGCAACCTTCTCTTGCAGCGGGCTTTTCTTGCATTCGATTAAATCCGCCGCAGATGGTCGCTTACGACAAGTTTTATTTCGCATAACGAATGTCCTTCAACTCGTCCTCCACGTGGTGAGGGATCTGAATCGTTCACGCGCGCCTGGAGAGATCAGAATATCAACAACAGCATCAGCGCCACGCAGCCGGCGATAGCCCAAGCCCAGATCACATCCACGATTTCGAGACAGAAGGCGTGAAAATCGTAGTCGCTTTGGGTCTCGCTGGAATCAGGCTTGCGAGAGGGGGGCTGTTCCCAGCTGCTGTTGAGTCTGAATCGATGCCGGGCCATGAGCGTGCGCCTCAGGAAACATTGCGTCACGGCTATTTTTTCATGCTCGTGCGGGCGAGCCTGTGGCAATTGCCACACGGGCGGGAAGAAATGGGGGTTGCCGGGTGAGGTCTTGGCCCGATGGCGGCGGATTTGACCGTCGCTGGGCCCGCTCGAAGCGCTTGATCCGAGATGATGCGGTGTAAAAGATTTGCGACCGACTGCCCCATCTGTCGGCCGGATTCTCTCCTGGATAGCTAACTACGCGCCTTTGACTTCCTTCACCATCTCCGCGAGTCGCGCCATATCCCGTATGACAATGGCCCCGCTAGGCCGCTCTATCAGTCCTGCGTGTTCTAGATGGTTGAGTTCCCGCGTTACCGCTTCGCGGTGGGTGCTGATGCGGCTGGCGATGTCCGCATGCTTCGGTGCCGGCTTGATCTCCGCGCTGTTATCTTTTTGAGGTTGCTCTTTAGCCAGGCGCAGGAGCTCCGCGTGAATACGGTTTCTTACCCCCATGGCGCTGAATTCGAAAACCCGATCGGAAAGCTGCCGGACGAGCACCGTTAATCTTTTGAGCTCTGCGCGGGATACCGGGGGGTAGGTCTCCATAACCTCACGGAAAGCCGCCGAGGACATTGAAAGAATGACGGAGTCTTTAAGGGTTAGAACCGAGACTGAGCGGGGCATGTCATCTATGGCGGCCAGGTCCCCAAAGACATCACCTGATCCCATATCCCGGAACGCGACTTCCTTTCCGGCGACCGAAAACATGGTGGCGCGGACGAGACCGCTGACGATGAAGTACACGTCCTTGGTCTCATCCTGCTCGTGAACGACGACATGATTCGGCGAAAACTGGTGCAGCTCACAGCGACCGGCCACGGCCCTGCGATCATCGGCGTTGAGGTTCTGGAATAACTCGATTCCGGCGAGCGTCTCCGCGGTTGGTTGCATAGTTCTCCCCTATCAGGTTCGCGCATCGACCCCGTTATCTGCCTGCGCATTAAAAATATTTAAGCGCTGGAAAACAAGCGTCAATAAACCGTGCGCGAAGCAGAAAAAGCGCGTTTCGACGCTAAGTGCACGCTTGATGGGGAATTTGTTGGATAGCAGTATCTTGATGGTCCGCTTTCCAATCTGGCCGAGTTCGAATGTCAGGCGGGCTGAATGGCCCGTCGGTGGCCGCATTGCGTTCCGTGACTCGCCGGGTCTTGGGGTAACCTCATACCGTCGCCACGCTGCCAAAGGACGCCAAGCTTTCGCCTGTGGGCGAAACTTCTAAGGTCTGTGTTTACTGGATTCCCGCTTTCGCGGAAATGACGACGTCTTTAAGGGGAGAACCGACTGGAATTTTTTAATCCGCCGCGACGGGCGCGTCGGGGGGCTTGATCTGTTCGGCCTTCGGCCACGCTTTGAGCACCGCCTGCACCAGAGTGGCCAGCGGTATGGCGAAGAAGATCCCCCAGAATCCCCACAAGCCGCCGAAGATGAGGATGGCGGCGATAATCGCCACCGGATGCAGGTTCACGGCTTCTGAGAACAAGAGCGGCACCAGCACGTTGCCATCCAGCACCTGGATTACGCTGTAGGCCGCCAGCACCCAGGCGAAGTCGGCGTTAAAGCCCCACTGGAAGTAGGCCACGATGGCGACGGGGATGGTGACCGCGATGGCGCCGATGTAAGGGATCAGCACGGAAAGACCGACGACCACGCCGAGCAGCAGCGAGAATTGCAGCCCCAGGATAGCGAAGGTCACATAGGTCACGATCCAGACGATGATGATTTCCACAAACTTGCCGCGCACGTAGTTGCCGATCTGGTCGTCCACGTCGTGCCACACATCGGCGAGAAGCTTGCGGTCCCTGGGAAGAAAGCCGGTCATCCAGGCAATGATGCGCTGCTTGTCCTTCATGAAGAAAAACACCATCAACGGCACCAGGAAGAGGTAAACGATCCAGGTGATGATGCCGACCACCGAGGCCAGCGACAGGGAGACCACCTGCTGACCGAGCGCCACGGTCTCGGCGCGGATGGCGGTGATGAGCTCACGCACCTGCTCCACGCTGAACACCTGAGGATAGCGTTCGGGCAGCGTCATCAGCAGATCCTGGCCGCGGCCGACCATCACCGGCAGCTGCTGAATCAGCTGAGTGGCCTGACGGGAAAGCAGCGGCATGAGGCCGAAGATGATGAACACGACGAAAGCCATGAACGCGCAAAATACGATCAGCACGGCAAAGAATCTGGGACAACCCACACGCACCAGGTAGACGACCAGACCTTCCAGCAGATAAGCAATGATGATGCTTGCAAGCACTGGAGCCAGCATGTTGCCGGCGACCCAGATAATGGCGAAGCCCGTGAGGAGAACGACCGCAAGCCCGATCACCTGCGGGTCTGAAAGATGTCGCCGGAACCAGGCGCGTATGACTTCCATTACTAGAGCCTATCTCAGGATTAGCTAGCTTGGATAAGACAAGGCAAAAACAGGCGACAAAGCGGAGTTTACACGATAGTAAATGAGCATTTTGAGACTGCTTCTAACGCTATCAGGCTAAGCACAACAATTTGGAGATAGGTTCTAGGCCGTTTTCGAAAATTGCTCAGCTTTGCGGCTTCGATTCACCAAGGGCGTCGTAAGCCGCAGTGGCGCGTTCACCGATCGATTTCGCTAAAAGCTCCTTGTCTACACCCCCTCCCTGCCGGGCCCTTCGCTTCGCTCTCCCCCTTCGTAGCGAGGGGAGGGGAAACCGCCGAACGCATCGGGCCAGGCACTCTCGCACAATAAATCAAGATATAGATTCGGGTTTGAGCGTCAGAACCCGGCGCCGGACAGG